>NZ_LKAQ01000004.1:1951589-2251589 GCF_001874525.1 Pseudodesulfovibrio hydrargyri | reverse complement strand
GATGAACGCGCTGCTCGGGCGCAACCGGGCCATCGTCACGGACCAGCCCGGGACCACCCGCGACTACCTGGAGGAGACCCTGAATCTGGACGGGCTGACCATCCGGCTGGCCGATACTGCGGGCATCCGGGCCACGGACGACGCCGTGGAGGCCGCCGGGCTGACCATGGGCCGCGAGCTCATGGACCGGGCCGACCTGGTCCTGTTGCTCATGGACGGCACGGCAAGCGTGGACCGGGACACCCTGGACGCCGCCCGGCGCACCGGCCCGGACAAGGGACTGGCCGTGCTGAACAAGGCGGACCTCGACGGTTTTGACGAGAGCAACGGCGCACCGCTCGCCGATCTGGGTTTCGAGACCGTGGCCGTGTCGGCCAAGACCGGCGCGGGTCTGGATCATCTGGCGTCGCGCATCCGCGAGCGCATCCTCAAGGAAGCGGGCCAGCCCGATCCGGACGAACTCGCGCCCAATGCCCGCCAGGCCGCCGTGCTGGCAAAGGCCGACCGCGAACTGGCCGACCTGAGCGGCGATGCCGACGCCGGAATCCCCTACGACCTCTTGAGCGTGCGTCTGGAAACCGCCTGCGACGTGCTCGCCGGGATCACCGGCGAGATCGCGGCCAGTGACGTGCTCAACTCCATCTTCGACTCGTTCTGCATAGGGAAATAGCCATGACCAAGGAATCCGAACCGATCGACGTGCAACACGTCACCTGCGGCCTGGTGCCGCTCATGCAGACCCACCTGGAGGGATCCGACCCCGAAGTGGACACCGTGTCCTTCAAGGTCCGCCAGGGCATCCAGACCGAACTGTGGAACTCGTTCGGCACGGGCAGCCGGTGGCGGCTGACCGAAATCACCTCGGACCTCTTCTTCGACGTGGCCACCTTTGTCCGCGTGGAGGTCTCGGAACTGGACCCGTTGGGGCTGATCGACTTCTAGCCGCTTCCGCCTCCATGTAATCGTCACCCGCGATTCACGGTCCCGTCATCGGACGGTGCTATGGTCCTCCACCGATCGCCAACCCAAGCGCAGCCCAGGAGGATGGAATGCAACGACTCTTCTTCGCCGCCCTGAGCGTCCTGCTCATGGCCGCCAACGCCTTCGCTCTCGAACTCACGCCCGCCGGGACCTATGCCTCCGGCATCTTCAACGAATCCGCCGCCGAGATCGTGGCCTACGACCCCGAAGGCAAGCAGGTCTACGTGGTCAACGCCCACAAGAACGTCATCGACGTGCTCGACGTCACGGACATCCGCAAGCCGGTCAAAAAGACCAGCTTCGACTTTTCCCGGTACGGCAAGGGCGCCAACTCCGTGGCCTACCACGACGGCATGATAGCGTGGCCGTGGAGGCCGATCCCAAGCAGGCCCCCGGCCGTGTGGTCGTGGTGGACCGCACGGGCAGGCCCTTGGCGGTATTCCGCGTGGGCGCCCTGCCCGACATGGTCACCTTCTCGCCCGACGGCAGGTACATCCTGGCCGCCTGCGAGGGCGAGCCGAACAAGGACTACTCGGTGGACCCTGAAGGCTCGGTCTCGGTCATCGACATCTCCGGCGGCCTGGACAAAGCCGTGAACCACAACGTCACGTTCACCGCCTTCAATCCTTTCAAGGAGCACCTCCAGGCCCAGGGAATCCGCATCTCGCACCCCGGCTCCACCGTGGCCCAGGACCTGGAGCCCGAGTACGTCGCAGTGTCCCCGGACTCCAGGCTGGCCTTCGTCACCCTGCAGGAGAACAACAGCGTGGCCGTGGTCGATCTGGCCCAGGCCAAGGTAACCAAAATCCTGGCGCTGGGCCTCAAGGACTGGTCCGGCCTGGTCATGGACGCCAGCGACAAGGACAAGGCGGTCAACCTGAAGCACTGGCCCGTGTACTCGGCCTACATGCCTGACGGCCTGTCCGCCTTCGCCATGGACGGGCGCAACTACTTCGTCACCGCCAACGAGGGCGACTCCCGCGAGTACGGCGACTATGCCGACGAGAAGCGGCTGGCCAAGGCCAGGCTCGATCCCAAGGCGTTCCCCGACGCAGCCGGGTTGCAGGATGAAAAGGGACTGGGACGGCTCAAGACCATCCCGGACCTGTCCGACACGGACGGCGACGGCGACTACGACCGCATCGTCGGTTTCGGCGGCCGCTCCTTCTCCATATGGGACGAAAACGGCAACCTGGTCTTCGACTCCGGCGACGCGTTCGAGCGCATCCTGGCCCGCGACCACGCCGACTGGTTCAACACCACCAACGACGAGAACAAGTTCGACAACCGCTCCGACGACAAGGGGTGCGAGCCCGAGTCCGCCGAGATCGGCGTCATCGACGGCCGGACCTACGCCTTCGTGGGCCTGGAGCGCATGGGCGGGATCATGGTCTTCGACATCACCGACCCCAAGGCCCCCTCGTTCGCGACCTACCGCCTGGACCGCGACTTCTCGGGCGACCCGGAAAAGGGCACGGCCGGGGACCTCGGCCCCGAGGGCATCCACTTCGTGCCCGCCGCCGAGAGCCACACCGGAACCCCCTTGCTCATCGTGGGCAACGAGGTCTCCGGAACCACGACCATCTACACCGTGCGATAGCCGCGCGGCACCAAAAAGGAAAAAGCCCCCTACGATGATCCTCGCCGGGGGCTTTGCCGTTGCTTCACGCGCGGCTCAGGCCTGCGTGATGTTTTCGGGATCGTCCGCCGCCGCTTCCGGGGCCATGTACCGAAGGACGAGATAGCCGAGCCCGCCGGAGACCAGGGAGGCGAACAGAATGGCGATCTTGGCCAGGGCCACCAGGGAGGTGCCCTCGTCGAACGCCAGGTTGCCGATGAAGATGGACATGGTGAAGCCCACGCCCGCCAGGCAGGCCGCGCCCCACAGGTGGACCAACGTGGTCCGGTCCGGGAAGGCGGCCAGGCCGAGCCGGTGGACCAGCCAGCACGCCCCGGTCACGCCGGCCTGCTTGCCCACGACCAGGCCGACGAACACGCCGAGCGAAACCGGGGTGAGCAGTTCGCGGAAGACCTCCGCGTCCAGGGCCACGCCCGCGTTGGCCAGGGCGAAGACCGGCATGATGCAGAACGAGACCCACGGGTGCAGGGCGTGCTCGATGTTCTGCAGCGGCGTGGTGGCCGCCTCGTAGGCGTGCTCCATGGAGTGCAGGGCCATCTGCTGTTCCTTGTTGGTCAGCACGTTCTTGCCAGGGGTGACGGCCATCTCGAAGACCTCGGCCGCCTCGCGCAGTTCCTCGACGAAGGTGGCGCAGTTCATGCGCGTCCCGGCCGGGATGGTCATGGCCGCCAGCACGCCCGCGATGGTCGCGTGAATGCCGGACAGGAGAAAGGCGAACCAGACCACCACCCCGAGGACCAGGTAGGGGATGGAATGACGGATGCGCCAGCGCAGGTTGAGCACGGCCATGAGCGCCAGCCCGGCCAGCCCCGCGAGCAGGGCCGCCAGGTTCAGGGAGGCGGTGTAGAAGACGGCGATGACCAGGATGGCCCCGATGTCGTCCACGATGGCCACGGCGGTCAGGAATATCTTGAGCCCCACGGGCACCCGGCTGCCCAGCAGCGACATGATGCCGAGCGCGAAGGCGATGTCCGTGGCCATGGGGATGCCCCAGCCAGCCACGGACTCGTGTCCCGCGTTCAGGCCAAAGAAGATCAGCGCGGGCACGGCCATGCCGCCCACGGCCGCGGCCACGGGCATGATGGTCTGGCTGGGGGTGGACAGTCCGCCCACCAGCAGTTCGCGCTTGATCTCCAGCCCGACCAGGAAGAAGAAGATGGCCATGAGCCCGTCGTTGATCCACAGCAGCGCGGGCTTGGACAGGACCCAGCCGCCCACGCCCACGGTCAGCCGGGTCTGCCACAGCCCGTCGTAGGACGCGGCCCACGGCGAGTTGGCCCAGACCAGGGCCGCGACGGTGCAGACCATGAGCGCTATCCCGCCCGCGGCCTCCATGCGGAAGAACTTGTCAAAGGAACTGAGTACGTAATGAACGGGCAGCGGCCTGTCCTCGGGTCGGGTCATGGGATGCTCCTGTCTGGGATTACTGGTACGAGTATACCGATATCCCCATCAAGGGCAACACCCTCCCCTTTTTTCCCCTGCTAATATTACCGGTTGCCCCTCTCAGGCCGGCGCCCGGCCACCTGCCGGCCCAGGGCCAGGGCGCGCCCGGCCAGGGGACAATCCGGCGAATCGAGCAGGGCCCGCAGGCCGTCCACGGTGTCCAGGTCCGCCAGCCGGTCGAGCTCGGCCGTTTCCATGCCCGCCCCGGTCAGCCGCTCCAGGGCACGCGCAAACACCCCGGAGCCGCCCCACTCCGCCTCGTCGAACAGGGCCGGGACGAACCCGTCGCGATGGAAGCCCGCGAGATAGTAGCCGCCGTCCTCGGCAGGCCCAAGGGCAGCCCGCCCGGGCGTAAGCGCGTCGAGCCCCCGGCGGACGACTCCGGGCGTCAGGCCGGGAATGTCGCTGCCGGTCAGAACCGCCCGGTCGTAGCCCAGGGCAAAGGCATCCCGGAACGCGTTGGCCATGCGCTCGCCCAACCCTTGGCCCCGCTGGGCCAGGAGACGTTGTTCCGGGCCGAGCCAGCGGCGCGCGGCCTCCTCCCGCCCGGCGGGCGTAAAACAGACAAACAGGTCCGCGCCGATGGCACCGCTCAGTCGAAAAAGCGCGTCCCCGACCAGGGCCGCATAGAAGTCGGCCACCAGTGCGGGCGAGGCCGGGCCGATAAGCCGGGTCTTGACCCGGCCCGGCTCGGGATACCGGACGAAGAACAGCAGGCAGTCGCGCATCACTCCTCCCGGTCCGGCCTGTAGGAGCGGGCCAGGTCCTCGGGCGCGGCGCCCAGGGCGTAGCACAGCCGCAGCCGCCAGTTGCCCAGGGTCCGCCGGACCACGCCGTCCCGCTCCCAGCGCCGGGGGGAGGTCAGGACGCGCTCCCTGAGGATGGCGATGGGCTCGCCCCGCCGCTTGAGCCGCCGGAACAGGTCCACGTCCTCCATGATCGGGATGGGCGCGAATCCGCCCAGTTCGCGAAACAGCGCGGCGTCGAGGAACGGGGCCTGGTCGCCGTAGGGTACGCGCTCGAACCGCGAACGCAGGTTGGCGAACCGGGCGACCACGGCCAGGCTGGTGCGGGGGGAGTCGACGGCCAGGGAAAAGGCCCCGGCACGGACATCATGGAGAGCGCGGTCCACGGCTGCGGGCCAGTTCTTGGGCAGCCGGGTGTCCGCGTGCAGGAAGAGCAGGACCCCGCCCCCGGCCACGGCCGCGCCCGCGTTCATCTGCACGCCCCGGCCGGGCGGGCAGCGCACCCCGATCACGTCCGGTTCGCCCAGGGCGGCCAGGGTCGCGTGGCCCGGCCCGCCGTCGGCCACCACGATCTCCACCGGGCGGCCCGAAGCGGACGCGCGCACCTGCCGGACGGTTTGCGAGATGATCGCGGACTCGCCGAACACCGGAATGATCACGGAAATGGAACGTGCGGAGGTTGCCATCGGGTCCATGGGTGATTACTAGACTGTTTGCCCTTTTTAATAAAGACCGGAGGAAGCGATGCGCAAGAGCGTGACCGAAGACAAGAGCGTGGTGGCCGACATCCTGGACAAGGCCGAGGTGGTCTGGCTGGCCCTGGCCGACGACGAAGGTCCGTACTGTGTGCCCGTGAATTTCGCGGTTCAGGGCGACACCCTCTTCCTCCACTCGGGCAAAAAGGGCCGCAAGGCCGCCTGCCTCGACTCGGGCGCGCCCCTGGCCTTTTCCGCCGCCGTGGACGTGCGCTTCAAGACCAGCGACGAGAACGCCTGCAAGCTGGGCTACCGTTTCCGCTCGGTCATGGGCTGCGGCGTGCCGCGCCTGCTTACCGGCGACGAGAAGATGCGCGCGCTGGACCTGCTGACCCTCAAGTACGCGGGCCGGACCATGCCCTACAACGAAAAGTATCTGCCCGTGACCGCCGCCTACGCCATCGACATCACGTCCGCCACCGCGCGGATCAAGGAATAGGAGGGCACCATGATCACCTTTTTCATCGGCGATTCCCTGACGCTGGGCTGCGGCGACGAGGCAGGGCTGGGCTGGCCCGGGCGGCTCGCGTCCGCCATGATGCGCCACGGGCAGGACCTGACCTGGTACAACCTCGGCGTGCGCGCCAACACCACGACCAAGATTCGCGACCGCTGGAAGGAGGAGGTCACGCGCCGCTTCCTGCCGGGCCAAAACACCCGGCTGGTCTTCTCCTTCGGCGTGGCCGACATCTCCAACGACGTGCCCGCCAAGACCTCCTTCGACAACGCCGAGGCCATCCTGGCCGGGGCCAAGGCGTTGGGCCCGACCCTGTTCATCGGCCCCATGCCCGTGGCCGACCAGGACAAAAACGAGCGCATCGTCCAGCTTTCCCTGGGGTTCGAGTCCGTATGCGAACGACTCGGCGTGCCCCACGTCCCGGTGACCGGCTTCCTGCTGGAATCCGACGCCTACGCCAAGGCCCTGGCGGCCCACGACAATGTCCATCCCACGGCCAAGGGCTACGCGACCCTGGCCGAATACCTTATGCAAACCCACGCGGTCCGGGAGTTCCTCGGACTGGACCAATAAACGAGCGATAAGAAATGAGCGATTTGAAATCCTTTGCCAGCGACAACAACTCCGGAGCCCACCCGGCCGTCATGGAGGCCGTGGTCCGGGTCAACACGGGCCATCTCAAGTCCTACGGCGACGACGAACTGTCCATCCACACCGACGAGGTGTTCAAGGAGTTCTTCGGGTCCCAGGCGCGCATCCACTACGTGACCACCGGCACGGCGGCCAACGTGCTCGGCCTGCGCTCCGTGACCCACACCTACAACTCGGTGCTCTGCGCCGAGCAGGCCCACATCAACAACGACGAGTGCGGCGCGCCCGAGGCCTTCGGCGGCATCAAGCTGGTGCCCATCCCGTCCCCGGACGGCAAGCTCACGCCCGGTATGATCGCCCCCTACCTCGGCCACATCGGCTTCGTGCACGCCTCCCAGCCCAAGGTCATCTCCATCACCCAGCCCACCGAGGTGGGCAAGCTGTACACATTGAAGGAGATCGAGGACCTGGTGGAGTTCGCCCACGACCGCGACCTGCTGGTGCACATGGACGGCGCGCGCCTGGCCAACGCCTGCGCGGCCCTGGACTGCTCCTTCTTCGACATGACCACCGCGCTCGACGTGGACTTCATCTCGTTCGGCGGGACCAAGAACGGCTGCCTCATGGGCGAGGCCGTGATCTTTCTCAATCCGGACATCGGCCAGGGATTCCCCTACCTGCGCAAGCAGGCCATGCAACTGGTCTCCAAGATGCGTTTCGTCTCGGCCCAGCTGGAGGCCTACCTCAAGGACGACCTGTGGCTCAAAAACGCGCGTAACGCCAACGCCATGGCCAAACGGCTGGCCGAAAAGGCCGGGGCCATCGACGGCGTGACCATCAAGGGCACCGTGGACTGCAACTCCCTGTTCGCCCACATCCCGCCCGAGGCCACGGAAATCCTGCTCAAGAAGTACTATTTCTACGTCTGGAACGAACACGACCAGACCGTGCGCTGGATGACCTCCTGGGCCACCACCGAGGCGATGGTCGACGAGTTCGTGGAAGACCTGCGCAAGGCCATGAAGGCGGTGTCATGAGCCGGGAACTGAAACGCATCTGCGTCTACCTGGGATCCAATCCGGGCAACAACCCGGCCTACGTGTCCGCCGCCGAATCGGTCGGCCGCGAGCTGGCCGGGCGCGGGATCGGCCTGGTCTACGGCGGGTCCTCCACCGGGCTCATGGGCCGGTTGGCCGACGCCTGCCTGGCGGCGGGAGGCGAGGCCATCGGGGTCATCCCCAAGCGGCTGGTCGAAAAGGAGATCGCCCACCAGGGGCTGACCGAGTCCCACGTGGTCAACTCCATGCACGAGCGCAAGCAGCTCATGGCCGACTTCTCGGACGCGTTCATCACCCTGCCCGGCGGCATCGGCACCTTGGAGGAATTCTTCGAGGTCCTGACCTGGAGCCAGATCGGCTACCACGCCAAGCCGTGCGGCCTGCTCGACGTGAACGGCTACTACACCTGCCTGACCGAGCACATGGACCGCATGGTCGCCGAGGGCTTCCTGCTGCCCGACCACCGGCGCATGGTCCTGACCAGTCCGGACCCCGGCGAACTCATCGACCTGTTCGCCGAGTACGATCCGCCGCGAGTGGACAAATGGATTGAAATGAAAAAAGGCCTCTAACGAGGCCTTTTTCTTTTCCTGTCTCGGGTGCCCTATTGCAGATGCCCGGCGTTGTGCAGCTCCCGCTCATCCGCGGGCGGCGGGCTCCACTGGTAGGTCCAGGTTTCGGTCAGGGTCTTGCCGCCCGAGGTCAGGATCATGCGCAGGTTGATCGGGTTCTCGGTCTCGTCGGGCGGAACCAGATCGAAGCGGACGCGGTAGCCGTTGACCGAATCAAGCGGCAGGACCGTGGCCAGCTCGACCTCGCCCGCCGAGGTCTTGATGGAGGCCTTGACCCGGGCGTCCCTGCCAAGACCGGCCAGCGGGCCGCCCGCGAAGTCGACCACGAACCGCTTGCTGTAGCGCGTGCGCCGCTTGCCCACCGCGCCGCCCAGGCCGGTGAAGGTGTCGACCACGCGGGCCAGCTCCACGGGACCAGGCGAGGCCGTGCCCCAGTAGAGGTCGTAGCTGAAGAGCATTTCCTTGCCGGGGACCACGGGTTCGGCGGGGTGCCAGAAGGCCACGATGTTGTCGAAGGTCTCGTCCAGGGCCGGAATCTCCACCAGCTCCACCGCGCCCTTGCCCCAGTCGCCGCGCGGGGCCACCCACAGGCCGGGGCGCTTGTCGTAGTACACGCCGTCGTCCTGGTAGTGGTCGAAGTTCTGGTCGCGCTGCAACAGGCCGAACCCCTTGGGGTTGTCGTCCATGTAGGCGTTGAAGCGCAGCGAGCGCGGGTTGTTCAGGGGCCGCCAGATCCACTGGCCCGTGCCGGTGTGCAAGGCCAGGCCGTCCGAGTCGTGGATCTCGGGCCGCCAGTCGTAGCCCGTGCGCCGGTCGTTCTCCCCGGCCATGAACATGCTGGTCAGCGGAGCGATGCCCAGCCGCTCAATGGGCTTGCGCGGATACAGGGCCGCGTCCACGCGCATGGTCAGCTGGTCGCCAGGCGTGATGCCGAAGCGGTAGGCCCCGGTGACGCTGGGCGAATCAAGCAGCGCGTAGACCGTGGCCGTATCGCTGCCGGGACGGGGGCGCTCCAGCCAGAAGGCGGTGAAGACCGGGAACTCCTCGGGCCGGGGCAGGGCCGTGTCCACGGCCAAGCCGCGCGCGGACAGGCCGTACTGCATCTCCTTGCCCACGGCGCGGAAATAGCTCGCGCCCAGGAAGGCGACCACGTCGCGCACCCAGTCCGGGGAAAACTGCAGACGGAAGCCCGCGAAGCCCATGTCCCCGGGCAGCTTTTCCGGATCGAGGCCGGACTTGCCGTAGTCGAACAGCCCGGCGTCGTAGGCAACCCGCGCGGCCTTGCCGTCCGCGAGCTCATAGATGGCCACGGGCCGCTTGAAGTACAGGCCCGGATGGAACAGCGTGGCCTGAAATTTCGAATCCCGGTCGCGCCACAGGGCGTGGTCCTTGTTGAAATGGATGGCCTGGTACTGGTCCCAGTTCATGTCCGCGACAGCCTGGGGAATCTCACCCTCGTGGTCGACGTAGGGCTGCCCGGCCAGTGCGCGGGCTCTGCCCTTGAGCACGGCGTAGTCAAAGGGCTCGGCGGGCGGGGCCTCGGCCAACGCGCCGCCCGGCAGGGCGAACAGCGCCAGGCCGGCAAAAGCGAGCAGCATGGCGGCCAGGGACCGCATGCGGCGCAGGGAAGTCAAAGGGGTATGTGAAGCGGCCATGGGGCTCTCTCCTTGTCTCGTGAGTGGAACAGGGGGTATGGCATCACGCCTTCCCGGATGGGGATGGCGGATGAAAGATGTGGGAATACTCGGTGGTTATGGCATATTTCATGGCGTCCCGGCAATTCCTCGGATGAACCAACGGTCCTCCTTTTATGGGAATGCCGGAAAACCTGCAAGCAAGTGCAAGCGGGAAACGGACAAAGCGCTACGGCCGCGCCTTGCGCGGACCGGGCCGGGATACGGCTACTTGCACATCCTGGCTTCGCCCAGGACCTTGAGCCAGACGCTCGGTCCGAAGCCCAGGACCACCTTGTCGCCGGCCACCAGGATGGGCGTGCCGGGCAGATGGGCGGCCCGGGCGAGCATGGCGCTTTCCTGCACGTGGGGCTCGTGATCCTTTTGCAGGCGCACGTACAGCTCCTCCATGGTCGTGCCCTCGAGCAGTTCCGGGAAGGCCTTGGCGAACTGGGCCAGGACGAGCATGCGCGCCTCCATGAGGTCCTCGGTCTTGGGCTGCTTCAGGCCGTCGTAGGCGTACCGGGCCAGCTTCTCCAGACGGTCCGTGCCCGCCGCGTCCTCCAGGACCCAGGCGGCCATGTCCGAGCCGATGAAGCTGCGGCGCGGGAAAAAGGAGAGGCGCAACCGGCCGTACAGCTCGGGATATTCCCGCAACAGCTTGTCGCCCAGGCGGCAGTGCCAGCAAAGCGGGTCGGTGACGACGACCACGTCCAGGGTGCCCTCGCCGTGCAGCTCCACCACCGCGTTGTCGAACAGGGCACGGAACTCGGGCGCACAGCCGTCCGGCACCCGGGGTTCGTCCGGGGCCTGGGCCTCATCGGCCTGTGCGGCGGCCGAGGCGGGCGCGGGCGTGTCCTTTTCGGGCGACGAGCCTTCGGCCTGCCTGCATCCGGTGAACAGGGCCAGGGCGACGATCAGCAGGGTCGGGAGAATCAGGTTCTTGCGCATGGGGCAACATATGCTCTTCGCGCCGGAAAGCCAAGCCCGACGCGGCCGGGCGGATGCCGTCCGGCCGCTCGGGCCGATCAGGCGGCCGCGTCGCCCATCCGGACAGGCCCGGCCGGTTCGGCGACCGCACTGCGGTTGGCGGCGTGAAAGCGGGCCACCCCGTCGCGGCCCATGAACCGGGACAATACCTTGGGGTCGGACTTGAGCAGGTCCACCAGGATGAGCCCGTCCATGCAGTTGCCGAAATCCGGATCCATGTTGAAGCCGATGATCTTGCCGCCCAGCTTGAGGTACTGCTTGAGCAGCACCGGGATGGACCGGCCGTCCTCCACGTCGCGCACGAAGTCGGCCACGTCCTCCGGGTCGTCGAACACCCCGGCGGGCAGGGAGAAGTCCAGCCGCTTGAGGCGCTTGACCTTGGGCGGCCGCTTGGGCAGGGCCATGCGGGCCAGCTCGGGCAGGGAACAATGGCGCTCCATGAAGCCGACGATGAGTTCGCGGGCGACCACCGAGTATTCGCTGGAGATGGAGACGCAGCCGAAGAGCCGGTAGTAGCGCGGGTTGCGGACCACGAACTCGGCCAGCCCCTTCCAGAGCATCAGCAGCGGCTGGTAGCTGCGCTGGTACTTGGGGACCACGAAGGAACGGCCCAGCTCCAGGGCGGGGCCGAGACCCTCCAGGAAGCCGGGACGATAGTTGAACAGGGTGGAGGTGTACAGTCCGTCCGGTCCCTTCTCGGCCATGATCTCGTCGGTCAGGGCGAAGCGGTACGCCCCGGCCACCTCGCGCTCCTTGTGGTTCCAGAGCACCAGGTGGCGGTAGGTGTCGTCGAATTTGTCGATGTCCATGGCCCGCCCCGTGCCCTCGCCCACCAGGCGGAAGGTCTCCTCGCGGCGGATGCCGATCTCGCGCAGCAGCCTGGGAATCTCGTCGGCCCCGGCGTGGAACACGGTGAACTCGCCGTTGCGCAGCAGGACGTTCCCGTCCGGCAGGCTGGCCACTTCCGAGGCCAGGATGTGCTTGCCGCGCGAATTGGCGATGGGGTCCATGCGCCGCCTGGCCTCGCGCCCCTTGAAGTGGAAACGCGGCTTGCGCTCGCGGCGCAAAAGGTAGGTGCGGAAGCGCAGGTAGTCGACCACCCCCTGGTCGCCGTCGAGCTCGGCCAGCTTGTCCTGGCCGATGACCGTGCCCAGGCGCACGCCGATGACGTCGCGCGAGGCGTGTTTCAGGTTCTCGTGGGGCAGAAGCACGGTGCGCAGCCGGGGATGGATCAGCCCGAGGGTCTGGAACAGGCCGGAGTTGCGCCCGTCGAAAAATACCGGCAGGGCCGCGGCCCCGGTCTTGCGGATGATCCGCCCGATCATGGGGCTCCAGCTCGGGTCGCCCACGCGGCGCTTCTTGACCTTCAGGCTGGACACCTCGCCCGCCGGAAAGACCACCAGCATGCCTCCGTCCCTGAGCCAGCGCATGGACGCCTTGAGCCCGGAAATGTTCTTGCGCGAGGACTCGGCCCCGCCAAAGGGGTCCACCCGGATGATCAGGTCGTCCATCTCCGGGATCATGCCGAGCATGAAGTTGGCCATGATCTTGATGTCCGTGCGGACCTCGCGCAGGATGCGCACCAGCAGCAGCCCCTCGATCACGCCGAAGGGATGGTTGCACACCGCGACCAGCGGCCCGGTGCGCGGCACACGGTTGACGGGCTGGCCGTCCACCGAGAAGCGCACCCCGAGCAGGTCCATGGCCTTGTCCACGAAACTGCCGCCGCACTCCCCTGCCCGCAGGGCCGAGTAGAGCGAGTTCAGCGTGTCGAGTCGGAGCACTTTGGCCAGCGGGCGCCTGACCATGGAAAAAAGGGTGTGGCGGACAGGGTCGTTGAAGGGCGAATCCAGATTGAACAGCGGACCGGCTAAGCGATCTTCCATTTCCTTCCTCCTGATATGGTTGCCGGACTGTACGCCCTGACGCGCCGTTGTTCGCGCCGCCTCCATGACGATTTGGCGATTTTCGGTGACGCCTGATCGGCGACTGTGTGACGCCCGCCGCCTCTTGCCCGAACCGCCTCCATTTCCCTGAAAAAATCCCGGCCGGGGGTGACAGGCATCGGGATTCCCGGTATATGATGCCTAAAAAAGCAACCCGCGTTACAGGAGAAACGCATGTCAGCCAAACCGAACCCTGCCGGATATTCGCCCGAACTCGCCCTGGGCATTCCCGAACTCGACGACCAACACCAAGGCCTTTTCACCCTGCTCGGCCGCATCGACGCGGTGTCGCCGGACATGTACCGCCAACTCGACGATGACGAGACCGACGAGATGCTCGACATCATGAACGATCTCAAGGACTCGGCCATGCAGCACTTCAGCTTTGAGGAAAACCTCATGGGCGAGGCCGACTACCCCGGGCTGGACGACCAGCAGGACGCCCACGAACGGTTTCTGGACGACATCACCCGCATGGAGGCCGAACTGATGAACGGCACCTCGGTCCCGCCGGTGAAGATCCACGGATTCCTGGCCGACTGGTTCGACGGGCACATCCGGGAGATGGACCTCCCGTTTGCACGATTCCGCAAGGATAACGCCGGGTAGGGCTTCCCCGCCGCCGTTTCCGCCGTCAGCTCCGCCACCTGGGCGCGCCCCCGATTTTTTTTGATTGCCCGGGTTGACACCCGGCATGCCGTGTTTATGTATCAGCAAGCCGGGCGGCACTTGTCGTCCGGCGTACAAATTCAAAAATCCATTTTGGAGGTATAAGAGGATGAAATTGAAACCGCTGAACGACCGCGTCCTGGTCAAGCGTCTGGAAACGGAAGAGAAAACCGCTGGTGGCATCTACATTCCGGATTCCGCCAAGGAAAAGCCCATGAAGGGTGAAGTCGTGGCCGCGGGCCCCGGCAAGCTGGACGAAGCCGGAAAGCGCGTGAAGCCCACCGTCAAGGCGGGTGATCTCGTTCTGTTCGCCAAATACGCGGGCACCGAGATCAGCATCGACGGCGAAGAGCACCTGGTCATGCGCGAGGACGATATCCTCGCCATCGTCGAATAGCTCCATCACGGCACGATCCAACAAAACACCATTCCAAATTCTTAAGGAGAATACACCATGGCGAAAGATATTCTTTTCGATGCCAAGGCCCGCGAAAAACTGAAAGCGGGTGTGGACAAGCTGGCCAACGCGGTCAAGGTCACCCTCGGACCCAAAGGCCGCAACGTCGTGATGGAGAAGTCCTTCGGCTCCCCCGTCATCACCAAGGACGGCGTGTCCGTCGCCAAGGAAATCGAGCTGGAAGACAAGTTCGAGAACATGGGCGCCCAGATGGTCAAGGAAGTCGCCTCCAAAACTTCCGACGTCGCCGGTGACGGCACCACCACCGCCACGGTCCTGGCCCAGGCCATCTTCACCGAAGGCGTGAAGCTGGTCGCCGCCGGCCGCTCCCCCATGTCCATCAAGCGCGGCATCGACAAGGCCGTCGAAGCCATCGTCGAAGACCTCGAGAAGGTCGCCAAGCCCACCCGCGACCAGAAAGAGATCGCCCAGGTCGGCACCATTTCCGCCAACAACGACGCCACCATCGGCAACATCATTGCCGAGGCCATGAACAAGGTCGGCAAGGAAGGCGTCATCACGGTTGAGGAAGCCAAGGGTCTCGAAACCACCCTCGACGTCGTCGAAGGCATGCAGTTCGACCGCGGCTACCTCTCCCCCTACTTCGTGACCAACACCGAGCGCATGACCTGCGAGATGGAAGAGCCCCTGATTCTCATCAACGAGAAGAAGGTCTCCAACATGAAGGAACTGCTGCCCGTGCTCGAGCAGTGCGCCAAGATGTCCAAGCCCCTGGTCATCATCGCCGAGGACATCGAGGGCGAGGCCCTGGCCACCCTGGTGGTCAACAAGCTGCGCGGCACCCTGAACGTGGTCGCCGTCAAGGCCCCCGGCTTCGGCGAGCGCCGCAAGGCCATGCTCAAGGACATCGCCACCCTGACCGGCGGCCAGGTCGTTTCCGAAGACCTCGGCATCAAGATCGAGAACCTGACCGTCAACGACCTCGGTTCCTGCAAGCGCATCGTCGTGGACAAGGAAAACACCGTCATCGTCGACGGCGCGGGCAAGCCCGCCGAGATCAAGGGCCGCATCCAGCAGATCCGCGCCGAGATCGCCGACTCCACCTCCGACTACGACCGCGAGAAGCTCCAGGAGCGTCTGGCCAAGATCGTGGGCGGCGTGGCCGTCATCAATGTCGGTGCCGCCACCGAGACCGAGATGAAGGAGAAGAAGGCCCGCGTGGAAGACGCCCTGAACGCCACCCGCGCGGCTGTCGAGGAAGGCATCGTGCCCGGCGGCGGCGTGGTTCTGGCCCGCTCCGGCAAGGCCTGCGCCAAGGTCAAGGCCGCCGACGACGACGAGCAGGCGGGTATCAACATCATCGCCCGCGCCGTGGAGGAGCCCCTGCGCCAGATCGCTGCCAACGCCGGCCTGGAAGGCTCCATCGTCGTGGAGAAGATCAAGGAAGGCAAGGGCGGCTTCGGCTACAACGCCGCGACCGACAATTACGAGGACCTGATCAAGGCCGGTGTCATCGACCCGAAGAAGGTCACCCGCACCGCCCTACAGAACGCCGCCTCCGTGGCCGGTCTGCTGCTGACCACCGAATGCGCCATCGCCGACAAGCCCGAGAAGGACAGCGGCGCCCCGGCCATGCCCGGCGGCATGGGCGGCATGGGTGGAATGGGCGGCATGGGCGGCATGTACTAAGCCTCCCCGCGCTTCTAACCAAGCCAATATCAAACCGGCCTCGGTCCACACGGACCGGGGCCGTTTTTTTTGTTGCCTTGGAGACCCAAGGCATCCCCCTGGCCGCTCTGGGAAGTCGCCGACACACTCGGCCCGTTTCCCAGGAAATAATTATTGACAAACAATAATAAATCATCGCAAAAGGGAATCTCCAAACAAAAGGAGTTTACCATGGAACAGCGCATACAACGGTTCGCCCGGGTGTTCCGGGTCATATTCGCGGCGGCGTTCGTCCTGAGTCCGGTGATCGTGGCCACCCTGTGGCTTACGGGCGGAGACATCATGTTCAAGGACGGCGGGTCGGCGACGGTCATCGGGCTGGTCAGGGACAACGTCAGCCTGGACGCGGCGCACGCACCCGCATTCCCCCTGGCCTGGAGCCAGCGCTGGCTGGGGCTTGCGGTCAGCCTGATCCCGCTGGGGGCGACCATGCTCTGCCTGTGGTGGCTGGCCCGCCTGTTCGGGCTGTTTTCGGCGGGCGAAATCTTCACCGGCAACACGGTCAAATACATCCGCCGGACCGGCTGGACCATGCTCGCGGGCGTGGCCCTCATGCCGATCCACGAGGCCCTGCTGACCCTGGTCCTGACCATGCGCAACCCGCCGGGCGAGCGGCTGATCTCCATCTCGCTGGAATCGGGCGACATCCGCGACCTGCTCATCGCCGGGATCATCATCCTGGTCAGCTGGATCATGGACGAGGGCCGCAAACTGCGCGAAACCGACGAACTGACGGTCTAGGGGCGCGTCATGGGCATCATCATCGACCTCGACGTCATGCTGGCCAAAAAAAAGACCAGCTCCAAGGAACTGGCCGCCGCCGTGGGCATCACCCCGCAAAACCTGTCCATCCTCAAAACCGGCAAGGCCAAGGCCATCCGCTTCACCACCCTGGACGCCATCTGCCGGACCCTCGACTGCCAACCCGGCGACATCCTCCGCTATGAGGCCGACGAGTCTCACTAGATCGGCAGGTTGGAAGGCACAACGCCTCCCAATACTTTCTCTTTAACAACCAGCCAGCCTCGGTCCAACGAACTCAGGTCTACTTTCTAGAAGCCTCATTTGCCTGCTCTCTTATCATAGCCTCTCAACGCAATAACATTGCTCCCTAAGTGTTAAGCTGCCAGCCTTTTATCGCTAGATATATCATCAAATACAGGCTATCAAACACACAAACTCATTTCCCAAGGAGGAGACTATGTACTTAATGTTTGGCGATGAGGCAGATCCAGAATACACTAAAAATGCTCGTTTTTTCCTTTATGGAGGTGTTTATATTCCTTCAAGGAGGGCTAATCGATTGGACGCTGCAATTCGCAGTATAAGGCGAAATTACGGTTTCAACACTACGGATTCATTAAAATTTTCTGCAAAAGATTGCCCTAATGAGCTTTGTAAAGAAGACTTTGCGAAGGCAAAAGAAGAAGTTCTTCAATCTGCACTAGATAATGATGTCAAGTTTTGTGCCTATGTTGTTTTGCATGAAATCGCGCAAGCACAAGAAATACACACACGAATTCGATGGGGAATGAATTCGATTATAGGTAACTATAATAAATTCCTACGAAATAAAGATAGCCATGGAATCGTATACTTAGACAGATTGTCAGACCCCAATATTTTTAATTACTTTACGGAATGGAACTCTAAAGGGCTAAGTCTTCGAAATAACAACTATCTATACTTAGATAGGATACTGTCATATGGACTTACATGTGATAATGCATCATCATTTGCATCTGTGTCTGATATTGTTCTTGGTTCTTTCAGACACTGTGTGAATGAGGAGCAACGCGATATTGTCGGTAAGAAACTCTTACCGAAAGTCGTAAAACTCATGTGGACAAATACACAAAACAACAAATTACTAATTAGGGAATTTGGACTACTATTAAGGCCAAAAGCAGCAGTAACTAACCCCAAATATGAAGCTCAATATGCCGAGCTTATTGCCAGACTTAACGAATGGCTTCAAGAAGGCAAACAAGAAGTAGATCAGTCATAATTGGCTCTCATTCGCCCCCCATCTGGGTACAATTTAACTAAATCACAAATAGCCAGTCCCCATAGCCAATTACTCCCTATTACTACAGAACCTTGTTCGCCAGCAGCTTCTGAATCCCCACTACATCACTGCCCTTTTTGAGTTCCTTCGTGATGGGTTCGTGCAGGCCGGAGACGTGGAGGGTGAGTTCGGAGTCGAGGTCGAAGTGTCCGGCGGTCTCCACGGAGAAGGCCTTGATGGAACCGTAGGGGAGGGAGAGGTAATCGACCTTTTTGCCGGTCACGCCCTGCTTGTCGATGAGCAGCAGACGGCCGGTGGTGAAGATGTACATGTCGCGGATGACCTTGAAGGCCCGCTCTATGCGCTCGTTGTCGCCCAGGATCGGGGCCAGCTCCTCCTGCACGTCCTCCAGCGAAACCTCGGTCGCGTTGCCTATCAAGCCGTCAAGAAATCCCATGATACTGCCTCATTGTTGCGGTTTACCGAATCCATATCCTTTAACTGAGCAAATCCCCTATCATATCCCCTCCCCTCCCCACAATTGAACCACCCCACAAAAACTCCGTACTTCCGCCCCCGCACCCCGCGAAGCGGCACAAAAAGTTTAGGAAGGGAGAGGGGATGGGGGTCCGGGGGAAGGGGAGAGGGAAACCCTTTTCTCAAAGGGTTTCCCTCTCCCCTTCCCCCGGCCGCCGGAGGCATGCCTTTATCATTGCACCTCGCGGAATTCGCGGGCGACGTCGAGGAACTTCTGGAGGATGACGGACTGGTTCTTCTTTTTCCAGAGGGCGGTGATTTCCCATTGGGGCAGGTCGCCGGTCAGGGGCCGGAAGGCGACGCCGGACCGGTAGCTGGAGGCGCTGGAGGCCGGGACCAGGGCGCAGCCCAGGCCGGTGGCGACCAGGGCCACGGTGGACTGTTCGGTGTTCACTTCCTGGACGATGTTGGGCATGAACCCGGCCTTGTGGAACGAGCCGATAAGCGAACGGTAGAGCGCGGGCTGGGCGATGCGCTGGTTGAAGATGAGCGGCTCGCCCTCGAGGTCGGCGATGTCCAGGGTCTCGCGGTCAGCGAACCGGTGATCCTCGGGGATGGCCAGCACATAGGGTTCGCGAAGGAAGAGCAGCGAGTTCAGGCCCGAGGTGTCGTGGCCGAACAACCGGACAAAGGCGATGTCCAGCCGGTCGCCGCGCAGCAGCGGCAATTGCTCGGATGTGGACTGGGCCGAAAAATCCAGGCGGATGCGCGGGTTACGCTCGCGGAAGGCGCGGATGGCCCGGGGCAGCTTGGACAGGGACGCCGGGCCGATGAAGCCGACCCGAAGCTGGCCTTCCAGCCCCTTGGCCATGTCCTGGATGCAGATCACGGCCTCGTTCAGGCGGTCGCGCACGTCCTTGCAACGTTTGAGGAACTCCTTGCCCTCCGGAGTCAGGACGACCCTCCGGCTGGTCCGCTCCAAAAGCGTCACCCCGAGTTCCTCCTCAAGGCGCTTGATCTGCTGCGATAACGGCGGCTGGGCGATGTGGCACCGCTCGGCCGCCCGCCCGAAATGCAGCTCCTCGGCCACGGCAATGAAATAGGTGATCTGTCTGAGTTCCATTATTCAGAGCTAATGCATATTGATCTTCGTGTAAATATGTATTGGACATATTAATACCGCATTTCTACCGTGTCCTCCAACACAAAGGAGGCACGACATGCAGGGTTGTTCGCGTATTCGATTGTATTTTCTAGGTGTTATGATAACCGCCACGCTCCTGGGCGCAACGGGTGGCCCGGGCCGGGCCCAAGGGGGGCCGAGGGTCGTCGGCACCGGCCTGGCCGGGACCGCCGGGCTGGTCCTGGACGTCCGGGGCTATGCCTACACCGCGGACCGCGCGGCCGGAAAAATCCTGTGCGTGCCGCCGGGCGGCGAGCCCATGGTCTACGCCCGGGTGGACTCCCCCACGGCTCTGGCCGTGGACCGGCTGCGCACGCTGTTCGTGGGCACGGCGTCCGGGGACATCTTTGCGGTCACGCCGGACGGCGCGGTCAGCCGGATATTCCGTTGCGGCAATCCGGTGTCCGGGCTGGACATCGACCGGGACGGCAACCTGCTCGCGGCCACGGGCAAGGGCGCGATCATCCGGGTGACGCGCGACGAGTTCCGCTTTTCCCGCTAGTCCTCCACAAACCGGGCGGGGCCGGAGCTTGCCCGATGCACACTCCCGGCCCTGTCCGCCCTCCTCCGCCGCCCGGTTCCGGGCATGCCCTTTGCACGGATTCGGCCACCGGAAAAAACTGCCGGACAAGGAGGAGAGGATGATCAATCCAGTGGCGCAGGGGTACGGCGTGCAGCCGCTCCAGCCCCCCGCCGAGCGATCGCAGGCGGCCTCGAAGCGGCCCGACCGGGAGGCCGGAGGCGACACGGTGTCCTTCTCCGAGGAGGCGCTGCAACTGAGCAGGACGATTTCCTCGGAACCGGCCGAGCCGGCCGGGGGCGACATCAAGCTGATCGCCCGGGGAATTCCCATGCTCACTCCCGAGGAACTGGCGGACAAGACCGAAAAGGTCGGCAGCCGGGTCACGGCCCTGCTCCTGGAAAACGACATCCCCACCGACCCGCCCGTCGAGCTGTTCGTGGATGAAGCGGGCGCGATCCGGGTCCAGGGGGACCATCCATACAAGGACGAGATAGAAGAGGCCCTGGCCGGGGATGCGTCACTGGGCAACGACTTCAGACAGATCAGCGCCCAAGCCTCTCTCCAAAAGGCCATGGAGGAGCACACCGCCTTTGCCGAGGCCTACGAAGAGGACCCGGATGCTGCGGTGGCCCGGTTTTCTTACCTGTTCGACCAGTCGCCGGACAAGCCGTACACCATGACCATCGGCGGGGAAGAGGACGCCTAGGCCCGCCTAGAAATTGAGGTCGTGGGACTTTTTGCCCCCGGCCTTGCCCGAGGTGAATATCTTGGGCTCCGCCTGCTTCATGAGCTTGGCCGCCTCGGTGTTCAGCGGGTTGCGGTCGTAGGCGGCCTTGGCGTTGTTGAAGACCTCGCCCCACTCGCGTTTTTGCAGGTGCAGCTTGGCCACGCGGAGATAGAGGTTCTCGCTGGGGCCGAGCCAGCGCATGGCGTCCTTGATGGCGGCCATGGCCTTGTCCGGCTCGTGCATGCCCTCATAGCAGAGGATCAGCGCGTTGTGGGCGCGCGCGTCGTTGTTCTGGATCTCCAGGGCCTTGTTCAGGTAGGGCACGGCCTCGGCGAACAGGCCGAAGGAGGCCATGCGGTTGCCGATGTCCGAGTGGATGCCCTCGATGTCCTGGAAGTATTCGGCGATCTTGCTGTACAGCTTACGGGCCTCGAGGGGCTGCCCCGCGTGGATCAGCTGGGCCGCCTTGATGAGGTTGTCGTCCAGCACGCCCAGGCGCTTGCGCAGCTTGGCCACCCGCGCCTTTTCCATGGCCTCGCCCAGCTTCTTGTGCAGCCGCATGAGGGTCTGGTAGAACGCCTTTTCCTTTCCCTTCCGGTAGTTGAGCCCGTCAGGAAAAAGCTTGCGGATCATCTTCATCTTGTTCAGGTCGCGCAGAGCCTCGTCGAGGTGGGCCTGAATCTGGAACTTCTCCGCTCCGAAGACCTGGCTGGTGACCATCCCCCGGATGGCGTTGGCCAGGTACTTGAGGGTCCGCAGGTAATCGCTTTTCTTGGCATAGGCGCGGGCTCGCGCGATGTCTTCGCGGATTTCCTTGGCGGTCATGGGACTTGTTGACATGGCGTCCTTTGTCTCGAAAAAAACACTAAAAGACAACGGCAAATTAATACAGGCCCGGAAAATTGGCAAGCTCCGACCCGATTGTTCCGCATTTCCGGACAACTAGGCCATATGGCCGCCTCCCCGGTTGACGCGCCCGAACGAAACCGTATAGCGTAACCGCGCATTGCGGTCCGTCTCATTACCCCTTGGAGTGCCTCTTGAACATCTATCTCGCCATCATCATCGCTTCCCTGCTCGCGACCTGGTTCCTGGGCGTGCTGTCCGACCGGTTGTCGGCCAAGGCCATGCTGCCCGCCCCGCCCAAGGAGCTGGCCGACGTCTTCGACGAACAGACCTACGCCAAGTCCCAGGCCTACACCCTGGCTTCCATGAAACTGTCCGCGGTGTCCGAAACCTTCAACACCCTGGTGCTGACCCTGGCCATCCTGGCGGGCGGATTCAACCTCCTGGACATCGTGGTCCGCGCGGCCGGTTTCGGGCCGCTGCTCACCGGACTGGGCTACATCGGCGGGCTGGCCCTGATCAGCGGGGTCCTCGGCCTGCCGTTCGAGATCTACCACACCTTCGGGCTGGAGAAACGGTTCGGCTTCAACACCACCACGCCCGGCACCTTTGTCCTGGACCGGATCAAGGGGCTGGTCCTGGCCGCGATCATCGGCAGCGTTCTGGTGGCGGGCCTGCTGCTCTTCCTGCGCGGGACCGGACAGTACGCCTGGCTGCTGTGCTGGGGATTCGCGGTGCTCCTGTCACTTGGCCTGACCTACGTGGCCCCCACCTGGATACTGCCGCTGTTCAACAAATTCACGCCCCTCGGCGAGGGCGAACTGCGCGACAAGCTGGAGCGCTTCGCGGACAAGGCCGGATTCGAGCTGTCCGGCATCTTCGTCATGGACGGGTCCAAACGGTCCACCAAGGGCAACGCCTTTTTCACCGGACTGGGCAAACGAAGGCGCATCGCCCTGTTCGACACGCTCATAGAGGAAATGGACGCCGACGAGATCGTGGCCGTGCTGGCCCACGAGGTGGGCCACGCCAAGCTCGGGCACATCAAGAAGCGGCTGGCCATGGGCATCCTCAAGACCGGCGCGGTCTTCTATCTCATGTCCCTGTTCCTGAATTCCCCGGGGCTGTTCGCGGCCTTCGGCATGGAGCACATGTCCCTGTACGCGGGGCTGGTCTTCTTCGTCCTGCTCTACACCCCCCTCTCCCTGGCCCTGTCCCTGATGGTCAACGCCGTCTCCCGCAAACACGAGTTCGAGGCCGACGCCTTTGCCGCCCGGACCACGGGCCGCCCCACGGACATGATCTCGGCCCTGAAAAAATTGTCGGCCACCAACCTGGCCAACCCGACCCCGCACCCGTTCACGGTCTGGCTCGAATACAGCCATCCCCCGGTCCTGGCCCGCATCCGCGCCCTGGCCGCCCATACCAACTGACCCGACCGGCCACCGGCGAGCGCCCTGTTTCGCCCTACCGTTTTCCACGACAGACCGCAGCGTCGCCCGCAGCGCCGCCGATTACCCGTGCCGAGGAGAATTATCATTTCTCCGGCCACGGCCGTCAGGTACGATTTCGGCAAATTCGGATTTCGGGAGGGATGCATGCGAGTCAAGTACAAGGTAGCCGCTCTCGGCGGCGGCGTGGCCCTGGCCTGCGCCGTCGGCTTCATCGCCGCCATCCATTGGAAGGCCGGCGCGCTCCTGGACGCGGCCGGAGACGGCGCGAACGCCGGAGTGACCGAAAGCATCGCCTCGCTGAAGCTGTGGGCTTGGTCCGTGGGCATCGCCGGACTGATCCTGTCCGCCCTGGCCGGACTGTGGCTGGGCAACCGGTTCAGGAGCGCGGCCCTGCGCGTGGCCGACGTCCTCAAGCAGTTCAACCGGGGCAACCTCGACGTGGAACACATACCCATGGGCAAGGACGAGTTCGAGGAACTCGGCTTGGGCCTGAACGCCATGGGCGGCCGGCTGCGCACCCTGGTCGGCGACATCCGGGCCTCGGCGGCCGACGTGGCCGCGGGCGGCGAAGCGCTGTCCGACTCGGCCGAGGACATGAACTGCGGCTCGTCGGCCCAGGCGGCCGACATAAAGGAAGCCATGGCCTCGGTGGAGGAGATGACCGCCAACATCCGGCACAATGCGGACAACGCCAAACGGACCTCGACCGTGGCCTCCAAGGCCGCCGCCGAGGCCACCGAAAGCGGTAAATCCGTGGCCCGCGCCATGGAGGCCATGCACGTCATCGCCGAGAAGATCACCATCATAGAGGAAATCGCCCGGCAGACCAATCTGCTGGCCCTGAACGCGGCCATCGAGGCGGCCCGGGCGGGCGAACACGGCAAGGGGTTCGCCGTGGTCGCGGCCGAGGTGCGCAAGCTGGCCGAAAAAGCCGGACAGGCCGCCGCCGAGATCGGCGAGGTCTCCCGGGAGAGCCAGGCGATCGCCATCAGCGCGGGCGAAATCCTGGACAAGATGGTCCCGGACATCGCGGCCACGGCGGCGCAACTCGAGGAAATATCGGCCTCCAGCGACGAACAGCGCAGCGGCGCGGACCTCGTTGCCCGGGCCATTCGCCAGATGGACGGCGCGGCGCAGCGGAACACCATGACCTCCTCAGCGCTGGCCTCCACCGCAGAAGAGCTCTCGGCCCAGGCCTCGCGGATACAGAAGGCCATCGGCTCTTTCCAGGCCAGCCGGGAGCACGCCCCGCGCCGGGCCCCGGCTTCCACGCCCCCTGCCCCCGCACCGACGCGCGCCTCGGTGGTCCGCCGTCCCCCGCCCAGGCTGCAACCCGCAGCCGCGCCCAAGCTCCCGACCGCACCGGCGGCCGCCCCCGCTCCGGCGAAACCCGCCTTCAAAGCCTCCGGTGACCGGAAGGACCTGGTCATCTGGGACGACTCCTTTGTCCTGGGTATCGAGAAGATAGACAGCCAGCACCACACCCTGGTGGACATGGTCAACAACCTGTACCACGCCATGCAGGAAGGGAGGGGCCGGGACTACCTCGGCGAGCTGCTGGAACAGTTGAAGAACTACACCGTGACCCACTTCGGCACCGAAGAGGAATACTTCCGCCAGGTAGGCTACAAGGGGGCCGAGTCGCACGAGAAGATTCACAAGGAGCTGGTCCAGACGGTCCTGGACTTCGAGGCGAAGTTCAAGAGCGGCGAAGCGACCGTCACCCGCGAGCTGATGACCTTCCTCCGCGACTGGCTGCAGAACCACATCAAGAAAATCGACAAGAGCTACGTAAAGACGCTGAACGAAGCGGGCATTCGTTGATTCCAAAACCCCTCTTCTGGGTCGGACCATTGTCCTGAGAGCGCCTCCGGCGGCCCCTTCGGGGAGACCAGGGGACCTTTTGAAAAGGTTCCCTGGACCCTCCAAAACTTTTTGTCGCGCCTTCGGCGGATACGCACTCGCATAAACCCCACACGCCCAAACGACCGCCTACGCACCCCGCGCAGCGGCAATAAAAAGTTTAGGAAGGAAGAGGGGATGGGGGTCCGGGGGAAGGGGAGAAGGGAACCCTTTGAGAAAAGGGCTCCCTTCTCCCCTTCCCCCGGCCGCCGGAGGCGCTACCCCGCCGCGCGGGCGGCGACGATGGCGGCTTCCTCGCCCTTGCCCTGGGCTTCGAGGGCCTCGACCAGGGTTTCCCAGTAGGCGGCCGCGCCCGGGGCCAGGGCCGAGGACTGGCGGGCCAGGACCTCGGCGATCTGCGGGTCCTCGCCCTGGTCGAGATAGAGCTTGGCGAGCATGTGCATGGCCTGGTGGTCGTTGTGGTCGGCGTTCAGGGCCAGGTGCAGGTATTCGCGGGTGGCCTCGATGTCGCCCTGGCGGTAGGCCACGCGGGCCAGCGGGCGCAGGACCATGCGTTCGCCGCCGGGCTGGTCGGCGGCCTTCCCGTAGAGATTGGCGGCCTTCTTGAGGTGGTTGGCCTTTTCCTCGATGGAGCCCAGGCGCATGAGCGAATAGACGTGGCCGGGCTCGGCCTTGAGGCACTGGCGGTAGGCCTTTTCAGCGGACTTGAGGTCCCCCAGGCGGTGGTTGGCCCAGCCCAGGTTGTACTGGGCAAGGACATCCTTCTTGTCCAGTTCCACCACGTGTTCGAACTCGTGGCGGGCCTCCTCGAACCGGCCGAGCTGAGCGTAGCAGATGCCGAGCGAGTTGCGGGCCAGGAGGTTGTTGTCGTCGTCGAGCAGAGCCAGCTTGAACTCCTCGATGGCCCCGTAGATGTCGCCGTCCATGAAGCGACGGTCGGCGGAAAGGTTGAGCGAGATGGAGTCGAACACGGCCACGCGCGGGTCGGGCAGGAGCAGGGCGTGCTCCAGGGCCTTGCGGCAATTTTCGAGCATGTCGGCCCGGTCGAAATTCAGGAACGGGTAGCGCGCGGACCCCACGGAAATCTTGAGGCCGAGATTGTCGGCCACGGCCCGCTCGAGCTCCAGGGTACGGTCCATGAGAGTCTGCCGGTCCACGCCCTCGGTGAAGAAGATCATGCCGTTGAGGCCGAACCGGCCGCCGGTGGCCGCGTCGCCGAACACGCCGCGCGCCAGCCTGGCCACGTCGCGGGCCATGTGGTCCATGCCGTCCTGGTAGCGGTCATTCTCCTCGGGTTGGTCCAGGATGCGGACCAGGGACAGGCCGAAGGACTCGGGCTTGAGCCGGGCCTTGGCGAACCAGGAGACGAATTCGCCGTATCGCAGAAGCTGTGTCGCGCCGTCGTGGCTCGGCATGGTGTCGTCCTTTATTTCCTGCTCGGGCGAGAACAGGCTTTCGTCGCCCTCGATGAGATTCAGCCGGTCGCCGGGCTCCACGGCCCAGGCCGCGTCGCCCAGGTGCAGGGCCTCGGCAAAGGCCATGTCGTCCTGGACCTCGACCAGGACCACCTCGCCCTTGTACAAGGCCGGATAGCGGCCGGACAACCGCTCGTCCTCGGTCAGGGAGGCCGAGGCCACCCCGCCGGACTTGGGCGAACGGACCAGGAACCGCTGGCCCACCTTGGCTCCGGAGGCCTCGCCCAGGGACACGACCATGCGGTTCATGGGCAGGGTCTCGAGGACCCGGCCGCCCTTGGACAGGATGTCCGCGTAGCCGAAGACCCGGTTGCGCCCCTGGTCCTTGGCCACGGCCACGCCCTTGCGGGCCTTGCGCACGATCATGCGCGCCTGCTCGGACGGGGTGCGCCGGAACTGCGCGCCCTCCAGCCCCTGCGGGTAGCAGACGTAGCCCAGGCTGCCGGTGACGGAGATGGTGTCGTTGGTGATGTCGTCGGTGAACGAGAGCTTGCTCAGACCCGAGCGGATGACCTCGGACAGCTGGAAGCAGGCGTGCGGCTTGGCGTCGGGCACCAGGATGGCGAACTTGTCGTTGGCGAAGCGGGCCACGGTGGTGTACTTGGGGCAGACCAGGCTGAGCAGCCGTCCGACCTCGCCCAGGATGTCGTCGCCCTTGAGGTAGCCGTAGCGCTCGTTCACGGGCTGGAAGGTGTCGAGGTCGAGGAAAATGACACCGAAGGTCCCGGAAAAGGCCATCTCGGGCTCGCGGGCCTCCACCCCGGACCGGCAGGACCCGGTGGCCAGGCATCCCTGCACCTGGTCGATGGCCTGCTCCAGTTCCTCGAAAAAGAAATTGCGCGAATACAGGCCGGTCAGCGGGTCGGTGACCGCCTTCTTGTACAGGGCCAGCTTCTCGAGCACGGACGCGGCCAGGGCCATGAGGTACTTCGGGGCCGTGGCCGGAGCCTTGAGGCGCACGCCCTTGGCTATGAAGTAGCACATCATCTCGCCCTTGAAGACCAGGGGCAGGATCAGTTCGCTGTCCTCGGCCCGGAACTCGGGCTCGGGAATCCCGGCCGACCGCTCCCTGGGAAAGAACAGGCTGTAGGAGGTGAAGGGAACGAACTCCGCCATGCAATCCTTGATGGTGTGTTCGAAATCGATCAACTCCTGGGGAGTGAGCGACACGGCCCTGTCCGAGAAGATGTCCTTATTTGTCCTCATAATGCGCCACGGTACAACGAGGCCCGTTTTTTCTCAAACAAAAGTTTGGGTAATGGTCCGTGACAACACCGGTTTTTTCACCCTGAACCGCCTCATTCCGGGTCGTTCCCGCCAAACTATATCAATACATCCAGATATAAACATTTTGTTTGACTCCCCCGGGTAAATCTGTCAGGTGTTCAACCAAGCTTCGAGGCGAACCATGAATATCATCACCGATCCGACTGAATTGCAGCGCCAGTGCCTTGCCTGGCGCGGGCAGGGGCACTCCATCGGCCTTGTGCCGACCATGGGCTACCTGCACCACGGCCACACCTCCCTCATCGACCGGGCGCGGCCCGAGTGCGACCGGCTGGTGGTCTCGGTCTTCGTCAACCCGGCCCAGTTCGGCGAGAACGAAGACCTGGACAGCTACCCGCGAGACTTTGAAAGCGACCGCGCCAAGGCCGAGGCCCACGGCGTGGACCTGCTCTTCGCGCCCGAGCCCGGGGCCATGTACGAGGACAACCACGCCACCTGGGTGGAGGTCCCCCGGCTGGGCGAGAACCTCTGCGGAGCCACCCGGCCCATCCATTTCCGGGGCGTGTGCACGGTGGTCACCAAGCTGTTCATGCTGACCCAGGCCGAGGTGGCCGTGTTCGGCGAAAAGGACTGGCAGCAGTTCGCCATCCTGCGCCGCATGGTCCGCGACCTGAACATGCCGGTCAAACTCATCGGCCACCCCATCGTGCGCGAGGAGGACGGCCTGGCCTTAAGCTCCCGCAACGCCTACCTGACCGAGGAGGAGCGCGCCGCGGCCCCGAACATCCGCAAGGGGCTGCTCAAGCTTGCGGACAAGGCCAGGGGCGGGGAGCGCGACTGCGCGGCCCTGAAGCGCTTTTTGGCCGACGAGTACGCCGCCGCCCTGCCCATGGGCCAGGTGGACTACATCGAGATCGTGGATCCGGACGAAATTTCGCCGCTTGGAGCCATCGCCCGCTCCGCACTGGCCGCCGTGGCCGTGCGCATGGGCAAGGCCCGGCTGATAGATAATATACTGATAGAGGTTTAGACCCGTGGCTCAAAGATGTTTCCTGAGCGCCAAGATCCATGGCGCGACCATTACCTGCGCGAACCTGGAATACCGGGGGAGCATTTCCATCGACACCAGGCTGATGAAGACGGTGGGACTGCTGCCCTACGAACAGGTGGACGTGTACAACCTGGACAACGGGGAGCGGCTGACCACCTACGCCATCCCCGGCCAACCGGGCGAGATCTGCCTGAACGGAGCCGCCGCGCACAAGGGCGGCGTCGGCCAGCGCGTGATCATCGCCGCATACATGTGGCTGGACGAAAACGAAGCGAAGACCCGCAAACCCAGGGTCGTCATCGCAGGCAAGAACAATACCGTCGACGAAATCCTCGAGTGCGAACTCATCAACCCGGATTTCTAGACGACATCAAGCATCCCTGAAGGAGGGCCCGATGCAGATCGAAGGCAAATACCTTTTCACTTCCGAGTCCGTGACCGAAGGCCACCCCGACAAGGTGGCCGACCAGATTTCCGACGCCATCCTGGACGCCATCATCGGCCAGGACGCGAACGCCCGCGTGGCCTGCGAGACCCTGGTGACCACCGGCATGGCCTTCATCGCCGGTGAAATCTCCACCACCGCTTTCGCCGACTTTCCGGAGATCGTCCGGAACACCATCAAGGACATCGGCTACAACAGCTCCGACACCATGGGCTTCGACTGGCAGACCTGCGCGGTCATCTCGTCCATCGACAAGCAGTCCCCGGACATCGCCCAGGGCGTGGACCGGGTCAAGCCCGAGGACCAGGGCGCTGGCGACCAGGGCATGATGTTCGGTTTCGCCACCAACGAGACCCCCACCCTCATGCCCACCCCGATCTACTACGCCCACAAGCTGTCCCGCCGCCTGACCTACGTGCGCAAGGAGGGCATCCTCGATTTCCTGCGCCCGGACGGCAAGACCCAGGTCTGCGTCCAGTTCGACAGCGGCAAGCCCGTGCGCATCGACAACGTGGTCGTCTCCTCCCAGCATGACGAGAACATCGCCTACTCCGACCTGAAGGAGGCGATCCTCAAGGAAGTCATCATGCACACCCTGCCCGAGGACCTGATCGACGACAGCCTGAAGACCTACATCAACCCCACCGGCCGGTTCGTCATCGGCGGCCCGGTGGGCGACTGCGGCCTGACCGGACGCAAGATCATCAACGACACCTACGGCGGCGCGGGCGCGCACGGCGGCGGCGCCTTCTCGGGCAAGGACCCGTCCAAGGTGGACCGCTCCGGCGCGTACATGGCCCGCTACGTGGCCAAGAACGTGGTCGCCGCCGGCCTGGCCGACATCTGCGAGGTGCAGATCGCCTACGCCATCGGCGTGGCCGAGCCCGTGTCCGTGGTGGTCAGCGCGCGCGGCACCGGCCAGGTTTCGGACGAGCAGCTGACCAAGGCCGTGACCGAGGTCTTCGACATGCGCCCCTACTTCATCCAGGAGCGCCTCAAGCTGCGCCGCCCCATCTTCCAGAAGACCACCAACTACGGCCACTTCGGCCGCGAGCTGCCCGAGTTCACCTGGGAAGCCACCGACGCCGTGGACGATCTGCGCACCGCCTGCAAGATCTAGCTCCGCGCACCGCCCCAAATATAAACCGCCCGGTCCGGCATATGCCGGACCGGGCGGTTCCCTTTTGAGCGCGCGGCCAACCCTATCGGGGGCCTCCCTCTTCGGCCCGTGACATGTCAACGCACAGGATGCGGTGACGGCCGCTGCTCTTATGGTAAAACATATGGGAGATGGTGATGCACAGATTGCCCGAGGCCAGCGAGATGTACGGCCGGGTGGTGAACTTCTCCAGGCCCGCCTGGATGGGCAGGAAGTATTCCTTGAGCGAGTGGTCCGCGCCCACCTCGGCGGGCTCGTAGAGAAAACGCTTGCTGGTCTTGAGCCGACGCGGGTCGCACACGGTGTCGGTGATCTGGTTGCCGCGCATGTCCAGGACGTACAGGCACTCCACGCTGTCGTAGGTATCGACGAATTTGGCCAGGACCTGGCCCATGTCCTTGGCCTGGGTCTCGGCCAGCTCCTGGCACATGGTCAGCACGGTCAGGTCGTAGCTGGAATACAGCCGCTTGTCGTCCGCGATCTGCTGGGTGCGGTTCTCGCGGTGCCGCTCGGCCAGGGCGTCCACCTTGCTCGCCATGCCGGGCACCGCGTCCAGCCCCGGCGCGGGCCGGGCGAAATAGTATCCCTGGAACACGTCCACCCCGTTGGACAGCAGGCACATGGCCTCCTCCGCGGTCTCCACGCCCTCGGCCAGGACCAGGCAGCCGAGGCGGTTGGACATCTGGACGAAGCTGCGGACCACTTCGAGCTTGTGGAAGTGCTTGTCCACGCCGCTGATGAGCGTGCGGTCCAGCTTGATGACGTCGGGCTTGAGCAGGGGGATGCGGTCGAGGTTGGAAAAACCCGCGCCCACGTCGTCGAGCGCGATGAGAAAGTCGTTTTCCCGGTAGAACTTGACGAAGGCCATGAGGGCGTCCATGTCCTCGCACCGGGATTCGATGATCTCGATGATCACGTTGCTCGGGCTGATGCCGCAGCGGGTGACCAGGTTGAGCACGTGGCAGGAACCGCGCGTCTCCTCGTTGATGCAGGAGGCGTCGATGTTCATGGAGAGCATCATGCTCTTGTCTTTCCTGTGCAGCGCGGCGAAGGACTCCGCCGCGTTGGTTCGGCAGGCCCGGTCCAGGGCGAGCCGGGATGCCCTGTCCCGGGCCTGCTCGAACAGCAGGGTTGGAGGTATGATTTCTCCGCTCTGGGGGTCGAACCCCCTGCTCAGCGCCTCCAGCCCGACAACCGCCTTTCTCTTCAGGGAGACTTGGGGCTGGAAGTGCGTGATCAGCGAACGATTTTCAATGATCTTGCGTATGTCTGGCACTGCGGTCAACACTGAAATACCTTGCCTGTCGGCCGTTACGTTTATCAACCAGAGTGCCTTGACTTAAGCCTAAGGCCGGGGCGGCGGTGGTCGACGCCGCCCCGGCGCCTATATGCTTTCGCAATCCGTTCTAGAGGATGCCGTCCTCACCGGTCCTGATGCGCATGGCCTTGGTCAGTTCGGAGACGAAGATCACGCCGTCGCCTTCGGAACCGGTCTGGCCGGAGGTCAGGATGGCGTCGATGGCCTTCTGCTCGAAGTCGTCGTTGACGCCGATCTCGAGGCGGACCTTCTTGAGCAGGTTCACTTCCATCTGCACGCCGCGGTAGGTCTCGGTGAAACCTTTCTGGCGACCCGAGCCCAGGATGTTGGTCACGGACAGGGAGTAGATCTCCTTGGCGTAAAGGGCCTGCTTCACGTCGTTGAGCTTTTCGGGCCTGATGTATGCTATGATGAGCTTCATTTTATATTCTCCTTGAATGATCTCTGGTTACGCTTCGACTACTCGTTGCTGAAGAGCTGGAAGCCGTTGTAGGACTCGGAACCGTGCTCGGCGATGTCCAGGCCCTTGAGTTCCTCTTCCTTGGTGACGCGGATGCCGAAGACGCCCTTGACGATGTTCATGAGGATGAAGCCGGCGCCGAAGGCCCAGACGAAGAACACGCCCACGCCGATCAGCTGGACGCCGAGCTGGCCCATGCCGCCGCCGTAGAACAGGCCGCCGTCGACGTTGAACAGGCCGCAGGCGATGGTGCCCCAGGCGCCGCAGACGCCGTGGACCGAAGACGCGCCGACCGGATCGTCGATCTTGAGGACCTTGTCGATGAACTCGATGGCCAGGACAACCAGCACGCCGGCGACCAGGCCGATGATGATGGACGGGCCGGGGGTGACGGTGGCGCAGGGCGCGGTGATGCCGACCAGGCCGGCCAGGCAGCCGTTCATGGTCATGGAGATGTCGGGCTTGCCGAAACGGAACCAGGAGAAGATCATGGCACCCAGGGTACCGCCGCAGGCGGCCAGGGAGGTGTTCATGGCGATCAGGCCGATGGTGTCGTCGGCGGTGGTGGTGGAGCCGGGGTTGAAGCCGAACCAGCCGAACCAGAGGATGAAGACGCCCAGACCGGCCAGCGGGATGTTGTGGCCCGGGATGGCGTTGGCCTTGCCGTCCTCGGAGTACTTGCCGATGCGCGGGCCGAGCACCAGGGCGCCGGCCAGGGCGATCCAGCCGCCCACGGAGTGGACCACGGAGGAACCGGCGAAGTCGCAGAAGCCCAGGGCTTCCAGCCAACCGGCGCCGTCATCGCCCAGCCACAGGGAACCCCAGGCCCAGTGGCCGGAGATGGGGTAGATCAAACCGGAAATAACGATGGAGACGACGACGTAGCTGCCGAACTTGGTGCGCTCGGCCATGCCGCCCGAGACGATGGTGGCGGCGGTGGCGGCAAACACGGACTGGAAGAACCAGAAGGTGTAGGTCCACATCATGTCGCCTTCGGCCACACCGCCCAGGGCGAAACCGGAGGTACCCATGAACCCGCCCGCGTCCAGGCCGAACATGACGCCGAAACCGAACAGGAAGAAGACGATCGACCCGGCGGCGAAGTCCAGGAAGTTCTTCATCATGATGTTACCGGCGGATTTGGCGCGGGTGAAACCGCACTCGACGCAGGCGAAGCCGGCCTGCATGATCATGACCAGACAGGCGGCGATCAACGTCCACAGGATGTTGGCGTTGGACTGGGTGAGGACCTCCACTTCCTGGGCGTAGGCGAAGGTGGGGGCCAGGGCTGCTACCAAAGCGGCCGCGCCGATGGCGAGCCTCTTGGAAACATGGGTCGGGGACTTTCTCGAAAACATTGCAATACTCCTCTTTGAATGGAATGCGTTTCTAACCTGCGCCTCTCTTATCAAGAGTCGTGCCAATCACGGTTTTTATTGCTATTGGCGTAAAATCAAGCCTTTCTCCTCTGTTTTCATAGTCTGATTTTATCATTTTTGTGATAAATTACATTTTTGCAGGATGAAATTTACCCCAAAATTGTCAATATGTAAAAAATTGTCAAAAATAGCTAAAAATGACCGCCGGTCGCAAGAATATAATGCATCATAGGCTATCTCCTCGAAATCGTGACAAAAGTTTTAGTTGACAGCATCGCCTTGAGAGTGTAGCTCTATTTGCCATGAACTGCACCACCGTTTCCAACGCATACTTTTCCAACTTTTACTTTTGGTATTGGTTTAGCCACGCCTGCGGGCTTGGAAGAGGTGCTGTGTAACCAAACGGTGGATCACGGGATAGCAAGAACTTCTTCAAGGGCCGCAGGCGAAAGCCGGCGGCCCTTGTTTTTTCCCGGCCGCCGACCATGAGTCGGCTCCTTGAGGCAAACAACTTCAAAGGAGAGAGAACATGCACATCGGTAAAGCCATCAGGTTGGAGCGCATCTTCAACCGCAACACGGGCAGGACCATCGTGGTCCCCATGGACCACGGCGTGACCGTCGGCCCCATCGACGGGCTGGTCGACATGCGCGAGGCCGTTGGCCGGGTCGTGGACGGCGGGGCCAACGCCGTCATCGAACACAAGGGGCTGGTCCGCTGCGGCCACCGGGCCCAGGGCAAGGACATCGGGCTCATCGTCCACCTGTCCGCCTCGACCACCCTTTCCCCCTTCCCCAACGCCAAATCCCTGGTCGCCTCGGTGGAGGACGCCATCCGGCTGGGCGCGGACGCCGTGTCCATCCACTGCAACCTCGGCGACGAGACCGAGGCCGCCATGCTGGGCGATTTCGGCAGGATGTCCTCCGAGGCCGCCAACTGGGGCATCCCGCTCCTGGCCATGGTCTACGCGCGCGGCCCCAAGGTGAAGAACGAGTACGACCCCGAGATCGTGGCCCACTGCGCCCGCGTGGGCACCGAGCTGGGCGCGGACGTGGTCAAGGTCAACTACACCGGCGACAAGGAGACCTTCGCCCGCGTGTGCGACGCCTGCTGCATCCCGGTGGTCATCGCGGGGGGCCCCAAGCTCGACAGCACCGAAGCCTTCCTGCGGATGGTCCACGACTCCCTGGAAGCGGGCGGCGCGGGCCTGTCCGTGGGCCGCAACGTCTTCCAGCACGAGAACCCCACCCGCCTGGTGGAGGCCCTGAACATGATCGTCCACGGCGACGAGTCCGTCGAGGCCGCCCTCAACCACCTTAACGCATAGCGGAACCATCATGAAAAAAGTCATCTTCAAATCCGTGCCCTTCGACAAGACCCTGGTCACCCTGGCCCTGGAATCCGGCGTGGACGCCGTCATGGTCGAGAAGGACAAGGCGGACGCCGTCCGGGCGCTCGGCCGGGTCACCGTCATCACCCCCGAGGACATGCCCGTGGTCGAGCTGACCAAGAAGGCCGACGAGGACGTGGCCGTCAAGGCCATCCAGGCGGGCAAGAACGTGGTCCTCAAGAAGGGCTGGGAGATCATTCCGGTGGAGAACATCCTGGCCCAGGTGGACACCCTGGCCCTGGAATGCGAATCCCTGGACCGGGCCCTGCTCGCCGCGGGCATCCTGGAGCGGGGCTGCGACACCATCGTGGTCCTGCCCGAGGGGGCCGCCGACCTGAAGCGAATCGTCGCCGAACTCAAACTCTCCCAGGGGACCATGGAACTTTCCACCGCCACCGTCACCGCCATCGAATCCACCGGCCTGGGCCACCGCGTCTGCGTGGACACCATCTCCATGCTGAAGAAGGGCCAGGGCATGCTCATCGGCAATTCCAGCGCCTTCTCCTTCCTGGTCCACGCCGAGACCGAATCCAACCCCTACGTGGCCGCCCGCCCCTTCCGGGTCAACGCGGGCGCGGTCCACGCCTACGCCCAGATGCCCGGCGACAAGACCACCTATCTCGAGGAACTCTCCTCGGGCACGGACGTGCTCATCGTGGGCGCGGACGGGGCCACCTCCCTGGCCACCGTGGGCCGCGTCAAGGTCGAGGTCCGGCCCATGCTGCTGATCTCCGCCGAGGTCAAGACCGCCGGCGGCGTGAAGAGCGGCCAGGTGTTCCTGCAGAACGCCGAAACCATCCGAGTGGTCTCGGACAAGGGCGAACCCGTGTCCGTGGTCACCCTCAAGGTCGGGGACAAGATTCTCGTGCGCACCGACGAGGCAGGACGCCACTTCGGCATGCGCATCAAGGAAGACATCAAGGAAGGGTAGCGCCTGCGGCGCTCCCGGGGGAAGGGTTTCTCCCTCCCCTTCCCCCGGCCCCCCATCCCCTCCCTCTTCCTAAACTTTTTATGCCGCTTCGCGGAGGGTGGGGGTTGAGAAAATGCGGTCAATGAAGCATGACAATAATAAAATGAGCGAAAACCACCGCGCTCAAACGGCCCCGCCGAAGGCGCGATAAAAAGTTTCGGATGGGGGTCCGGGGGAAACCCTATTCAAAGGGTTTCCCCCGGCCGCCGGAGGCTTTCCCTGGAGACAGTATGGCTGACACGAAAGACCAGAACGACATCCCCGATCTCGGGGAGCTGCGCGAATCCATCGACGAACTCGACAAGCGGATCGTGGACCTGCTCAACAAGCGGGCCGAGGTGTCCCTGAGCGTGGGCCGGTACAAGGCGGCCACGGGCGAGGCCATCTACAAGCCGTTCCGCGAGCAGGAGGTCATGGACAAAATCGCCAACTCCTCGCCCGGCCCGCTGCCGGACAGGCACCTGCGGACCATCTACCGCGAGATCATGAGCTCGTCGCGCCATTTGCAGCGGCCCGAGCGCGTGGTCTACCTCGGCCCCGAAGGCACCTTTTCCTATTTCGCGGCCATCGAGCACATGGGCTCGTCCGCCTCGCTGACGCCCAAGTCCAATTTCGAGGAGATATTCCGGGCCGTGGCCGAGGAAGGGGCCGAGCTGGGGGTCATCCCGCTGGAGAACTCCATCGAGGGCACCGTGGGCCAGGTGGTGGACCTGTTCATGAAGTACAAGGTCTACATCCAGGCCGAGGTCTTCAGCCGCATCAGCCATTGCCTCATCTCCCACGCCGACAAGGTGGACGACGTGGAGGTCATCTACTCCCACCCGCAGCCGCTGGGCCAGTGCCGCGACTGGCTGCACTCGAACCTGCGCGACGTGCCGACCATCCCCATGGAGTCCACGGCCGAGGCCGCCGAGGTGGTGGCGGGCAAGAAATCCGCCGCCGTGATCGGCCACCGCAAGCTGGCGGACATGCACGGCATGAACGTGCTGGCCGAATCCATCGAGGATTTGCCGGACAACTGGACCCGCTTCGTGATCATCGGCGCGGCTCCGTCCCGGGAGGACCGGCGCGACAAGACCTCGATCCTGTTCACCACGCCCAACCGCCCGGGCGCGCTGGCCCGGGTGTTGACCACCCTGGCCCACCAGGGCATCAATGTGACCAAGCTCGAATCCCGTCCCTTCCGGGGCGAGAAGTGGAAATACGTCTTTTTCGCCGACCTGGCCTGCGACCTGGGCGGCGGCCGGTACGAGGACGTGCTGGAAGACATCCGCGAACAATGCCTGACCCTGCGCGTGCTCGGCACGTACCCCACCCAGGAGGAACTGCAATGACCAAGGACCCGATCATCATCAACGCCCCGGCCAGCAAGTCACTCTCCCACCGCACCCTGATCGCGGCCGCCCTGGCCAAGGGGGTGTCCGAGATATCCTCGGCGCTCGACTCCGATGACATCACCCGCACCCGGGGCTGCCTGACCGCCTGCGGCGCGTCCATCGTGGAAAAGGACGGCGTGCTCGTGGTCACGGGCATGGAGGACGGACCCGAGGGGGGCAACGCGGACGGCAAGCGCAAGGACGAGGCCCCGCACGAACTGTTCATGCACGAGTCCGGGACCACCTGCCGGTTGATGACCGCCGTGGCCGCCGCGGGCAAGGGGACCTTCCGGGTCCACGGCGCGCCGCGCATGCACGAGCGGCCCATGGCCGAGCTGACCGGCGCCCTGTCCGGACTGGGAACCAAATTCGACTTCGAGGGCGAGAAGGGCTTCCTGCCCTTTGTCATGACCGCCAACGGATACAAGAAAAAAAATGTGGAAATCACCCTGGAGGAGAGCAGCCAGTATTTGTCCGGCCTGCTCCTGGGCGCACCCATGGCCGACCATGAGGTCACCATCACCGTGACCGGCAAAAAGGCCGTGTCCTGGCCCTACGTGGCCCTGACCCTGCGGATCATGGAGGACTTCAAGGCGGGCTTTTCCGTGGAGGTCCTAGAAGGCAGGGAGTGGAAGCCCGTACCCTGGCGCTCCATCAAGCACGTGACCCCGGGCCACGTCCGGTTCATCGTCCGGCCCACCGGGTACCAGAACACCGGCTACGCGGTGGAGGGCGACTGGTCCAACGCCAGCTATTTCCTGGCCGCCGGGGCCGTTGGACCGCGCCCGGTGATGATCAAGGGGTTGGCCGCCGACTCCCTCCAGGGCGACCGGGCGATCATGGACATCCTCAGCCAGATGGGGGCGTCCATCAAGGTCAATTTCGACGGCATCCTGGTGGAGCCGGGCAGGCTGCGCGGCGTGGAGGTGGACATGGGCCGCTGCCCGGACCTGGTGCCCACCGTGTCCGCCGTGGCCGCCTTCGCCTCCTCACCGACCACCATCACGAACGTGGCCCATCTGCGCATCAAGGAGACGGACCGGCTGGCGGCCTGCGCCGCGGAAGTGGCCCGCACCGGGTGCGAGACCGAGACCACCGACGATTCGCTGATCATCCGGCCCAGCGCCCTGCCGCGCGGCCGCGAAGTGGAGTTCAAGACCTACAACGACCATCGGCTGGCCATGTCCATGTCCCTGTTCGAGCTGGCCGACATGAAGGTCTCCCTTGACAATCCGGCCTGCGTCGGCAAATCATTCCCGGGCTTCTTCGACGAGTGGAAGAAGATCACCGGCTAACCTGAACGAACCGGAAGACCATGGCAAAGGCAATCGACCATATCACCATCGTGGGTGCGGACGGGCAGATGGGCAGCCGCTTCTCGGCGGACTTCGCCGGACTCGGCCTGACCGTGACCGGGCTGGGCCGCAAGTCCTCGGACGAGGACGTGCGCTCGGCGCTCGTTGGCTGCGACATGCTCCTGCTCAGCGTGCCGGTCACGGCCATGGACGCCGTGCTCGACCGCGTCTCGCCCCACCTTGAGGCCCCGACCATCCTGTGCGACGTGGGCTCGGTGAAGGTCAGGCCGGTCAAGGCCATGGTCAAACGCTACCAGGGACCGGTGGTCGGCACCCACCCCCTGTTCGGCGCGGTCATCCCCGAGGGATTCGAGCCCAGGGTGGCGGTCATGCCCGGCCGCGACCGGGACAAGGGGGCGGCCTCCCTGGTCGCCGACCTGTTCACCCGCTGCGGCTACACCTGCTTCGACTCCACGCCCGAGGGCCACGACCGGGCCATGGCCTACATCCAGGGGCTGAACTACACCTCCACCGTGGCCTTCCTGGCCGCGGCCCGCGACGTGGACGGCATCCGGGATTTCGTCACCCCGTCCTTCAAGCGCAGGCTCGACGCGGCGGCCAAGATGCTCACCCAGGACACCGAGCTGTTCGAGATCATCTCCGAGGCCAACCCCTTTTTGCAGGAAGTCAGCCGCAAGTTCATGTCCTACCTCAGCCTGGCCGCCGGCGGCGATCTCGACCTGCTGGCCGACCGGGCCCAGTGGTGGTGGCGTAACGAAGAATCATATTAATGGGGTGCGGCGATCACGCCAGGCACACGATTACATCAGTAACCGGAGCCGCACCCCGACCCAGGGTGCGGCTTCATTTTTTCAAGGAGAACGCAGATGAACGGTACGTGAAGGAAATCGGAAAACCGCAAGAAGATCAAGGGATGGCAGGTCATCCCCCGGCCATACAATTAATAACACGTTTTAACGAACGCCGCAGCGCGCAGGGCCCGTTGCCCGCACGCAACCGGTGTGAAGGATAGACAATGCAGAAAATCACCCTCACGCAGCACGGCAAATGGTTGCCTGCCGACGTGCAGACCACCATCTCCCTGTACATGGGACTGGTGGGCGACCAGCCCGGCATCCTCCTAGAATCCGCCGAGGTGGACGGGCGGCTCGGCCGCTACTCCCTCATCGCTTTCGACTACCGGCTCATGCTCCACCCCGTGGACGGCAAGCTGGTGGTGGACATCAAGGACGACCGCCTGGCCCCGCTCAAGGAACTGGAGGGCATGGACTACCTCCCGGGCCTGAAGGAAGTCCTCAAGAATCTGACCATCGAACAGCGCACCACGGGCGGCAATCCCAGGGACGGCCTGCCCGGCCTGACGCGCGGCCTGTACGGCTACTTCGGCTACGGCACGGCGGGCATGTTCGAACGCAAGCTCAAGGACGTGTGCAAACCCGAGGACGCCGAAGCGTGCCTGATCCTGCCCGGCCAGCTGGTCCTCTTCGACCACCTGCGCCACTCCTGCTGCTACCTGAGCCTGGACGAAGGCGCGACCCCAAGGCCCGCCCCGGTCCAATGGAGCGCGGACCTGAACGCCCCGGAGGCGGGCGAGCCCACGGTGTTCCCCGGCAAGGAGGCGCACATGGCCACGGTCGAGCGCTGCAAGGAGCTCATCACCGAGGGCGAGTGCATCCAGGTAGTTCCGTCCATCCGGTTCTCGGTGCCCCTGTCCGACGAGCCGTTCAAGATCTACCGCAGGCTCCGGCAGGCCAACCCCTCGCCGTTTTTGTTCTACATGAAGTTCCCGGACAGCCCGACCATGGGCAAGACCCGCAACACCACCCTGCTCGGCTCCTCTCCCGAGATGATGGCCCGCAGCGCGGCCGGCCAGCTGGAAGTCCGGCCCATCGCCGGGACCCGGTGGCGCGGCGAGACCGAGGAGGAGGACAACCGGTTGGAAGCCGACCTCCTGGCCGATCCCAAGGAGCGGGCCGAGCACGTCATGCTCGTGGACCTCGGGCGCAACGACCTGGGGCGCATCTCCAAGCCCGGCACCGTGACCGTGGAGAAGTTCATGAACGTGGAGCGGTTCTCCCATGTCATGCACCTGACCTCCTACGTCCGGGGCCAGCTCAAGGACGGGCTGGACGCCATCGACGTGCTCCAGGCCACCTTCCCGGCGGGCACCCTGTCCGGCGCGCCCAAAATCCGGGCCATGGAGATCATCGCCGACGTGGAACCCCAGGAACGCGGCCCCTACGGCGGCTGCATCGGCTGGCTGGGCCTGGACGACGACGTGGTCTCGCTGGACACCGGCATCACCATCCGCTCCATGTGGATCCGCGACGGCCAGTGCCATTGGCAGGCCGGCGGCGGCATCGTCTACGACTCCGATCCCGAGGCGGAATGGAACGAATGCAACAACAAGGCCCGCGTGATCCTCGAGGTCATCACCGGCAAGGGAGGCACCGATGTTTTTGCTGATCGATAATTTCGACTCCTTCACCTTCAATCTGGTGCAGGCCTTCCAGCAGCTCGGCGCCGACCCGGTGGTCATCCGCAACGACCGCGAAAAGGTCCTGGAACTGGCCGGAAGCGGCGAGCTCGAACGCGTCTGCCTGTCGCCCGGCCCGAGCAACCCGCAGAACGCGGGCTTCTGCCTGGAGTTCCTGGCCCGGCTGCCCAAGGAGGTCCCGGTGCTCGGCGTCTGCCTGGGGCACCAGACCCTGGGGCACTTCGCGGGCGCGCCGGTTAAGCGCGCCGAGCGGATCATGCACGGCAAGACCTCCGAGGTCTTCCACGAGGGCCAGAGCGTGTTCAAGGGACTGCCCTCGCCGTTCACGGTCTGCCGCTACCACTCGCTCATCGTCCCGGCCGAGAAGGCCGCGGACAGGATCGAGGTCACGGCCCGCACCGACCAGGGCGAGGTCATGGGGCTGCAGTACAAGGACCGCCCCTGGCACGGCGTGCAGTTCCACCCGGAATCCATCCTCACCCCCGAAGGCCCCAAGCTTCTGCAAAACTTCCTGAACATCAAAGGATAAGATCATGACCATATCCGAAATACTCGACACCCTGGCCCAGGGCAAAGCCCTGCGCGACGACCAGGCGGACTTCATGTTCGCCGAGCTCATGGGCGGCAAGATGACCGAGGCCCAGGCCGGGGCCTTCCTCATGGGGCTGCGCGCCAAGGGCGAGGACTCCACCGATCTGGCCGCGGGCGTGCGCGCGGTGGTCTCCCACGCGCGCAAGATCCCCGGCTTCGACGGCAACCGGCCCGAGCCGGTGGTCGACACCTGCGGCACGGGCGGCGACGGCCAGTGCTCCTTCAACTGCTCCACGGCCGTGTCCCTGTTCCTGGCGGACATGGGCTACACCATCGCCAAGCACGGCAACCGCGCCCTGTCCTCGTCCTGCGGCTCGGCCGACGCCCTGGAGGCCCTGGGCATCCCCCTGGAGCAGACCCCGGAAGAGGCCGCAGCTGGGCTTGAGAAATACCACTTCGCCTTCCTGTTCGCGCCCGCCTACCACCCGGCCTTCAAGTACATCATGCCCGTGCGCAAGCAGCTCGGCATCCGCACCCTGTTCAACTTCATGGGCCCGCTGACCAACCCGGCCCGGCCCTCGCACCAGCTGCTCGGCGTGGGCGACGCGGAACGCCTCTTCCTCATGGGCGAGACCCTGCTGCTGACCGGCGTGAAGCGGGCGCTCATCTTCGCGGGCGCGGGCGGCTTCGACGAGCTGACCACCTGGGGCGTGAACCGGGGCTACGTCATCGACGACGGCCGCATGGACAAGGCCGTGGTCGATCCGGCCGCCCTGGGCTTCCCGCGCCACGCCCCCGAGGACGTGCGCGTGGACGGCAAGGACGACGCCGTGGCCAAGCTCCGGGACATCCTGGCGGGCAACGGCCCGGAACCCATGATGGACATGGTGGCCCTCAATCTGGCAGGCTGCCTCAACCTGTTGGACAAGGGCACCATGGCCGAATGCGCGGACATCGCCCGCGACGTGGTTCACGAAGGTTTGAAGAAAGGACTTCCCTATGCTGGATAAATTCAGAGAAGCCAAGCGGCTCGAGATCGAGTCGCTGCACAAGGACTTCGCTGCCGGACGCATCCCGGCCGCCTACCAGGGCGAGCGCCCCTCGTTCGTCGAGGCCATCCGGGCCAAGGGCCCGGGCGCGATCATCGCCGAGTTCAAGCCCGCCAGTCCCAGCCGGGGCGTACTCGGCGAGAACCTGAACCCCCTCGACTATGCGGACACCTACGCCGCCAACGGGGCCGCGGCCATCTCCGTGCTGACCGAACACGTCTACTTCAAGGGCTCCCCGGACTTCCTGTTCATGATGAACGGGCCGGGCCTGCCCCTGCTGCGCAAGGACTTCATCTTCGATCCGCTCCAGGTGGCCATGACCGCCTCCAGTCCGGCCTCGGCCGTGCTGCTCATCGCCCGCATGTGCGACGACGCCGCCCACCTCAGGCAGCTCATCGACATCGCCCGCATGCCCGGCCTGGCCCCGGTGGTCGAGATATTCGACCAAGCGGACCTGGACCGGGCCCGCGAGGCCGGGGCCGACATCATCCAGGTCAACAACCGCGACCTGGACACCCTGACCACCACCCTCGACCAGGGCCGCCGCTTCATCAAGCAGAAGCGCGAAGGCGAGCTGTGGATCTGCGCCAGCGGCGTGGACACCCGCGCCCAGGTCGAGGAAATGGCTGCCCTGGGCTTCGACGCCATCCTCATCGGCACCTCCCTGATGGAGGCCGACGACCCGGGCGCCAAGCTGGCCGAACTGACGGGGGTTTAGCAGAATGGCACGCCCCCTGGTCAAGGTCTGCGGCATGACCCGCATGCAAGACGTCGAGCTCTGCGTAAGCCTCGGCGTGGACCTGCTCGGGTTCATCTTCCACCCCAAGAGCCCCCGCAACGCGGACCCGGACTTCGTGGCCTCGGTCAAGACCGGCAGGGCCTCCAAGGTCGGGGTGTTCGTCAACCAGACCGCCGAAGAGGTCCTTGAGACCATGGACCGCTGCGGGCTGCACGCGGCCCAGCTGCACGGCGGACAGGACGTGGACTTCTGCTGGAAGATCGGCCCGGACCGGGTCATCCGGGCCTTCTGGCCCGACACCTACCCCTCGCCCCAGGCCCTGCTGCGGGACCTCGAGAACTACTCCGAGACCTGCGGCCACTTCCTCCTGGACGCGGGGACCAAAGGCCAGGGCGGCACCGGCAAATCCATTGATCTTGCGATGCTGCAAGACATTGAAATACAAACACCTTGGTTCCTTGCGGGCGGCCTCGGCCCGGACAATATCCGCGAGGCCCTGGCCGTGAACCCATCCGGCCTGGACATCAATTCCGGCGTGGAAAAGACGCCGGGCATCAAGGACGAGACCAAGCTGCGGGAAGTCTTCCGGATTCTCGCGGAAATGGAATAAGGATTCATCATGAAGAAAGGATACTTCGGCGATTTCGGCGGGCAGTTCATCCCCGAGCTGCTCATGCCGCCGCTCATCGAGCTCGAAGAGGCCATGAAGACCATCCTCCCCAGCGAGGAGTTTCAGACCCGCTTCACGAACATGCTCAAGGAAAACGTGGGCCGCCCGTCGGCCATCACCTACTGCCCGAACCTGTCCAAGGACCTCGGCCTGGACCTCTGGCTCAAGCGCGAGGACCTCAACCACTCGGGCGCGCACAAGATCAACAACACCCTGGGCCAGGGGCTGCTGGCCAAGATGATGGGCAAGGACGTCCTCCTGGCCGAGACCGGCGCGGGCATGCACGGCGTGGCCACCACGGTCGCCGCCGCCATGCTCGACATGAAGGCCGTCATCTACATGGGGGCCACCGACGTGGTCCGCCAGGCCCCCAACGTGGGCCGCATGCGCCTCATGGGCGCGGAGATCGTGGCCGTGGAGTCCGGCACCAAGACCCTCAAGGACGCCATCAACGCGGCCCTGCGCCGCTGGCTGTCCGACCAGGAGACCACCCACTACTGCTTCGGCACCGCCGCCGGGCCGCACCCCTTCCCCACCCTGGTCCGCGAGTTCCAGCAGATCATTTCCAAGGAGGCGCGCGAACAGTTCATGGCCCGCAATGAAGGCAAGCTGCCCGACGTGGTCGTGGCCTGCGTGGGCGGCGGGTCCAACGCCATCGGCATGTTCCACAACTTCGTCCCGGACGAATCCGTCAGGATCGTGGGCGTCGAGGCCGCCGGAACCGGCGAGCCGGGCTGCTACAGCTCCGCGCCCATCGACCACGGCACCGACGGCGTGCTGCACGGCATGATGACCAAGCTGCTCCAGACCAAGGACGGCCAGATCGAGCCGTCCCACTCCATCGCGCCCGGGCTGGACTACCCCGGCGTGGGCCCGGAACACGCCCACCTCGACGCCATCGGCCGCGTGGACTACACGACCATCAACGATTCCCAGGCCATCAACGCCTTCAAGGTCCTGTCAAGGCGCGAAGGCATCATCCCGGCCCTGGAATCGTCCCACGCCGTGGCCTACGCCATCGAGAACCGGGAACAACTGCAAGGCAAGTCCGTGCTCGTCTGCCTGTCCGGACGCGGCGACAAGGACCTGGGGATACTCGACCAGATTCTGTAAAGAATGCCTCCGGCGGCTTAAGAACCTTTTGGAAAAGGTTCTTAAGAATCTCCAAAACTTTTTGGGTGCGCTTCGCGCAAGCGGGTGCGCCGGGAAAAGGATAAAAAATGAATAAAATGCAAGTGAAGATAGAAGAGGCCCGGAGCCAAGGGAAGGTCGGGCTCATTCCGTTCCTGCCCGCCGGGTTTCCGGACCGCGAGCAATTCTGGAAGGAGATGGAGGAGCTCGACGCGGCGGGCGCGTCCGTCATCGAGATCGGCATGCCCTTCTCCGACCCCGTGGCCGACGGCCCGGTGGTCGAAAAGGCGTCTCTCCAATGTCTTGAGGACGGCATCAACCTGACCTGGATTCTGACCGAGCTCAAGAAGCGCAAGGGCCAATTCAAGGCCGCCCTGCTGCTCATGGGCTATCTCAACCCGGTCTACCAGTACGGCCTGGACAAGTTCGGCGCGGACTGCGAAGCCGCCGGGGTGTCCGGACTGATCATCGCGGACATGCCCCTTGAGGAATCCCAATTCGTCAAGGACGCGATAGAACCCCACAACGTCGCCCTCGTCCCCCTGGTCGGCCTGAACACCACCAAGGAGCGCATGAAGCTCTACGCCGACGGCGCCCAAGGGTTCTGCTACTTCGTGTCCGTGCTCGGCACCACCGGCCAGCGCGAGTCCCTGCCCGCGCGCATCAAGGAAAAACTGGCCGAGGCCAAGGAAGTCTTCGACATCCCCGTCGCCCTCGGCTTCGGCATCAAGCACCCGGACCAGCTCAAAGAGTTCGACGGCCTCATGGACGCCGCCGTGTTCGGCTCCGCCCTCATCTCCCACATCGAATCCGGCCACTCCAGCGACTCCTTTATGGAGCCGTGGAAGTAAGAAGGCCTCCGGCGGCCGGGGGAAGGGGAGAGGGAAACCCTTTGAAAAGGGTTGTCCCTCTCCCCTTCCCCCGGACCCCCATCCTCTCTCCCTTCCTAAACTTCTTATAGCCGCTTCGCGGGTGAGCTCACTCCCTAATCCAACACAAATTCGCCATACCTTTACACAGCAACGCTTTGTGTATAAAATATAATAATTATTTCTTAATAACTTTTTAGGGAGTATGTATGGATCCCTCGACCCAAGCAGCTATTATTGGTGCAGGAGCAGCGATACTTACGACTTTAGTAAAAGACATCTCCCTACCGTATTTAAAACATAAAAAATCAAAAGCTGAGGAAATTAAATCTCTAACAGAACGATATTCTTACCCCTTGGCAAACTCTGCACTTAGTCTTTTCTATAGATTGCGTGAAATGATAGTAGACCAAAGGCATGACTATCTTAAACAAGTTAATAGAACTAATACATTTAATGAATACAAATTCAATAGCTCTGTATACAGATTAGCAAGTCTTATTGGTTGGATTAGAGCACTAAAGTTAGAACAATCTAGCATCTTACTAAACCATTCCACCAGAGACTCCACACTAAGTCATCTTGTTGCAAAATTTGAATCATCTCTTGCAGACGGTCCACATGTTGAAGTTGCTATTATTAGAGGCTTATCCTCGCTTTGGGCAATCGATTTACCCAATGAACCGGGCGAATTAGCTTCGATTGCTAGAAAATGCGACCAAGCCAGAAATCTCATTTTTGGCAATACCCTTCGAGATAGCAGCAAAACAGAATTAAAAGAATCTATCCGCGATGTCGCAAACGCTCTATGTTCTTGTACTAGATCACAATTCTTGTCTGATGAAATACTTTTTGAGACCATAGAACGAGCTAAAAATATTTTATCACCAAAGCAAGCTCTGATTTACAGAGATTGGCAAAGCGCAATTGGTGATACTGTTATTTATGAAGTTAAACGGTATTATGTAGGATTCACACAAATCAATGATGACGGCAGGTTGCCGCCTATTTTTTTCCCATTTCCCACCAATACGACCCTAGCTCGACAAGAAAAAAGAGTCGAGCAAAAAACAGGATCAGTGAGCGATTACAGGCTGTTCCGCCCTATCGATGGGAGATCAAGCCCCTGATATATGCCTAGCCGGGACATCCGCAAAGGTGGGGCGCAAGGAGGACTGCATCCTGTGACATGAGTCAACCCTGATGCCCTGCTTGCAAGGCCGTTGAAGTTCATTTGGCTCTGACCACATTGAAAGCGTTCGCCGGGACAATCGGGATCAGGCCCACCTGATCTTCGACGGTCGGGAAGACCGGCTAGGGAAGTAGCAAGAACGCCCCGGAAACGGTGCGTTCTTGCTATATGACTACACTTTCTATTCGACCGTCATCTTAAAGCAGAACATCTCGTTTTTCTTGATAAATTCGCCATTTCAAAACTTGCTTTTCGCTTGTTCGTAATGCGAAAATAGACATAGTGGCCGAACGATTCGACCACCATCGTCTTCACTTTCCTTTTCGGGCGGGAAAGGAACAACACACCGCAGGAGTTTCCTATGCGAAAAGCCATTTCCCTTTGTCTGATGCTGGTCATCATCATGACCATGGCAGTCTCCGCCCAAGCTGAAAAATACTCCCCTGGGGACAGGCCGGAGTTCATCCTTACTCACGATTACAAATACGCAATGAAACACTTCCTCGTCGAACCCAAGCTCTCCGGTGTGGTCAAGGACGGGACCAAATATTCCCTGATGAAGGGGTATTTTGAAAGTGACGGCCCCCCCACCATGGTTTTGGGCATTTTCCCATACCACAAGGTCGTCATGGAAAACGGAGACGTGCTGTATTACAAAATGACTCTGGATGCCGATATCGACAGCCTATTCACGGAAGACCAGATCCAGTGGTATTCCGACTATAAGGCTGCCATGGACGAAAAAGGCAAACCGCTCGTTCCCGGAAGCTCCGTCGTGATCAAGGATTACAACCCCCATTGGAGGATGGTGATTCTCGCCGACGGCACGAAACACGGACTTGAAAAAATTACGCAAATCCGCCGTTTCGTATCCACGCTAAAAAGGAATCAAGTCAGGATCGCCGAAGCCCTCCTCGCCTACGACCTCGAATACCATAAGTTCGACGACAAGTTCTTCATTAAGGACAATACCGGCTACAAGACAAACGTGTCCGTCTACTTGGGCAGGATGGGCAATGACGTGTGGGGCCGCCTGAAAATTCGCTACCATGCCGACAGTTGGCTCTTCATCGACCAGTTCGGCGTCTTGGCCGACGATTACCGCTATACATCACCCGTCGGGGCCTTCGAGCGATTCAACAGCGACAGTATATGGGAATACCGGGACGAAAGCCTGGAAGGCGAATACGGCATCCTGGCCGACAAGATCGCCGGTTCCAGAGAATGCATCATCCGCTTTCAGGGAAGCAGGGGGATCCGCGATTTCACGGTTCCCAAGGTTCAAAAAAAGAAGATGAGGGAGGCGCTGGATCTCCTGGCCCTGATCAGGATCTCCATTTGACACAAGGGAGGGACAGGCACTGCGCTTGTCCCCCCCTCTTTTCGCATTAAGATTCGATATCGTTTTTGATACCGTCTAGAAAATTCTTGATGCGCTCTGACAGCGAAGCATTTTTTTCCACATGGTTTGCATAATATTCGAAAGAAGACATTGCCGTCCGTTGCTTCAATGGATCCCACAAGTTTACTATCGTCAACATCCCGCGAATATCTAATGGAAACAGTCCCATTTCGATTATTTGATCTTCCGCTTCTTTCTCAAAACCCAAAGCGACGATCATTCCAATAGCACCACGGACGGTTACTTCATTTGCGAATGATGCAAAATCGGGAATATCGCTTTCTTGGACATGGAAATGCTTTACTTCAGCAGAAATGGCGAGTCGCTTACCTTCCCATCCGTCGATATCCCCGATCCGTTGGAGTCGCTTGGATCCAGTCCTGACTTTTTCAATCTCGATCTGTAAATGGGGATTGTCGGCCCTAAGGAACCCAAAAACAACACCCTGGTACCCTGCGCCGGTGGGTTCCCCCTTACGGGCAGAAAAGTCAAATTGCGTGAGCAATATCTTAAAAACGGGTGGCTCCAACGAGATTGATGCCGGGTCGAAGGCATGGCTTTTTAGAACTCCCAGGACATAGTCGACAATTTGCTTTCTTAAATCTGTTAACTCTTTTTCGTCAAAGCGGGCCAAAGAATTCAACCAGCCAACGTAATCTCCCCATGCTTGGGTGGCATGAGGAGCACACTTGGGGTAATCGAACCTTTTCTTGTCCGCCAAAAAGAACCTTTCTATCTCATCGTAAAACTTGCGAACGCTGACTTGGGTTCCATCTTCCTTTTCGACGATTAAAGTATTAGCTCTCCTTCCCCCTTTCAGTTCAGTTACCTGGGGAAATGTTTTGAAGAGTTCATCCAGTGAGTTCGCATCTATTTTGTGGATTTCAAGATGTAAAAATAGGTCAATAAAGGCGATTAGTAGTCCTGCAATAAATTTTCTATTTTTGAATTCTTCCTGGAATTGCTGGAAAATATCTTCTGGCGACATCACTAACTCACCTTTATTTCGACCAACTTTGCAAATGCTTCACAACCCATTTGATAATATGAAAAATCCCGATCCGTTCCTATGGCGTGATACCCCAGAGCTTCGGCCGCCGCAAGGGTGGACCCACTGCCAGCGAAAGGATCGTATATTATCCCTTCCCCCATCGGCAAAGCCGCTCTAACAATTTGCCGTAAAAAGCGTTGGGGCTTGAGAGATGGATGCGGAGCAATCTTTTTTTCAATACCCCGTGTAGGAGAGCAGGTAATCACGTCCTTAAAAGGTTCCCTTTTCGATTTCCTTCGTAATCCACCGGTTCCCCACTTACGCAAGTTTTTCGCCACAGTCCCTTCAAGAGGCTTTCTGAATACTCCCCATGGTTCCCAGCACGATCTTGGCATCACGGAAATGTCGGGAAATTCCTTTTCAGCGTTTTTCGGCCGATCGCCCCCCCGTAATGTTTGGACAAGGCGAATGACCTCGGCCCGTTTTTCTAGGCCGGTCTGCTGAAACGCATGAAAGGTGTATGATGACAAAAGTGGGTTCGAGGCAATGAAGATGTGTCCGCCAGGCACAAGCGCTCGTTGTAAGCCGTATGCCAGTGCGCCAAAAAAGTTATACAGCCCTGCAATTTCCTCTTTCGACAAGACGGTAAACCGGGGCAAGGGATTTCGCTTTGCGCCATCAAAAGACGGAGGAATTCTCCAAACGCCACCGTTGCCCTTCTTTAGTTTCTCGTGGTCTTTATCTTGGTATTCAATCAATCCATACGGCGGATCTGTCACAACGGCGTGAAGTGTATTGGGTTCAATTTCCGTCAGCCACTGGATCGCATCCGACAGGATATAGGTCACTTTGTCAGATAAATCTTTCTTCTCGTGGTTTCCCATTGACCGCAACTGTTCCCAATCGCGTGCGATATTTGAAAAAGCCTTTTTGTTTGGCACCCAAGGTTCCTTCTATTATGTTTCACTGTAAGCATATTCGCCTAATATTCAAGACAGTTTAGCCTATCTCCCAACACGACAACGAGTCAACATGCTGGTAGCGATTAAAGGGTGACATGGTAAAGTGGATACAACCCGCCGGAAATAAAGAAAAAGATAAACTCTTCGCCGGTATTTCAACCGGTTACCCGACTTGTTCCACATTTCACAATGCACACAACTAACAGCTCGCAATAGTTGACAAAAGTTAAAAAATATGCTTTATACTGACCGTAATGCCCTCGAAAAACCACACGCACGAGCAGCACTTCCTGCTGTCGGCGAAAGCCCGCAGCCTGTCCATCCCGCAGATCGCGGAATGGGACGAGGAAACCGTCTTCAAGACCTTCCGCGAATTGCGGTGGCCGAAGACCGGCGGCGAACCGTATTGTCCGATTTGCGGAAGCGTGGACCACTATTTCATCAAGGGGCGGCGGCAGTGGCGGTGCAAGGATTGCGGACGCACCTATTCGGTGACCAGCGGGACCTGGCTGCATTCCTCCAACCTGCCCCTCAAGACCATCCTGATCGCCATGGTCCTGCTGGCGAATGCGGTCAAAGGTGTGTCCGCATCCCAGCTCATGCGCCACTTGGATGTCCAGTACAAGACGGCGTACACCCTGTACCACAAGTTGCGGAGCGCGCTTCTGGGGACCCGGTATGACCAACCGGCCATGAAGGGCGAAATCCAGACCGACGGGGCATACCTCAATCCGTACAAGCGGCCGGCCAACAGGGCCATGGACAGGCCCGATGGGGACCGGGAGTCCTCCATGCCCGAATCCTGCATCCTGGTCATCAGGCAAGCCGGGGAAAAGGGCAAAGGCGCGACCAGGACGCTCACGTATGTGATCGACAAGGAAAACGCCAAGGACATCCAATATCACGTCGAGGACAATGTCCAGCCGGGATCCACCATTGTTTCGGACGAGCACTCGGCCTACGGCAATCTTCAGGTCAACTTCGAACGGGTGGTGGTCAACCACAAGATCTGCTATTGCGGCCCCGAGGGCGAGAACACCAACCAGGCGGAAAGCTTCTTCGCCCGGTTCCGGCGCATGTTCAAGGGGCAGATCCACCGGGCCAGCCGGGAATATCTCGAACTCTACGCCAACGAAGTGGCCTACCGGGAGGACACCCGGCGCTGGGACAACGGCAGAATCGCCTTCGACATGCTTGGCCGCATGCTCACCCTGGCCGATGATTCCCCGTTCAGGGGCTACTGGTCACGCAGCAGACGCAACCCCGCGGTCGCTTCCTTGGAATCGCCGCCATCCTTTCCCTTGGCGGCGTAGCCCACTAGGGACCAGTATTCCATATGGTCGTCGGGATCGCCGTCGATCTTTTCCACGACATCATAGTTGATCAGCGCCCGGCGGACTTCGGTCCAGCAGTCGTCGGCCATGCCCTTGCGTTCCATGACCTGGTCGGTGATGGCCCTGGTGGACAGGGGGCCGCCTTCGGCCGCCTTCAGCGTCCGGATGATCAGGGATTTCAGTTCGCCTCGATTGAACTTCTTGGTGTACTGGCGCTTGGGCAGGACCGTGCCGGGATCGAAGGCGGGGTCCATCAGGCCGATGGCCGTGTCCAGGGCCTTGATGTAGCCGTCGTTCAGCCGGATGTGTTCCCGCATCGCTTGGTTGTCGGCGATCAGTTCCGCCCGGCGCTTGGCCAGGGCCGATGTGGTGTGGGGATGGGTGTTCTCGCTCATGCAGCCAGATTACGCTGCGTGGAGAACCGGGGGCAAGGTGGGCTTTGTGCGAATGCTACATAATACCGAAGTTAAAGATTCAATAAGAAAATTTGATGTAATTGGATATGCTGAATTTGAAAGCAAAATTGAATTAAAAAACAAATGGATTAATATTGTTATTGAATTATTTAACAATGTTGATCTGTATTGTATACAAAATGACTATCGTGTAAAACAGTTATATGAAATATTAAGAGCATCCGCATCAATTATAATCGAGATTAATAACCTCAATATAGACTCAAGACCATTTACAAGCCAAAACATTAATGATGCCAAGCTAGTGATTGAAAATTAGGTATATACTCATGCAACGAAAATTCGTGCAGACTTTTCCCACAATACATACATTTTGACATAACCACACGGAACTTACCGCGTTAGTATGAATTTGCCCGTTCCGTTAGGAATGTGCAGATGGCCCGCTATCAAAAGCCGCCCCCCGCACCCTCAACTTGCCACCCCCCTCTGAATAATATAGTTGATGCGCGTCATGACTACGCCCCGCGATACATATGTTCCCCGGCTGGATGTCCTCGCCTTTTTCATCATTCTGGCGTCCTTTCTGGTCCGCTATTGGTTCGTGGCCTCGGGCCAGCTGAACCTGGTGCAGGACGAGGCGCAGTATTGGGATTGGATCAGGCGACCGCAGTTGTCCTATTATTCCAAGGGGCCGCTCATCGCCTGGATCATCAGCCTGTGGACCTGGGTCTTCGGGAATACCGAGTTGGGCGTGCGGTTTGGGTCCATCCTGGGCATGACCGGCATCCAGGCCGCGCTCTACGTCGGGGTGTCGCGCGTCTGGCGGGAGTACCGGCTGGCCGTGTTCGTGCTCTTCGCGGCCGCGACCATGCCCCTGCTCAACGGGCTGGGCATCCTGGCCACCACGGACTGTCCACTGATCCTCTGCTGGACCGTGGCCTTCTTCGCCCTGGCCGCGGCCACGCGCCACGAACCGGACCGAGCCGTATCCAATTGGCCTTTCGTGATCCTGGGCGCATGCATGGCCGTGGGCATCCTGGCCAAATACATGATGCTTGCCTTCCTGGCTCTGGGCCTGGTCTACGCGGTCATCCTGCACTGCCGGGGGCAGCTGCCCGAGCGGTTCTGGGTGCGTTTCGCCCTCGCCGGGATCATCGGCTCCGCCGTCGGGCTCGCGCCCATCGTCCTCTGGAACATGGACAACGGCTGGGTGGCCTACAAGCACGTGGCCAAGCTGACCTCGGGCGTGGGCGGCAGCGACTGGCTACCCGACCGCGTCGGCCCGTTCTTCGAGATGCTCGGCGCGCAGATCGGCCTGCTCGCGCCGTGGTGGTTCTGGTTCATCGTCGCGGCCACCCCGGGCGCGGTGCGCAAGGCGTGGGTCGGCCCGGTGGGCCGGTTCGACGCGAACTACCGCCGCGACCTGCTGACCGCGCTCTTCTTCTGGCCCCTGTGGGGTGCGATCACCCTCAAGGCGCTCTTCTCCAAGGTGGAGGCCAACTGGACCGCCGCGGCCTTCGCCACGGGCGCGATCCTGGCGGGCATGGCCTTCAAGGCGTGGTGGGACGCCCCTGGGCGCAAAACGCGCGGCCGGGCGATCCTGGCCGGAGCGGCCGTGTTCATGACCCTGGCCGTCTTCGTCTCCCCGCTCCTGCCGCTGCCGGACTCCATGAACATCACCCTCCGGCTCAAGGGCTGGGGCGACCTGGGCCGCAAGGTGGACGGGATCATCGCCACCGAGTTCGACGACCCGTCCAGGGTCTTCGCCATGTCCGACAACTACGGCTTCACCTCGGAACTGGCCTTCTACCTCGAGGGCCAGCCCTTCACCTACTGCGCCTGGACCGAGAACCGGCGCATGAACCAGTACGACCTCTGGCCCGTGCCGGGCGGGGACAAGCTCGGCTGGGACGCGGTCATGGTCCGCAAGCGGTTCCAGAAGCACCCCGTGGCCGACCTGAAAAAGATGTTCGAATACGTCAGCGACCCCATCTTCTACCGCTCCTCCTTCAACGGCGGCCAGGGACGCAAGTTCACCATCATCGTCTGCAAGGGGTTCACCGGGTACTGGCCCCGCCACGCGGGCAAGTTCTAGCCCGACCATGATCTATTTTTAATAGACGCATGGCGCCGGTCGCGCCTCATTAGTCCACGATTTTTCGATTACGAATTCCCTCTGACGGAAGGCCCTGAAATCACAATTCCTTCGGCCCCCAAGGGCTGCGGCGGATCGACGCCGTGCCGCCCGGCCGGTGGCAGGCTTCTTGCTGACCTCTGGCCTGGGTGGAGCCTGAGCACCTTAAAAGGGGGGGATGGTCAGCATGTTCAGACTCAAATCGTTGGTTGTGGTTTCCATCATCTTTTTCCTGCCGGGCTGCGCCATGGTGCCGTTCGGCATCGGGCTCATTCCCGGCGCGCCCGCCTACGTCTCGTCGATCATCGGCGGCGGTCAGTCCGCGTACGAAACGGCCGTGGACGAGCGGACCACCGAGCAGCAGATGCTCGACGCCATCGTGGCCGGACACGCCCAGGCCGAGTTGTACAAGAACAAGGACATCCGCGCGGACCAGATCACCACCTACTGCTATTTCGGCAAGCTCTACCTGGTGGGCGAATACGATTCCCAGGAACAGCTGCGGACCATCTACGAATGCGTGAACAAGGTCGACGGCAAACGCCAGGTCATCAGCAGGCTGTATCTGCGCGACGCGGACAAGGAAAACGACTTCTTCGGCGACCAGGCCATGTACACGGAGCTGCGCACGCAGCTCATGGCCGACTTCGAGGTCACCAGCACGCCCGTGGAGGTCCAGATCGTCCAGGGCGACATCATCCTTCTCGGCGTGATCCACGACAAGGAGGAGCGCGACCGCATCATGGCCCACGCCTTGGGCATGAAAGGGGTGAACCGGGTGGTCTCCTACCTCTACCACCAGGAGAACGCCGGTCCCGAGCCGCAGATCATGACCGCCCAGCTGGCCCCGGCGCCAAAGCCGCCCAAGGATATTCCGCCGCCCCCCAAGACCAAACCCAAGCAGACCAGGCCCAAGGTCGCGAAGAAGCCGGATATACGTCCGGTACTGGCCGTCTCCAACCCCGACAGGGGCCGGTGACGCATCCCCCCTCTCATCGGGACCAAAGGCCTTCCCTACAAAACCGCCCGACCGCCACGGGCGGTTTTTCTTTGGGCAACGGTGCGGGATATGAATGGAAGCGCAAAAACGGCTAGGAATTCCACCAGCGCATGATCTCCGGCCCGTAGAGCAGGTAGAGCATGCAGCCGAGGCTCAGGAACGGGCCGTAGGGAACGCGGCCCCGGATGCCGCCCTTGCCCGGGCGGAACATGTAGTAGATGGAGCCGAGCGCCCCGGTCAGGCTGCCTATCAGGATGGTCGGGGGCAGCCCGCCCAGGCCGACCATGGCCCCGATCATGGCCATGAGCTTGACGTCGCCGGTGCCCAATCCCTCCTGCTTGCGCCACAGCCGGTAAAGCTGCTGCAGGGCCCAGAACAGGCCCGCGCCCACGGCCGCGCCGAGCAGGGCGTCCTGCCAGGTGGGGCCTTCGCGAAGCAGGGAGCTGGCCGCCAGGGCGATCACCGTGCCGCCCAACGTGATGCGGTCGGGCAGCAGGAAGGTCTCGAAGTCTATGAAGCTGCCCGCGATGAGCATGACCCCGAGGACCAGGTACACGCCCCATTCGGGCGACAATCCAAAGGTGTAGGCCGAGGCCAGGGCCCAGGCCAGGCAGGACAGTTCGACCAGCAGGTACTGCGGACCGATGGCCGTGCCGCAGTGGCGGCAGCGCCCCTTGAGGAGCAGGAAGCTGAACAGCGGGATGGTGTCGCGGAAGGTGAGTTTCGCGCCGCAGGCGGGGCATCTGGACCCGCCCGGCTTGCAGATGGGCTCCTCGTCGATCCAGCGCTGGATGAAGATGGTGGCAAGGCCGCCGAGTTCGAGTCCGGCCACGGCGGCGGCGAGGTAAAAGGCCCAGGTGGGGAAGGTGTCCATGGCGTCCTTGGGGCTTGAAGATTCGCGGCTTTTGCTGCATGAATACCGCTGGCGCAACACTTCACAGACTACCGGATTTCCCCTCCCGGCACAAGGGACGCGCCGCCGCACACGCATCAAGGGAGCCCCAGATGGACCACCGTTTCATACCGAATTTGACCGAGGAACAGATCGCCGACATCCAGCTCGATGGGCTGAAATGGACCGTGGGCCACACCCACGCCAACAGCCCCTTCTACCAGGCGCGTTTCAAGGAAAAGGGCGTGGAGCCGGGCGACATCACCTCCCTGGACGATCTGCGCAGGCTCCCCTTCACCACGGCCGAGGACCTCAAGGACGGCTACCCCATGCCGCTTTTGTCCGTGCCCGAACGGGACGTGGTCCGCATCCACGGGTCCAGCGGGACCACGGGCAAGCGCAAGATCCTGGCCTACACCCAAAACGACATCGATGTCTGGAAGGACATGTTCGCCCGCTGCTACGAGATGGCCGGGCTGACCGTGGAGGACCGGGTCCAGATCTGCGTGGGCTACGGACTGTGGACGGCGGGCGCGGGCTTCCAGCTCGGCTGCGAGCGGTTCGGCGCCATGGCCCTGCCCGTGGGGCCGGGGCTGCTGGAAATCCAGCTCCAGATGCTGACCGACCTGAAGGCCACCTGCATGTGCTCCACCGCCTCCATGGCCCTGCTCATGGGCGAGGAGGTCCAGAAGCAAGGGCTCGCCGATAAAATCAGCCTGAAAAAGGCGATCTTCGGCTCCGAGGCCCACACCCCCAAGATGCGCCGCCAGTTCGAGCAGGCCCTGGGGCTGGAGGACAGCTTCGACATCATCGGCATGACCGAGCTCTACGGTCCTGGCACCGGCCTGGAGTGCGCGGCCCACGACGGCATCCACTACTGGGCGGACATGTACATCACCGAGATCATCGATCCGGAGACCCTTCAGCCCGTGGCTCCCGGCGAGGTCGGCGAGATGGTCGTCACCTCGCTGAGAAAGGAGGCCTCCCCGCTCATCCGCTACCGGACCCACGACCTGACCCGGCTCATCCCCGGGACCTGCGCCTGCGGGGTGACCATGCCGCGCGTGGACAAGATTCTGGGCCGGTCCGACGACATGTTCATCTTCCGGGGCGTGAACATCTACCCCGGCCAGATCGGCTCCGTGCTCGAGCACTTCAAGGAGCTGTCCGCCGAATACCGAATCTTCCTCAGCCGCAAGGACGGCCTGGACCACATGGCCGTGCACGTGGAGCGCGCGCCCGGCGCGCCGGCTGGCAACGACGAGGGGCTGGCCCGAGCGCTGGCCGACGAAATCCGCAAGAACATCCTGGTGCGCGGCGAGGTGTCCATCCTCGGCCCCGGCGAGCTGCCCCGCAGCTTCTCCAAGACCAAGCGGGTGGAAGACTCGCGCGGCGAAGAGTGACCGGAGCCCGCATGCCCAGCCTGTCGGACCAAGCGGACCGCCATGTGGTCATCGACCGCAGGGAAGGGAACTACCTGGCCTTCCCGGACGTGATCCGGGCGCGGGACGGCACGCTCATAACCGCCTACAACGAGGCCGACCGGCACGTGCGCCCGAACCGCCGCGTGCTCGTGATCAAGACCAGCCGCGACAACGGCGCGACCTGGTCCGCGCCCGTCTATCCCGATTCCCCGCGCAGCCACAGCCCGCGCCTGAAACTTTTCCCGGACGGAACCATCGTCCTGTCCGACAGCTCGCGCGTCTTTTTCGAGAGCTTTGACAACGGCCGCACGTGGCTCCCCTTTGCGGCCAGGGGCCTGACCCACGACATGCACGACCGCATCCTGGTCCTGGACGACGGGAGCTGGCTGACCGCCGGACACCGGCACGTGGGCGGCGAGGAGCACCCGGCCATCCGCCAGCCGCCCACCGAACAGATCGTCTTCCCCTCCACGAATCGTGGACGCGACTGGGAGCGGCTGTCGGTCATGGCCGCCGAGCGCAACCTGGTCCTGTGCGAGGCCTCCACGACCAAACTTCCGACCGGCCGCATCCTGGCCCTGCTGCGCGAGAACAGCTTCGTGTTCGAGCCCATGTACCTGGTCCACAGCGACGACGACGGGGCCACCTGGTCGCGGCCCGAGCCCACCGCGCTCATGGGCCACCGCCCGACCATGGGGCTGCTGGACGACGGGCGGCTGCTGGTCACCTACCGCAACACCGGCCCGGACTGGGGCACCTGCGCCTGGCTCGGCACGGTGGAGGAACTGGCCTCGGGATTCCAGGTTCACGGGCGGGCCGCCGACCCGGCCAACCCGATTTTCACGGCCGACGGCATGCGCGTCCGAAACGGCCCGGGCAACGAGTCCGTGGTGCGCTACGCCCTGCGGCCCATGACCGATCCGCGCACCGCCAGCCTGACGCTTACGGCCGAGGTCCGGGTGGACGAGGCCGGGCCCAACGGCTGCGCCGTGCGCGTGGGCACATGGTGGCGGCTGACCCCGGACCGCATGGTCCCGGACGCCGAGGGGACGCAGGCCGTCCCTTTGCCGCGAGGGCGGTTCAACCGGCTGCGCTTCGAATACGCGGACGGCAGGGTCACGGCCTTTGTCAACGGCGAGCGGCGGGCCGTGGCCGAGGTGGATCCAGACCACGCCGAGACCCGGCCGGTCATGTTCGGCGCGCCCTACCCCTTTGAGGACAACGCGGTGGACTGCACCTGGAGGCGCGTTTCCCTGAACATCCTTGAACCCGCCTATGAGCGGGTGTATGCTTGGAACTGGACCGCCGAGGACGGGCGGCCCGACGCCCGGGTCCGGGACCGCGTCCTGGAACTGCGCAACGACCGGCACGCGGCGGCTCCGGATTTCGGCTACTCCGGGTGGACGCGGCTCGCGGACGGAAGCCTTTTCTGCGCCTACCACCACGGCGGGGCGGGAGAGCCGGGCTACGAGCCGCTCAAGACCGCGCACATCGCCGGGACCCGGTTCCGCCTGGACGACTTCAGGCCCCGAGCACCGCAAACAAGGACGGGAGACATGGAACGCGCCGACATCGAACGGATTTTCGAGGCCTATTTCGAGAAGTACAAGAAGACCGAGGGCGACCGCACCTCCTGGTCCGCCTTCTGGACCGAGATGACCGGTGAGGGCGTGCTCGAGCTCAATCTGACCAAGTGCCCCCGGGGGACCATCTTCAAGATATTCGTGGACAAGAAAAAGGTGGCCGAGGTGGCCGGTTGGGACGCGTTTTTCCAGACCATGGAGGAGATGGCCGACGAGCGGCCCGGATTGTGCGATCCGGACAGGATCTTTTCGGATATGGAGGCGATTATCTAGGAGATATTCCTGTTCAAAACATTTTTCCCTTGACGGATGCCCCTGCCCCCACGTAAGGGGCTCTACTACAGTAGTCGGTGGTGTCCACGGGGACGCAGCCGGTTTCGGTCGGCCCGCACCGACAAGGGTGGAATGGCTTCAGGTTCTGCAAGGCTTGCGCGCTTTCGCTTCCTCGATCGAGTTTCACCAGGCGTTGTTCGCCGTTTTATCACACCATTTTTCGGAGTTTGGTACGTAATGGCTAAGAATATCTATGTGGGCAACCTGCCCTGGAGCGCCACGGAAGAGGATGTCCGCGCAGCGTTTGAGACCTTTGGCGAGGTCATTTCCGTCAAGCTGATCAACGATCGCGAGACCGGCCGCCCGCGCGGCTTCGGTTTTGTCGAGATGGATGACCAGGGGGCCCTTGCCGCCATTGAAAGCCTGGACGGCTCCGACTTCGGCGGCCGCAACCTCAAGGTCAACGAGGCCCGCCCCCGTCCCGAGCGCCCGCGCTGGTAGCGCAGGTCGCCCGCGGTTAGAAGACATAAGCCAGCCCGCCCCGGTCCGGGGCGGGCTTTTCCCGTCCCCTGCAACAAGAGGTTAAAGAAGTATATGCCTAAAGAAGAAGGAATCGTCGTCCAGGGCACCGTCGAAGAAGCCCTGCCCAACGCCATGTTCCGCGTTGAACTCGAAAACGGCCACACCGTGCTCGCCCACATCTCCGGCAAGATGCGCAAGTTCCGCATCCGCGTCATGCCCGGCGACACCGTGACCGTGGAACTCTCCCCCTACGATCTCACCCGGGGCCGCATCACCTTCCGTCCCAGGTAGCCGCCTCCCCCGGCGGCCGGGGGAAGGCGAAACGAGGAGTTCCGCACGAGGCGCTCCCCCTTTCCCCTTCCCCCGGACACCCTCCTCCCCCTCCCTCTTCGAGACCCCACGCAGGCGCGGGCGCGACTGCGCCGTTTTCGTACGGCGCGCTGTCAGGTGGAACGAAATTTCCGTTTTTACTTTTTACCAAAGGCGAATCATGACCAGTTTCAAGGAGCTGGGGCTTTCGGGCTCGACCCTGGACGCCCTGGAATCCAAGGGGTTCACCGCCCCCACCCCCATCCAGGCCCTGACCATCCCCAAGCTGCTCTCGGGCGACAGGGACATCGTGGGCCAGGCCCAGACCGGCACGGGCAAGACCGCGGCCTTCGGCCTGCCCGTCATCGAGGCCGCCCGGGAGGGCGCGCGCCGCGTCCAGTCGCTCATCCTGGCCCCCACCCGGGAGCTGGCCATCCAGGTGGCCGAGGAGATCGACTCCCTCAAGGGCGGCAAGCGCATCCGCGTGCTCCCGGTGTACGGCGGCCAGGCGATCCACATGCAGCTCAAGGCGCTGCGGCGCGGCGTGGACGTGGTCGTGGGCACGCCCGGCCGGATCATGGACCATCTGGAGCGCGGCTCGCTGAAGATCGACGAGCTGTCCTACTTCATCCTCGATGAGGCGGACGAGATGTGCAACATGGGCTTCGTGGACGACGTGCGCGCCATCCTGGCCTCGGCCAACGAAGACCGGCGCACCCTGATGTTCTCCGCGACCATGGCCCGCGAGGTTATGGCCATCGCCAAGGAGTTCATGGGCGACTTCGACGTGGTCACGGTCAAGCCCGAAACCTCGGACGCGCCCCTGACCCGCCAGATATTCCACGAGATGGCCGACTCGGACCGCTTCGAGGCCCTGTGCCGGGTCATCGACGCCCGGCCGGACTTCTACGGCCTGGTCTTCGTGCGCACCCGGGCCGACGCCGACCAGGTGGCCTCGCGGCTGACCCAGCGCGGCTATCCGGCCGAGCCCATCCACGGCGACCTGAACCAGGCCCAGCGCGAAAAGATTTTAAACGGCTTCCGCAACCGCAAGGCCACCATCCTGGTGGCCACGGACGTGGCCGCGCGCGGCATCGACGTGCCGGACCTGACCCACGTGGTCAACTTCGCCCTGCCCCAGGACCCGCAGACCTTCGTGCACCGCACCGGGCGCACCGGCCGGGCGGGCAAACAGGGCGTGGCCATCACCCTGATCGGGCCCGGCGAGTTCCGTAAGCTCATGTACATCTCCAAGAGCGCGGGCATCGAGATCGCCAAGGAGCCCCTGCCGCGCATCGAGGACGTCATCCACTCCAAGAAGCGCAAGGTCATGAACGAGTTGAGCGACATCCTCGAGGCCGACGGGCACAGCGCCTACCTGGCCATGGCCGGGGAGTTGCTCGTGGACCGGCCCGCCGAACAGGTGGTCGCCGCCCTGCTGCGCAACGCCTTCGGCGAGGAGCTGGTGGAGTCCGGCTACCGCCGCATCGACGCCGTGGGCCCCGCCGGACGGGGCCGAGCGGACCTGGTCTGCGCGCTGGGCCGCACCCACGGCATGAACCCCAAGCGGTTCGTGGACTTCATCGCCACGGCCGCGCGCATCAAGCCGTGGGCCATCCAGCATGTCCGCGTCCAGGGCGAGCGGACCACCTTCACGGTCCCGGCCGCCGAGGCCGACAAGGTCGTCAACGCGGTCAACAGCCGGGAGGGCGCGGCCGTGGTCTCCCGGGACCAGTCGCGACGCAAGCCCCCGGCCCGGAAATATCCCCCGAAAGGGGCCCGGCCGGGCGGAAAACCCGCCTACAAGACGCGCTTCAAGCCCAAACAGGGGCGCTGACCGGGCAAAGGCCCGTCCGGAATGCCTCCGAACCCGGACGGGCAGCGTTTTTCATTGCTTCTTTTCCGGCTCCCCGCTACCGTTGCCGAGGCCGCAGGAGGAAGCATGACCGGCGACGAACGCAAGACCAAGAAAGAGCTCATCGAGGAGCTTGACGCCCTCCGCGCCCTGGTTGACGACGTGCGCGCCGAGGCCGGTTGTTTCGTCGCCGACGACCTCCCGCTGTTCATCTTCGAGATGGACCTTGAAGGGAACTTCCGGTTCGCCAACCGCCACGCCCTGGAGAACTTCGGCTACACCGGGGCCGACATCCGGGCCGGGCTCACCCTGACCGACATCATCCACCCGGACTCCATCCACCGCGTCCGCCACAATCTCGCCCGGCTTCTTTCCGGCAAGGACTTCGAGCACGAGGAATACATGGCCGTGCGCAAGGACGGCAACGCCCTGCCCATCAAGGTCTATTCCCAGCCCATCAGGCGGGGCGGGGAGATCGCCGGGGTGCGCGGCGTGGTCATCGACGTGTCCGAGATCCGCCAGGTGGAGGACGCCCTGCGCAAAAGCGAAAGCCACTACCGCACCCTGTTCGAGACCACGGGCACGGCCATGGTCCTGCTGGGCAAGGACGCGGTCATCAAGAACTGCAATTCGCAATTCTGCGTCATGTCCGGCTGCGCGCGCGAGGAGGTCGAGGGCCGGAAGACCTGGATGGATTTCGTGCCCCCGGCGGAGCGGGAACGCATGGGCCGGTACCAGGAACTGCGCGACAAAAAGATCGGCAATCCGCCCTCGGACTATGAATTCGATTTCCTGACCTACGGCGGCGAGCACCGGCGCATCCACCTGTTCGTGCGCAACGTCCCGGGCACGGACGACCGGGTCTGTTCCCTGATCGACGTCACCGAGCGTGACGAGGCCCTGCGAGCCCTGCGCAAAAGCGAGGAGCGCTACCAGCTCATGGCCCGAGGCGCCAACGACGGCCTCTGGGACTGGTACCTGGACAGCGACGAGTGCTTCTACTCCCCCCGCTACCGGGAAATCCTCGGCTATTCCGAGGAGGAATTCCCCAACCACGTGGCCTCCTGGCTGAAGAGCGTGCACCCGGACGACCGCGAACGGGCCCTGGCCGCCAACAAGGAATGCATCGACGGCAAGGTCGAGCAATTCCAGGTGGAATTCCGCCAGATCCACAAGGACGGCTCCGTCCGCTGGATTCTGGGCCGGGGCGCCAGCAGCCGGGACGAGAACGGCAACGTCTACCGGATTTCCGGGTCGCACACGGACATCACCCAGCGCAAGCTCAACGAGCGCACCACCCACGCCTTGTACGCCATCTCCACGGCGGTCAACACCACCCGCGACCTGCGGGAACTGTACCAGACCATCCACGCCATCATCGGCGAGGTCATCGAGGCCGAGAATTTCTTCATCGCCATGCTGGACGAGGAACAGGACATGCTCCGCTTCGTCTACTTCCAGGACGAGATGGACGACTATTTCGACATCCCCAACATCAGCGACCCGGGACAGAGCAGCCTGACCATCCACGTCTTCAGGACCGCCGCGCCCCTGTATCTTTCCCAGGCCGACCCCGACGTCGAGGCCCGGATGGCCGCCATCGGGGTCATCGGCACCCCGCCGGCCGCATGGCTGGGCGTGCCGCTGCGCCAGGGCGACCGCATGGTCGGGGCCATGGCCGTGCAGGACTACGCCAACCCCAAGCAGTACTCAGACGAAGCCGTCACCTTCCTGACCGCCGTGTCCGAGCAGGTGGCCATGGCCATCGAGCGCAAGGCCATCGAGGAGGCCTTGACCCGGCTCAACGAGGAGCTGGAGGACAAGGTCGAACAGCGCACCGCCGAGATCGAGGCCCGCCAGGCCGAACTCGAGGAGGCCAACCGGCGGCTGATGACGCTGGACGAGATCAAGTCGTCCATGGTCTCGTCGGTCTCCCACGAACTGCGCACCCCGCTGACCTCCATCCGGGGGTTCGCCAAGCTCTGCGCCAAGGACTTCTCCCGCCATTTCCTGCCCCTGGCCCAGGGGGAGACGCTGTCCGCCAAGGGCGCGCGCATCCAGGGCAACCTGGGGATCATCGACACCGAGGGCGAGCGGCTGACCAGGCTGATCAACGACTTCCTGGACATCAACCGCATCGAATCGGGCAAGGCGTGCTGGAACGACGATACCCTCAACCCGGCCGAAATCATCCGCGACGCCGTGGCCTCGGCCTCGGGCGGCTTCAAGGCCTCCAGGGGCGTGGAGCTGGTCACGGTCCTGCCCGAGACCGACCGGCGCATCCAGGCCGATCCGGACAAGATCAAGCAGCTGCTCATCAACCTGCTGAACAACGCCTACAAGTTCACCCGCCAGGGCCGCGTAACCGTGGCCATGCGCGAACAGGACGGCCTGCTGACCGTGTCCGTCGGCGACACCGGCGCGGGCATCCCGGAAGACGAACTGAGCTACATCTTCGAGAAGTTCCACAAGTCCCGCCTGGGCGACACCGTGCGCAACGAGGAACAGGGCACCGGCCTGGGGCTGGCCATCTGCAAGGAGATCGTCGAGCATTACGGCGGCATCATCCGCGTGGAATCCACCCTGGGCCAGGGCAGCGTGTTCACCTTCACCCTGCCCACGGTTCCGGCCAACGGCAACGCCTGCCCCGAGCCCTGACGCCTTCCGGTTGCCGCGAAGCACGGGCCCCACCCCGCGGGCGCCCTCCATCCGAAGGGATCGCGTCCGCGCCCCGGCAGCGCAGGCATTGCCGCAGCCACGAATATCTATTTTTCCCCACCCCGGAATGTGTTATCCGATACACAAAGGCAAAACAGCATCCCATCGAATGCCAAGGGGGTTAACACATGCTAGCGTTCATAGAGAAATTTCTCCAAAACGTCCTGCCCGGATTGTCCGTGTCTCACCGCTCCATCCTTCTGCTCTTGCTCCTTTGCCTGGTGGGGACATCGCCTCTGGCGGCTGTGGCGTTTCCGGAGCTGGCCGCGGCCATTCCCCAGCTGATCGGCCCATGGCCCAATTTCGCGGCATCGGTCGTCCTCACGTTCTATTTCATGTTCCTCGTCAAAGACACCACCTCCGCCGCGGGGCCGGGCGGCCGGGCCGGGGACGCGATCTTCTCCGTGGGCAAGGCGGCGGGCTGCCTGACCGTGAACGCGGACCTGCGGGAACTGGGCGAAGTCTTTGTCGAGTCCTTCACCTACGACGACAGCAGGAAGAAGTGGATGTCGTATGAGATGTTCAGGATGGACTACCGCAACAACCAGTACAAGGCCGACGCGAGCGCCATCCGGTCGCACCTGAAAAACGAGGGCGACCCCTTCAAGCCATTCCTGCTCGTGGACGGCAACGACGAGGCCACGCTCGGAAGGGCGTACTACGCGCTGTTCAACATCGCCGACGTCATCGTCACGGAGCGCGGCGACGCAAACCGATCCGCCACCGGCGAGGACTCGACGGGCTGGCGGATATACTTCCTAGCCAAGAACCAGTTCCCGCTGCACCCGGTCCAGGGCGACTTCGCCAGCCTCAACCACACGCTCCTGGCGAGCGCCGGGCTGGTGGGCTGATCGAGGCGTTGCGAACGCGCAAAGAAAACCCGCTCTCAAATGAAAGCGGGTTCCCTCCATGCGCCTCCCGGCGCGAGCGGCTCGGGCCGTCCTCGCCCCTTGCCTAACTCTCCGTGCCGTCGGCCACTATCTCGTTGCCGTATGAGTTGTCTATGGCGCACCGCCATATCCCGTCCTCTTCCTTGTGGAAGACGTACACGGCCTTTCGCTCCGCTTCCGGCGAACCGGGCGCGGAGACCACCGTGTTGGCGTGGACCAGGGCGATTCGTCCCGATTCCAGAATCTCCATGCCGTTCTGTCTCACCTCGAGGCCGTGCCGGAAATACGCGGCAATCGCTTCGAACGCCTTGCGGATTCCCGCCTTGCCCCGGACGGTGCGGCCGGGCTCGATGACCAGGACCGCATCCTCCGTATAGATATCGAGCAACGTATCGAACTCTTCGGCAACGATCGCCTTGTCGGCCCTTTCAATCTGGATTTCCACTGGATGTCGTCCCATTGTGCTCCTCTCCGGACGGATTTCGCCAGGGGGCGGCCGCCACCCCGGCGGGTGATGCCGTTCAAAAACAAAGGGGCCGGTCCATGGACCGGCCCCTTTGAAATATCCGTGGTGCCCCCAGCGCGATTCGAACACGCGGCACCAGGATTAGGAATCCTGTGCTCTATCCACCTGAGCTATGGGGGCACGTTCCGGCAGGTGCCGGGGAATCGTTCCTAGCCAATGGCGGGTGAAAAGGCAAGCCTTTCGTCGCTTCGGGGGACGCGATATCCGCGTTGCGGGAAAGGGAATGCGGGGACGGACCCGGGAAATGCGTGTGCAAGTTCAGGCACACTATTTACAATGGGAAAAAAAGGTCTATATACGGGAGAGGCGGTGCGAGCCGCCATCCTGTTTTCCGCATCCTGTATGGAGGCAAATATGAATCGTAAGGCTAATCTTCTCACCCTTGTCCTGACCCTTGTGCTGTCTGTGCCGGCTATTGCACAGGCGCGGAGCCTGCCCGACTTCACGGAGCTGGCCGCCAAGGCGGGCAAGGCCGTGGTCTTCATTTCCATGGAAAAGACCACTCAGGACAGTCCAATGGGACCGTTCCGCGGGCGAAGCCCGGAAGAGTTCTTCGAGCACTTCTTCGGACCGAGGCAAAAGCCGCAGCCGCGCAAGATGCTCGGCCAGGGTTCCGGCTTCGTCATCTCTAACGACGGGCTCATCGTTACCAATTACCACGTCGTCAACGGCGCGGACAAGGTGACCGTGCGCTTCCAGGACGACAAGAAGGAATACCCGGCCACGGTCGTGGGCGCGGACCAGGAGACCGACCTGGCCGTCATCCGCATCAAGACCGACCATTCCCTGTCGCCCCTGAAGTTCGGCGATTCCGACGACGTCCAGGTGGGCGAATGGGTGCTGGCCATCGGCAACCCCTTCGGACTGGACAATACGGTCACCGCAGGCATCATCTCGGCCAAGCACCGGATCATCGGCGCGGGCCCGTTCGACAACTTCCTGCAGACCGACGCGTCCATCAACCCCGGCAACTCCGGCGGCCCGCTCCTGAACATGGACGGCGAGGTCATCGGCATCAATACGGCCATCAACCCCGACGCCGACAACATCGGCTTCGCCATCCCTTCCACCCAGGCCGCCAAGATCATCGCCCTGCTCAAGGAGGGCAAGACGCCCCAGCGCGGCTGGCTCGGCGTGACCATCCAGGATGTCAGCGAGACCCAGGCCAAGGCCCTTGGCCTACCCGAACCCACCGGCGCGCTGGTCGCTTCCGTGGGCAAGGGCGCCCCTGCCGACAAGGGCGGCGTCAGGCAGGGCGACGTGATCCTCGAGGTCAACGGCCAGAAGGCCGAGGACAACAACGACCTGCTCAAGAAGATCGCGGGCCTGGCTCCCGGCGACGAGGCCGCCCTCGTGCTCTGGCGCAACGGTGAAAAGGTGACCAAGACCGTCACCCTGGGCCAGCGCAATGAAAAGGCCATGGCCGCCATGGGCCCGGACCATCAGGATCAGGGACAGGCCGCCACCGTGCTCGGCATGTCGCTCAAGCCGATCAGCGACCAGGAAGCCCAGGCGCTGGGCCTGGACAAGCCCCAGGGTCTGCTCGTGGTCGACGTCGACCCCAACACGCCCGCCGGCGAGGAAGGCATCCGCCAGGGCGACGTCATCCTCCAGGCCAACCAGAAGGACGTGAACTCCGTGGCCGACCTGAACAGCGTGATCAAGAACGCCGAAAAGCGCGGCGCGGTCATGCTCCTGGTCAAGCGCCAGGGACGCAACAGCTTCGTCGCCCTGCCCCTGGACAACAAGTAAACCATCGATCAACCGGGGGGCTCCGCAGGGAGCCCCCCTTTTTTTATACCCCATGCAAGCAGCCACCCTCATCGCCCCGGCCAAGATCAACCTGCATCTCGAAATCCTCGGCCTGCGGGGCGACGGCTACCACGAGCTGCGCACCCTCTTCTATCCGGTCCCCCTGCCCTGCGACCTCATCGAGGTCATGCCGAGTCCCGACGACGACTTCTACATCCGTTGTGCCGAGCGCCCCGAGTTGGAGACCACCTCCAACCTGCTCTACAAGGCATGGAAGGCATTCGGCGAGGCCACCGGTTTTCGCCCCGGCATCTTCGTGGCCCTGACCAAACGCATCCCCATGGGCGGCGGCCTGGGCGGGGGCAGCTCGGACGCGGCCGCCCTGCTCAGGTGGCTCAACCGGGAGGCCGGAGACAAGGGGCTGCCCCTGCAGGCCCTCATCGGACTGGCCGCCAACCTCGGCGCGGACGTGCCCTTCTTCCTCCTGGACGGCCCGGCCTGGGCAAGCGGCATAGGCGAGGAACTGACCCCGGCCGAGGTGGACCTGTCCGGCGCGACCCTGGTCCTGGCCTGCCCGGACATCCACGTGGACACGGCCTGGGCCTTTCGTGCCTGGGACGAAAAATACGCCGCGGCCGATTCCCATGAATCCTTGACATCCGACATGGGGGATACTAAGAATCCTTCTCCCGTTTTGCCCCGGGAGATGACGAACGACTTTGAGCCGATCGTCTTCGAGAAGCATCCATCCCTTCGGGATATCAAGCGGACACTCCTCGACCACGGGGCCGAACACGCCGCCATGAGCGGCTCGGGAGCCTCCCTGTTCGGCATATTCCGGGACAGGGGTTCTGCCACGTCCGCAGTCCAGGCTCTCGAAAAACAGGGAATTGAAATTTTCCAGGTGGACTGCCCCTAGGGCACGAAACCGGATAAGGGCCGGACCACTCGACGTCGCCGCCCCCGCCGCAAAAAGCGCCGGGAGCCACCCCACTCCGCGACACCCGCAAGGGGCAATCGACAGGTCAAGCAAGCGCCAGCCGCTTACCGACAGCCCCCAAGCCGACGAGTTTGCATGCACCGCATGCAAACGAGAAGGCGCTCCCCCACAAGGAGCAGGGCAAAAAATGTCGAGAAGTGGTCGAGCGCGAGGCGCAAGCGGAAATCAGGACCGCCGCGTATCTTAATACGCACGGGTCTGATTTCCGCGCCACAACGAAGCGAGCGGCCGCTTATCGACATTTTTTTGCTGGGGCGTCGTCAAGTGGTAAGACATCAGGTTTTGGTCCTGACATTCGGGGGTTCGAATCCTCCCGCCCCAGCCAAAAATTCAAAAAGATCGCACAGAGGGTAGTCTCATGCACGGCGAATTGAAGATCATCAGCGGATCATCCAGCCCGAAACTGGCCGAGGCCATTTGCGAGCATCTCGGCACCAAGGCCTCCCCGGTCCTGCGGGAACGGTTTTCCGACGGCGAAATCCGCATCGAGATCGGCGAGAACGTACGGGGCGACGACGTCTTCGTGGTCCAGCCCACCTGTTCCCCGGTCAACTTCCACCTCATGGAGCTGTGCCTGATGCTCGACGCGCTCAAGCGCGCCAGCGCGTCCCGCGTGACCGCCGTGGTCCCCTACTTCGGCTACGCCCGCCAGGACCGCAAGGTCGTACCGAGAGCGCCCATCTCCGCCAAGCTCGTGGCCGACCTGCTGTCCACCGCGGGCATGCAGCGGCTGGTGACCATCGACCTGCACGCCGGGCAGATCCAGGGCTTCTTCAACTGTCCGGTGGACAACCTGTTCGCCGCGCCCGTGCTCATCGAGCAGCTGCGCGACCGGGACGACGACTTCGTCATCATCTCCCCGGACGCGGGCGGCGTGGAACGGGCCCGGGCCTACGCCAAGCGCCTCGGCGCCACCCTGGCCATCGTGGACAAGCGCCGCGACGCGCCCAACCAGGCCAAGGCCATGCACATCATCGGCGACGTCAAGGACAGGGTCGCCGTGGTCATCGACGACATGATCGACACCGCGGGCACCATGTGCGCGGCGGCCAACGTGATCATGGAGAATGGGGCCAAGGACGTCATGGCCTGCGCCACGCACCCGGTGCTGTCCGGCCCGGCCTGCCAGCGGCTGGAGGAGTCCGCCTTCTCCGAGGTGATCGTCACCGACACCATCCCGCTGGGCGACAAGCAGGACCAGTGCAGCAAGCTCAAGGTCCGCTCCGTGGCCTCCCTGCTGGCCAAAGCCATCAACAACGTGCACACGGAATCCTCCGTGTCCGTACTGTTCGTATAAGAATTTGAGACCTGGTGGCCCAAAGGGCCGCCGCAACCATTTAAAGCGCGAGCGTCCGTCCATGGTGGACGGCCAGGGCGTAACAAGGAGAAACTCACATGGCAGAACTGCTGAAACTGAACGTCCAGGAACGGACCGAGTTGGGCAAAGGCCCGAACCGCCGCCTCCGTGCCACCGGCATGGTCCCGGGCATCTACTACGACGCCAAAGGCGCCAACATCCCGGTCAAGGTGGAGATGGTCCCCCTGCAGAAGGCCTACGCGGCCGTCGGCAACGCCCAGGTCTTCGAACTGGTCCTGGAACGCGGCGGCAAGAGCGAGACCATGCCCGCCCTGTTGTGGCGCGTGCGCAACGAGCCGGTCAAGGGCGTGCCCGAGCACGTGGACTTCTTCGGCGTGGACCTGACCAAGGAAATCAAGGTCGCCGTCCACTTCGAGATCGTCGGCTCCTCCAAGGGCGTCAAGCTCGGCGGCGTGCTCGAGCAGTACCGCGAACACATCGAAGTGGTCTGCAAGCCCATGGACATCCCCGAGTCCATCGTCATCGACATCACTGACATGGGCATCATGGATTCCGTGCACATCGAGGACGTGGCCTTCCCCGAAGGCGTCACCCCGATCTTCGACGAGAACTACGCCGTCCTGTCCGTCACCGCTATCCAGGAAGACAGCGGCGAGGAAGCGGAAGGGGGCGAAGAGGCTGCCGAAGAGGCCGCCGAAGAGTCCGAGGCCGAATAGCCCGGCAAAGTCAACGACACCACATCCCGGAGCGCGATGTCGTGCTCCGGGATTTTTTTTGCTTCCGGCAAAAGAGACTGATAGACTGAACACCGCAGCGCGTGGCCGCCACGCGGACAACGGACCCGACGCATGGACTTCAAAGGCGCCATAGTGGGACTGGGCAACCCCGGCCCCGAATACGAAACCACCCGGCACAACATCGGGTTCATGCTGGTGGACCATCTCCTGCATCTGGCGGGTGAGCGCAAGGCCATGCGGCTTGAGAAGATCGAGGAGTCCGGCGACTACGACCTGTGGCAATGCAAGTTCGCCGGGGCCTTCCGGCTCCTGGTCAAGCCCCTGACGTACATGAATCTGTCCGGCAAGGCCGTGGCCCGGGTCTGCGGCCGGCACGGGATCGAGCCCGGCGACCTGGTGGTGGTCCACGACGAACTGGACCTGCCCGTGGGCAGGATGAAGTTCAAGCGGGGCGGCGGAGACAACGGGCACAACGGGCTCAAGTCCATCCAGGAGCGGCTCGGCACCGGGGATTACAACCGGCTGCGGCTGGGCATCGGCCGCCCGGGGGACCCGTACAAGCCCATCCCCGACTGGGTCCTGGAGCCCTTCGACGCGCGGGCCGAGGCGGTCCTGCCCGAGATCATCGGACACGCGGCCAAGGGGCTGGACATCTTTTTCCGGCGCGGCATGGGCTTTGCCCAGCAGCACGTCAACGCCTTTTCCCTTCGGGAAGAAGAATCGGAGTAAGCGTGGACTCTTCCCGGCCTTTTCGATATGCTGTCTGTCTGTCGCATGTAAATTTGTAGTTTTTTCAAGAACTGAGGTCCAAGTGTTCAAGGTCGATGAATTGGTTGTGTATCCATCCCAGGGCGTGGGACGCGTGGAGCGTGTCGAATCCCAGGAGATCGGCGGCGTCAAAGCCGATTTTTACATAGTCCGGATCTTGAGCAACAACGTCACCCTCATGGTCCCGGTCGCCAACGCCGTGAACGTGGGGTTGCGTTCCGTGTGCCCGGCCGACGTGGGCCAGCAGATCTTCGAATCCCTCAACGACCGCACCGGGTTCACCGGCTACACCGGCCAGAACTGGAACCGGCGCTACCGCGAATATTCCGAGAAGCTCAAGAGCGGCGACCTGGCCGACGTTGCCTACGTTCTCAAGGAGCTCTTCCTGATCGGCAAGGACAAGGAACTCTCGTTCGGCGAACGCCGCCTGCTGGAACAGGCCATGGGTCTGGTCTCCATGGAGCTGGCCTACTCCCTGGGCCGCGACCAGGAGGCCATCAAGGACGACATCAACGAAATGTTCGCCGATGTCATTGCCGCGCAGGAGAAAAACGACTAGCAGGGCTTGTCAAGGTTCCCTGTTTGAGGTAACTGCCTCCTTGTGCCGCACCGCGGCTTTCAGATCACCCCACTCCCACTTGGTTTTTGAGACGTCCCGAGGCTGTCAGCGCAACTTCAACGAGAGGTATGCTCCCGTTTCCTCACACCCGAACCGTCCGCCCGGAAAGGTTCGTCCGCGACATCCCGAGTTTGATGCACGCCACAGCGGCTCCGCCGTATAGAATTACTGTATCCAATAGTCCGAATTGACATAATCCCTACAACCTCAACAAGAATTTCCAAACATGGTCACTAAAAAGACTGAATCAGAGAGCAAAGGCAAAGGCGCCCCCAAAAAGACCACCCGCAAAAAGACCACCAAGGCCGCTGCCGAACCAAACGGCAACGGCGGCAGCCTGAACCTCACCGAACTCAAGCAAAAATCCATGCAGGATCTGACCGATCTTGCCATGTCCTTCGAGGTGGAGAACCCGAGCACCATGCGCAAGCAGGAGCTCATCTTCGCCCTGCTGCAGCAATGCGCCTCCCAGAACGGCCAGATCTTCGGCGAGGGCGTGCTGGAAATCCTGCCCGACGGCTTCGGATTCCTGCGTTCGCCCATGTACAGTTACATGGCCGGCCCCGACGACATCTACGTCTCCCCCTCGCAGATCCGCCGTTTCGGCCTGCGCAAGGGCGACGTTGTCTCGGGCCAGATCCGGCCGCCCAAGGAGGGCGAGCGCTATTTCGCCCTGCTGCGCGTGTCCGAGATCGGCTTCGAGGACCCGCAGCACTCCAAGAACCTGGTCTTGTTCGACAACCTGACTCCCCTGTACCCCGAGGAGCAGCTTCGTCTCGAAAACGGCGACAAGAACTATTCCGCCCGGATCATCGACCTGCTGGCACCCATAGGCAAGGGCCAGCGCGGCGTGATCGTCGCCCCGCCCCGAACCGGCAAGACGATCATGCTCCAGACCATCGCCAACTCCATCAACGCCAACCATCCCGAGGTGGACCTGATCGTCCTGCTCATCGACGAGCGGCCCGAGGAGGTCACGGACATGCAGCGCACGGTCAAGGCCGAGGTGGTCTCCTCCACCTTCGACGAGCCGCCGACCCGCCACGTCCAGGTGGCCGAGATGGTCATCGAAAAGGCCAAGCGGCTGGTCGAGCGCAAACGCGACGTGGTCATCCTGCTCGACTCCATCACCCGGCTCGGCCGGGCCTACAACGCCGTGACCCCGTCCTCCGGGCGCGTGCTCTCCGGCGGTATCGACGCCAACGCCCTGCAGCGGCCCAAGCGCTTCTTCGGCGCGGCCCGCAATATCGAGGAAGGCGGCTCCCTGACCATCATCTCCACCGCGCTCATCGACACCGGCTCGCGCATGGACGAGGTCATCTTCGAGGAGTTCAAGGGCACCGGCAACATGGAGCTCTACCTGGACCGCCACCTGTCCGACAAGCGCATCTACCCGGCCATCGACATCAACCGCTCCGGCACCCGCAAGGAGGAGCTGCTCCTGGAAGAGGACGTGCTCAACCGCGTCTGGATCCTGCGCAAGCTCCTCTCCCCCATGAACTCCATCGATTCCATGGAATTCCTGCGGGGCAAGATGAAGGGCACCAAGAACAACAGAGAGTTCCTGGATTCGATGAGCAAGTAGGTGGGCGGCTTCCGATAGCGGGCCGTCTGCACATTTTTTCCGGCCGGTGCAATCCTCACGTAGACGGCTACGCTGCGGTTGCCCCGGCCGAAAGAAAATGCACAGCCGCTCCACTCTCGAAAGCCTATCCCGAGGACGATTTTACGGCATAAGAAGAAAGCCGCTGTCGGGTGCTGCGCACTCGAATCGCTCCAGAATGAAAGACAAGGCCTCCGACTCTGCGATGAGTCGGAGGCCTTTTTTATGCCCGTCCGCCGCGAAACGATAAAAATATTTAGGATGGAGAGGGGGATGGGGGGGCCGGGGGCGCATCCCGTGCAGCGGATGGTCTGTGGTTGCTTTGGGCGGGCAAATGGTTACTATGGCGGCATGCGTTCACCCTTCGCCATATTTCCGGCCTTGCTGGCCGCCGTGTTGTTGGTTCTGGTCCCGGCCGCGACCGCGCGCGCCGATCTCGATCTGTTCGGCGGCAAGATGACCCTGCGCGACGAGAACAAGATGGGCCACGATTTCGACCAGATCATCCGCGCCCAACAGAACATGGTGGGCGACACCTACGTCACCGACTACGTGGCCACGGTGGTGGCCCGGGTGGTCACGGGCAAGCGGCCCATGCCGTTCCACGTCAAGAGCGCGGTCATCGCCAACCCGCTGATCAACGCCTTCGCCATCCCCGGCGGATACATCTATATTTTCACCGGACTGATCCAGTCCGTGGACACCGAGTCGCAGCTGGCCGGGGTCATCGCGCACGAGTTGGCGCACGTCTCCCAGCGGCACGTGGTCAGCCGCATTGAAAAGCAGAAGAAGATCTCCCTGCTGTCCACGGCGGGCATGCTGGCCGGGCTGCTCCTGGGTGTGGCCGGGGGCAGCGGCAACGCGGGCCAGGCGGGCCAGGCCCTGGTGCTCGGCTCCCAGGGCGCTGCCACGGCGGCCATGCTGCACTACTCCCAGGAGGACGAGCGCGAGGCGGACCATGTGGGCCTCAACTCCCTGGTCAAGGCCGGGTACAACCCCGAGGGGATGCCCGGGACCTTCGAGATCATGCTCAAGAACAAGTGGTACGACAACAGCTCGAGCATGCCGAGCTACCTGTCCACCCACCCGGGCACCGAAGAACGCATCACCTACCTCAACGACCGCATCGCGCGCATGCCCAAGGCCTTCCTGGAACGCAAGGACGACAACGCCAAACTGAGGCGGGTCCAGGTGCTCATCCGGGCGCGCATGTCCCCGGCCAACACGGCCCTGGCCTACTGGGACGACAAGAAGACAAGCGAATACACGCCCATGGACTACGTGGGACGCGGCATCACCCTGGAGCGGCTCAAGCGCATGGACGAGGCCCAGGCCGCCTTTGAAAAGGCCCTGTCCCTGGCCAAGGACGATCCCCTGGTGGTCCGTGAGGCGGGCATCTTCTATTTCAAGACCGGGCAGGCCGACCGCGCCGTGGGGCTGTTGCAGAAAGCGGCCATCATGGATCCGGACGACGCCATGGCCCTGTTCTACCTGTCCCGGCTCCAGGCCGAGGCCAAACAGTTCGCCGAGGCGGCGAAGAACATGCGCAAGGTCAACGAGCTGGTGCCCGAGGACTGGGAGGTCCACCACCACCTGGGCATGATCCTGGGCGAGTCCGGCGACGCCTTCGGGGGCAACCTGCATCTGGCCTACGCCTCGGTCTATTCCATGCGCCTGGGCAAGGCCCGGGAGTACCTGCAACGGGCCCGCGACCTGGCCCAGACCCAGGAGCAGAAGGACCGGATCAAGGAGCTCGAGGAGACCATCAAGGCCCGCGCCGAGATCGGCAAATAGCCAACCCTTGTCTACCGGGGTGTTTTGGCGTAGGTTGCTCTTTTTTTCAAACAGGAACACCCAACACAATGATCGTCGCACGGACCATACAGGACATCCAGGACGTCATCGCCGGGTCATGCGTGACCATCGGCAACTTCGACGGAGTCCACAAGGGCCACCAGAAACTCATCGCGCTGGCCTGCGAGCGCGCCAAGGCCCGGGATCTCATCAGCGTGGTCGTCACCTTCGACCCCCATCCCCTGCGCGTCCTGCGCAGTGACCGCACGCCGCCCTTCATCACCCTGACCGAACAGAAGGTCGAACTGCTCTCGCAGTACGGGCCGCAGGTCTGCCTGCTGCTCGAGTTCACCATGGACATGGCCAGGCTCTCTCCCGAGGAGTTCGTCAAGACCTACCTGGTGGACGGGCTGAACGTGAAGGAAATGATCATCGGCTACGACTACCACCTGGGCAAGGGACGGGCCGGAAACTTCGAGACCCTGTGCGAACTGGGCAGGAAGTACGGCTTTTCCGTGGACCGCCTCGACCCGGTGACCATCGACAACGCCATCGTCTCCTCCACCCGCATCCGCGACCTGGTCCAGGCGGGCCACGTCTGGGCGGTACGCCCCCTGCTCGGCCGGTTCTACCAGGTCAAGGGCGAGGTGGTGCACGGCATGAACCGGGGCGGCAAGCTGCTCGGCTTCCCCACGGCCAACCTCAAGCTGGTGGACGAGCTCTTCCCCAAGCCCGGCGTGTACGCCATCTGGGCCGAGGTGGACGGGGCGGTTCTCGAAGGCGTGGCCAACATAGGCCTGAATCCGACGTTCGGCAACGACGTGCTCTCGGTGGAGGCCCACCTGCTCGATTTCTCCGGCGACATCTACGGGGACGATATCCGGGTCCACTTCGTGCAGCGCATCCGCGACGAAAAGAAGTTCAACGGCCTGGACGAACTCAAGGCGCGCATCGCCAAGGACGTGGAGCTGGGCCGCCAGATACTCGCCCAGCCCGAAGCGGCCATCAAACTGACCCACCCGGATTTCGGCAAGGGCCCGGAGGTCCGATAAATTTCATGCCCATCACCCGCCTGATCAATTACTGGAAGGATTTCGTCAAATCATACCGCACGGTCACCTCGTTCAGGTGGCTGGTCATCGGCGTGGTCGTCGGGACCATGTCCGGACTCGTGGCCGCGGGCTTCTTCTGGCTGGTGGAGAGCGGCAAGTTCCTCATCCAGCACCAGCTGGCGGGCATCGTCTCCCCGGACCCGGCGGGCGAAGGGCTGTTCGAGGGCCCGGCCGGCGCGTACCGGCCGTGGGTCATCCCGGCCTTCACCACGGGCACGGCCCTGCTCACCGGCTGGCTGGTCAAGACCTTCATCCCCGAGACCATCAACGGCGGCACCGACGGCACGGACTCGACCATCAACGCCTTCCACAACCAGGGCGGCATCATCAAGGCCCGGGTGGCCATCATCAAAGGGCTGTGCTCGGTCCTGACCATCGCCTCGGGCGGTTCGGCCGGGCGCGAGGGCCCCATCACCCAGATGGGCGCGGGCATCGGCTCCTGGCTGGCCAAGATCCTGGACATGTCCGCCAAGGAGCGGCGCATGCTCCTGCTGGCGGGCGCGGCCGGCGGCCTGGGGGCCATCTTCCGGGCGCCGCTGGGCGGCGCGCTGACCGCCGTGGAGGTCATCTACCGCGAGGACTTCGAGTCCGAGGCCATCCTGCCCTCGGTCATGAGCTCCGTGGTCTCCTACTCCATCTTCACCTTCTTCTACGGCACGGACCCGATCTTCGGCATCCCCCGGTTTTCCTTCCACGACCCCCGCGAACTGATCTTCTACGCCCTGCTCGCCTTTGTCTGCGCGGCTGTGGGATGGCTCTACGTCAAGACCTTCTACACCATCAAGTACCACATCTTCTTCCCGCTCAAGGAAAAGATCGGCCTGGTCTGGTCCATGGGGTTGGGCGGCCTGGCCATGGGGCTGCTCGGCATCCTCTACCCGTACACCGCGCACGCGGGCCTGGTCACCGGCGGCATCCTGTCCGGCGGCTACGGCTGGCTGGAGCTGGCCATTCTCGGCCAGATTCCGGCGCTGGGCATGTGCTACATCATCATCGGCAAGACCGTGGCCACCTCGGTGACCATCGGCTCGGGCATGTCCGGCGGCATGTTCGCGCCCGCCCTGTTCGTGGGCGGCATGTCCGGCGGCCTGGTGGGCAAGCTCGGCCATCATTTCTTCCCGAACATCGTCACCGAGCCCGGCGCATACATCCTGGTCGGCATGGCCGCCTTCTTCGCGGGCGTGGCCAACGCCCCCATCGGCCCGCTGATCATGGTCACCGAGCTGACCCAGGGCTACGGCCTGCTCGCCCCGCTCATGCTCGCCTCGGCGCTGTGCATCGTGCTCGGCCGCAATTTCTCGCTCTACGAGCACCAGGTGGAGAACAAGTTCGACTCCCCGGCCCACGCCGAGGACGCGACCATCAACATCCTGGAACAGATGCACGTGGCGGACTTCTACAATCCCGGCGACGTCATCGTCCTGGAGGAAGGCACCACCCTCAAGGCCCTGACCGACATCATCGCCCACTCGGACCAGTTCTACTTCCCGGTGCGGGCCCAGGACGGCACGTATGTCGGCATGGTCTCCATCCACAACGTGCGCAACTGGATGTTCGAGGAAGAGCTGCACGACCTGGTGGTGGTCCGCGACCTCATGTCGCGTCCGGTCTACGTCCGTCCGGACTACGACCTGTACCAGGCCCTGCTGCGCTTCGTGAACACGGACTACGGCCAGATTCCGGTGGTCTCGGAGACCGACACCTCGGACATCATCGGATTGATCAACCGCGACGACGTGTTCCTGGCCTACGCCGAGGCCATCGCCCAGGTGAAGGGCGAGGGCCAGGAGGCCGCTCCGGACACGGAACCCGGGCCCGCGATCAAGGAATAGAAGCCCCTAGGCCAAGGGCAGGTCGAAGGTCACCGAGGTTCCCGGGCGGCTCAGGTTTTCGGAGGACGCGGCGGGCGACTCGATGAGCAGGGTCCCGCCGTGCTCGTCGCAGATGACCCGCTTGACCTTGGTCAGCCCCATGCCCGCACCCTGCGCCTTGGTGGTGTAGAAGGGGTCGGTCACGTACGGCAGGACCTCCCTGTCGATGCCCGGCCCCGCGTCGCTGATGCGCACGCCGTAGCGCCGGCCCGCCGATCCGGACAGCCCGGCCTCGGCCAGTTCGTCCCCGAACATGCCCACCCCGCCCCGGATGGTCAGGCTGGCGCGCTCCTCCCCGGCGAACTCCATGGCGTTGATGATGATCTCGGCCATGGCCGTGACCATGATCCGCTCGTCCACCTTGACCAGGGCGGGCTGCAGCCCGCTCTCCACCGCCAGGTCCTGCCCCGACGAATCGGCGAAGCCGCGCGCCTTGTTCAGGGCCGACTCCACCAACCCGTTGATCTGCACCTCCCTAAACGGCTCGGCGGACAGGGACACGTACTCGCTGATCACCCCGACCAGACTCTCCAGCCGCAGGCTGTCCTCGCGCACGGCCTCGGCATAGGTCGCCAGCGGGCTGTCCTCCGGGGTCTTGCGCAGCAGCAGCCCGGCGATGCCGCCGATGGACATGACCGGATTGCGGATCTGGTGGGCCATGGCGTCGGCAAAATGCTTGAGGCTCTCGACCCGCTCCTTCTGCGCCTGGACGACCTCGGCGGTCCGCTCCCGGACCCGCTCCTCCAGGGCCGTGTTCTGGCTCTGCAACTGCTCCCGGGCCCGCTTGAGGTCCAGGTGCGCGCGCACCCGGGCCTGGACCACAGGCGGGCTGATGGGCTTGGTGATGTAGTCCGAGGCCCCGATGCGCAACCCCCTGGCCTCGTCGTCCGGGGCGTCCAGGGAGGTCACGAAGATGACCGGAATGTCCCGCGTGACCGGGTCGCCCTTGATCTCCCGGCAGACCTCGTGGCCGCTCATGCCCGGCATCATCACGTCCAGCAGGACCAGGTCCGGCCTGGGGTCGCCCGCCACGCGCTCGAGCGCCGTGGCCCCGTCGGTGGCCGCCAACAGGGTGTACAGGGAGTGCAGCGCCTCGATCATGATGCTGATGTTCTCGGGCTGGTCGTCCACAAGGAGTATGGTCTCGGACTTGCTCATAGCCCACACCATAGCACGAACCTGCGGTTGCCGAAAGGTTTTCGAAGGGCATCCCCCTTGCCTTTCCGCGCACAGGCATTACCTAACAAAGCGTCATGCAGAAAACATGGAGCGCAGGCCCCGGACGGCTCTCGGTCCGCGAAGGCGACATCACCCGGCTCAACGTGGACGCCATCGTCAATGCGGCCAATTCCCGGCTGGCCGGTGGCGGCGGCGTGGACGGAGCCATCCACCACGCGGCGGGCATCGACCTGCTCCAGGCCGCCTGCCGGGAGATCATCCGGGAAATCGGCTCCCTGCCACCGGGCGAGGCGGTCCTGACCCCGGGCTTCAACCTTTCCGCATCCCATATCATCCACACCGTCGGCCCCATCTGGCGCGGCGGCGACGACAACGAGCCCGCGCTCCTGGGCAACGCCTACCGCAACAGCCTGCGGCTCGCGCACCGACACGAATTACGCACCGTGGCCTTCCCGGCCATCTCCTGCGGCGTCTACGGCTACCCGGTCGAGGACGCGGCGCGCATCGCGCTCTCCGCCCTCATGGAGGGGCTGGAACAGGGGCTGGTCACCGAGGCGGTCATGGTCCTGCACGGCGAGACGGCCTTCCGCACCTGGTCGCGCATCGCCGAAGACATCCTGTAAGGAGAATCCATGGAACTCAGAGGAACGACCATCGTAGCGGTCAAGGACGAAAACGGCACGGCCGTGGCCGGAGACGGCCAGGTGACCATGGGCCAGAGCGTGGCCATGAAACACACGGCCCGCAAGGTCCGGCGCATCTACAAGGACAAGGTCGTCATCGGCTTCGCCGGAGCCACCGCCGACGCCTTCACCCTGTCCGAGCGGTTCGAGACCAAGCTCGAGACCTATTCCGGCAACCTGCTCCGGGCCGCCGTGGAACTGGCCAAGGACTGGCGCACGGACAAGTACCTGCGCAAGCTCGAGGCCATGCTGCTGGCCGCGGACGGCGAACACATCCTGATCATCTCGGGCACCGGCGACGTCATCGAACCCGACGACGGCGTGGCCGCCATCGGTTCGGGCGGCTCCTACGCCCTGGCAGCGGCCCGCGCCCTGCAACAGAATACCGACCTCAAGGCCGAAACCATCGCCCGCAAGGCCATGGAGATCGCGGCCGACATCTGCGTCTACACCAACAACCACATCACCATCGAGACGCAGTCGAAGTAGATTGAGATGAAGATGCGAGAGGGACACTTTCGAGAAAGTTTCCCTCTCGCGCTCTCCCTTCAAAGCTTTTTGGCGCCACGCCGCCTGGAAGGGACGAGGAACTTGAACAGACGACATGGCGGCGTGGAGGGTGCGTCCCCAAACGGCGTGCCATTGAATCGAGAACACTCCCACGCCGACAGGCGTGCGATAAAAAGTTTTGAAAGGGAGTCCAGAGGGAAAACTTTTTCATAAGTTTTCCCTCTGGCCGCCGGAGGCATCCACAATGAGCAATCTGACACCGCGTGAAATCGTATCGGAACTGGACAAATACATCATCGGCCAGGAAGCGGCCAAGCGGATGGTGGCCATCGCCATGCGCAACCGTTGGCGCAGGCAGCAGCTCGATCCGGAGCTGCGCGACGAGATCGCGCCCAAGAACATCATTCTGATGGGCCCCACGGGCGTGGGCAAGACCGAGATCGCCCGTAGGCTGGCCCGGCTGGCCAACTGCCCGTTCTTCAAGGTGGAGGCCACCAAGTTCACCGAGGTGGGCTATGTGGGTCGCGACGTGGAATCCATGATCCGCGACCTGATGGAGATCGGCGTGAACATGGTCCGCAAGGAGGAGACCGAAAAGGTCCGCATCAAGGCGGAGAAGAACGCCGAGGAGCGCCTGCTGGATCTGCTTCTGCCGGGCAAGAAGCCGCAGAACAACGGCCCCATGGGCTTTTTCCAGGGCGGCCAGAACGGCGACGTGGAGAAGATCGAGCCCCCCAAGGAGGACGGCACCCGCGAGAAGTTCCGCCAGATGTTCCGTTCCGGCCAGCTGGACGAGCGCGAGGTGGAGATGCAGGTCACGGTCCAGAGCGGGGCCTCCGTGGAGATCATGGCCATCCCCGGCATGGAGGAGATGGGCTCCAACCTGCAAAACGCCTTTTCCAACATGTTCCCGGGCAAGCGCAAGGCCCGCAAGATGAAGATCAAGGACGCCTACCAGGCGCTCATCGACGAAGAGGCGGACAAGCTCATCGACCCGGACGCGGTCAATGAGCTCGCCAGGGAGCGCGTGGAGCAGCAGGGCATCCTGTTCGTGGACGAGATGGACAAAATCGCATCGCGCCACGACCAGGCCGGGGGCGGTGCCGACGTGTCCCGCGAGGGCGTGCAGCGCGACCTGCTGCCCATCGTGGAGGGCAGCGTGGTCAACACCAAGTACGGCATGGTCAAGACCGACCACATCCTGTTCATAGCGGCGGGCGCGTTCCATTTCGCCAAGCCGTCGGACCTCATTCCGGAGCTGCAGGGCCGTTTCCCCCTGCGCGAGGAACTGGCCTCTCTGCACAAGGAGGAGTTCTACCGCATCCTGACCGAGCCCAAGAATGCCCTGACCGTGCAGTACAAGGCGTTGCTCGAGACCGAGGGCGTGGCCATCGACTACACCAAGGAGGCGCTGGAGGAGATTTCGGCCACGGCCGAGAAGATCAACGAGGAGACCGAGAACATCGGCGCGCGCAGGCTCTACACCATCATGGAGAAGATCCTGGCCAACCTGTCGTTCGAGGCCCCGGACAAGTCCGGCAACAAGGTCGTCATCGATCGCGACTACGTCCTGGCCCAACTCGACGAGGTCATCGAGAACCGCGACCTGTCCCGCTATATCCTCTAGGAGGCCGGGCGAATGCGACTCATCCCGATCCTCGGCGTCCCGCTGGACCACAACTCTTCCTACCTGCGCGGCTCGGCCAGGGGACCCTTCTCCCTGGTCGGGGCCCTGCACTGCGACTCGGCCAACCTGTGGACCGAGACCGGCTTCGACCTGGGGCCGGTCCTCGACCACCGGGGCGCGCTCGAACTGGGCGAACCGGAAGCGGCGTTCCAGGTGATTGAGGAGGCCGCGGCCCAGGTCGGCAACGACCGTCCCATATTCCTTGGCGGCGACCACTCCGTGACCTACCCGCTGGTCCGGGGACTGAAGCGGACCGTGGGCGATTTCGCCATCCTGCACTTCGACGCCCATCCGGACTGCTACCACGAGTTCGAAGGCAACCCGCACTCCCACGCCTGCCCGTTCGCCCGGATCATGGAGGAAGGATTGTGCACCCGGCTGGTCTCGGTGGGCATCCGCACGGCCCACGGCCACCAGCGGAAGCAGCGGGAGAAGTTCGGCATCCAGTGGCTGGAGATGAAGGACCGGGCGCACTGGCCCGTCCTCTCCTTTGACGTGCCGGTCTACGTCAGCGTGGACCTGGACGCCCTGGACCCGGCATTCGCGCCGGGCGTTTCCCACCACGAACCGGGCGGCATGAGCACGCGCGAGCTGCTGGACGTCCTCCACGCGGTGGACGCGCCGATCATCGGGGCGGACATCGTGGAGCTCAATCCGGACCGGGACCTGAACGGGGTCACGGCCATGGTCGGGGCGAAGATCCTGCGCGAGATCGCCGGGATGATGATCTCGGCCTGAATCCGGCCCCGGACGGCCCGGTCGAAGCCTCTTGCCAGATTCCTCTCATCTGCTATGGTCGGGTAACCGGCAAACTTTTTTCACCCCCAGGAGGACTCCCGCCCATGGCCGACAGCGGACGCCGTGAAACGACCGCCCGCATCCCTCCAGGTGGGCTGCGCTGGCTGATCTTCGGCCGCCGCAGCCGGGGCGGGCACAGCTACCCCCTGCTCGGCATCCTGGCCCTGGCCGTGATCTGCGCCGTGGCCCTGCCCCTGACCAACGCCCTGGTCATCTATCCCGCCTACACCAAGATAATGATCGACACCTTCGAGGAGGCGGCCCAGCGGCTGGCCGTGCTGACCATCCCGCCGTCCATCAAGCACACCCGCCTGAGCCCGGCGGTCCTGGACACGCCCCGGTTCCTGGCCGACGTCTACCGGCTGGAAAGCGACTTCGGCCTGCTCAAGGTCCGGGTGTTCGCGCCGGACGGAAGGATCCTCTACTCCACGGCCACGGGCGAGATCGACGAGGTCGAGTCCGGGAAGATATTCACGGGCACGGTCTCCAAGGGCAGACGATACGCCCGTCTGGGAGAGCTGCGAAGCGAGGCCGCGACCGTGGAAACGGTGGAGACCTTCGTGCCGCTCATGCGCGGTCCGGATTTCCTGGGGGCCTTCGAACTGGTCTTCGACGTGACCGGGCCCAAACAGGAGCTGGAGCGGTTCAACCTCTACGCCACGGCGGGCTCGTTCGCCATCAGCTTCGCCCTGCTCGGCGTGGTCCTGCTCCTGTTGCGCCAGGAGGCGGCCAAGGAGCATTCACGGCTGCAGGCCGAAAAGCTGCGCGAGGACGTGGAGCAGATCACCCGCCACGACATCAAGACCCCGCTGCTGGGCGTGCTGAACGGCATCACCTACCTGGAGAACTACACCACCCTGGACCGGGATCAAAAGGACATGCTCGACGACATGCGCCACACGGCGAACACCGGCATGGACCTGATCAGCCGCTCCCTGGACCTCTACAAGATGGAGACCGGGACCTATGTATACACCCCGGCGGAGGTGGACATTCTGAACGTCTGCCGGAGGGTGGCCGACGACCTGGCCGAACTGGCCCTCACCAGGGAAGTGACCCTGGAGGCCCTGTTCGGGGACGGGCCGATCGCGCGCGAGGACACCCTGCTCCTGTCCACCGAGGAAAACCTGTTCTACGCGGTCCTGGCCAACCTGGTCAAAAACGCGCTCGAGGCCTCCGGGACCGGCGACACGGTGACCGTGCGCATGAAGGCGGACGGCGATTTCACCGTGGCCGTGCACAACCCCGCCCCGGTGCCCGAGTCCGTGCGCGCCAACTTCTTCGACAAGTACGCTACGTCCGGGAAACGTTCCGGCACGGGGCTCGGCACCTATTCGGCCCGGCTCATGGTCGAGGTCATGGGCGGCCGCATAGACATGGATTCGTCCGAGGAGAGCGGCACCACCGTGACCGTGACCCTGCCACGCTGAACGCAACCGGGAAAAGGGAGGAAGACCTTGCCGTTCGTCAACATCCGCATCACCAACGAGGGCGCGACCACGGAACAGAAGCAGCGGCTCATACAGGGCGTGACCGACCTTCTGGCCGACGTGCTGGGCAAGAATCCCAAGACCACTTTCGTGATCATCGACGAGGTGGACACCGACAACTGGGGCATCGGCGGCGAGTCCGTGACCGAACTCAGGAAGAAGTGACTCCGGGCTAGACCCGCAGGGTCATGCGCACGTCCGCGACCAGGGCCCGCTCGTTGTTGACCAGGATCGGATTGAACTCGGCCTCGAGCACCTCGGGCAGGTCCTGGGCCAGCCGGGACATGACCACGATGATCCGCTCCAGCGCCGCGAAGTTCACGGGCTTTTCGCCCCTGAGCCCCTTGAGCAGCATGTAGGACTTGATCTCGCGCACGATCTCGAAGGCGTCCTGCTTGGACAGGGGCGCGAGCTTGAAGGAGATGTCCTTCATGATCTCCACGTACACCCCGCCCAGGCCGAACATGAGCATGGGCCCGAACTGCTCGTCCCGCTTGAACCCGATGATCACCTCGCGCACTCCCGGAGGGGCCATCTCCTGGACCAGGCAGCCCGCGATGTAGGCGTCCCGGCGCATGCGCTGGGCCCGGGCCGTGATCTCCTTGAAGGTCTCCATGACCTCGCGCGCATTGACCAGGTTGACCGCGACCCCGCCCACGTCGGTCTTGTGCGAGATGTTCGGCGAGGCGATCTTGAGGACCACGGGATAGCCGATCTCCTCGGCCGCGGCCACGGCCTCGTCCGAGGTGCGGGCCAGCCTGGTCCTGGGGGTGGGCAGACCGTAGGCCCGCAGAACCTGCTGGGCCTCGAACTCGACCACCTCGGCCTGTCGGCGGCGCAGGTGGTCGTCGATGACCTTGCGCACCGCTTCCATGTCCCGCGTAACTTCCGCGTATTCCGGCTCCGGGCGGTGCTTCCACAGATAGTACTGGTACATGGTCTCGATGGAATGGACCGCCGGCTCCGGGAAGGCGTAGCAGGGCACGCCCGCCTCCATGAGCATCTTCCGCGCCCCGGCCACCTTGGTCTTGCCCATGAAGCAGGCGAAGACCGGCTTGGCCCATCTGCGGGCCGTGCGGACGACCGCTTCGGCGGCCTTCTCGATGTCCACCGAGGCCGTGGGCGTGAGCAGGACCAGGATGGAGTGGACCATGGGGTCCTCGCCGATCACGTCGAGTGTCTGGCGGTAGCGTTTGGCGTCGGCGTCGGCCACGATGTCCACCGGGTTGTAGAAGGCGGCGTAGCTGGGGAGAAATTCCTGGAGCTTCTCGATGGTCCGGGGGGAGAGCTCGGCCATGGACAGCCTTGAGCGGTCCGCCGCGTCGGCGGCCAGGATGCCCGGCCCGCCCGCGTTGGTGACCACGGCCAGATTCGGGCCCTTGGGCAGGGGCTGGCTGGAAAAGGCCTGGGCCAGATTGAACAGGGTGGCCACGTCGCCCACCCGGATGACCCCGGACTGATGGAAGGCGGCGTTGTAGCTCTGGTCCGACCCGGCGATGGCCCCGGTGTGCGAGCTGGCCGCCTTGGCCCCGGCCGCCGTGGTGCCCGACTTGATCATGATCACCGGCTTGTTCAGGCTGGCCCGCCGGGCCTCCTTCAAAAACGCCTCGCCGTGCTCCACGTTCTCGATGTAGCCGAGAATGACCTTGGTGGCCTCGTCCCGGTTGAGGTATTCGAGCATGTCCGCCTCGTCCAGGACCGCCTTGTTGCCCAGGGAAACGAACTTGGAAAACCCGATGTTCGCGCCCAGCGCCCAGTCCAGGATGGCCACGCACAGGGCCCCGGACTGGGAAAAGAAGGCGATGGAGCCGAGCCCGGGCTGGCCCGCGGCGAACGAGGCGTTGACCCCGGCCGCGCCGTTCATCATGCCCAGGCAGTTGGGCCCGAGCAGGCTGATGCCGTATTCCCCGCATACCTCCTTGAGATCTTCCTCGAGATCGTAGCCTTCCTTGCCCGCCTCCTTGAATCCGGCGGTGATGACGATGGCCGACTTGGCCCCGATCTTACCGAGTTCGCGTACGGCCTCGACCACGAATTTGGGCGGCACCGCGATGACGGCCAGGTCCAGGCCGCGCGGCAGATCATTGATGTCCGTGGTCACGGGCAGCCCCTCGATCACCCCGCCCTTGGGGTTCACGGGCAGAAGCTTGCCGGTGTATCCGGCCGAGAGCATGTTGGTCACGACGGTGTGCCCCACCTTGCCGGGGGTGGAGGACGCCCCGATGACGGCCACGGCGTCGGGGTGGAAGAAGGCGTGCAGGTTGTCCTTGAGGGTCAAAGGCTGGGCTCCTGGTCGAGGTGGTCGATGACGATGGGGCACCCTAACCCGAAAGCGGCCACAAGAAAAGACGTGATCAGCGCGTCAGCCAGGCCACGGCGTCCTCTTCGCGGTCGAACACCCGGTAGCTCAGGGAACGGTTGTGGTAGATGGTCTCACAGGCCCGGTACAGCTCGACGAAGCCTGGGTTGCACAGGCAGGCGGACCGTCCGCCCAGGGACTGGACGTTCTTCTCCTCCAGCCGGTTGGCCACCTCGATGATGTCGTGGGCCTCCAGGCGCAGCTCCAGGCCGCGTTCGTCCATGAGAAACCGGGTGACGTTGGAGTCCAGCGCCTTGTGGATCATGGTCCGGATCTTGCGCAGCAGTTGCTCCGGAGTGTCGATTACCCCGGTGACGACGCCGACGATGTAACCGGCGCGGGTTTCGAACGACAGGTCGAACGCCATGTTGCTCCGTCCGCAGGCCGGGGCCGCCCCGGCCCGCCCTGCTAATGTTTCTTCTTTTTGCCCGACTGTTCCTCGGCCACGATCTGCGAGGCGGCCGCCGCCACGTGGGCTTCCCCCTCCGGGGTCAGACGCTCCCGCTCGGGGATGTGCACGGACACGCGCGGCTTGGCGAACTCGATGCCCGCCTCGGCGAAGTACTTGCGCATCTTGGCCAGGACCAGCTTGCGCAGGGTGAACTGCCCGCCGGGTTTGGTCATGAACTTGACCCGCATGCGCATGCCGTACTGCTCCATGGCTTTGACGCCCTGGCTCTTGATGTCGGACAGCATGAACTCGTTGAGCTCGGGCACCGCCCGGATCTCCTTGTTGATCTTCTTGATGATCTTCTTGATCTCATGGATGTCCGTGTCGAACGGCACCAGGTATTGCAGCTTCATGACCGCCCAGTCGCGGGTCATGTTCTGGACCTCTTTGATGGACCCGAACGGGATGGTGTACAGCGGGCCCAGGTGGTGCCGAAGCTTGAAGGAGCGCACCGAAATCTCCTCCACCGTGCCCATGGCGTTGCCCACGATGATGTAGTCGCCCACCCTGAAGGCGTCGTCCATGAGGAAGAAGATGCCGGAGATGATATCCTTGACCAGGGTCTGGGCCCCGAAGCCTATGGCGATGCCGAAGACCGACGCGCCCGCGATGAGCGGGCCGATGTCCACGCCCAGGGAAGAGAGGATAATCAGCACGGTGACCACGGACAGCCCCGCGAAAATGAATTTCTTGACCAGCTGGAGCAGGGTCGAGAACCGGTCGCCTCCCGGCCCGCCGCCGCCCTCGCCGTCCCCGTGCTCCTCGCCCGGCTCGGTCTTGGCCTTGAGCCGCCGCTCGATGTAGTTCGAGATGAACACCCAAAAAATATAGGCCAAAACCAGTGTCAGCAGGATGTCGATCCCCGCGCCCACCGTGGCCTCGCCCAGAGCCAGGTCGATGCCCCAGATGCGGAGCAGCAAAAACGCGGCCCCGGCCAGGACCAGGACCCGGAAGCCCACGGACAGGAAATGCTGGAACCGGCTGATGTCGGGCACGCCCTCGACCACGGTCTGCCCGCCCATGTCGTCCAGGGGCGTTTCGGCCAGCCCGGCGGCAAAGCCGACCAACCTCTGGCAGCCCCAGTCCACCAGCAGGTAAGCCGGGACCAGGAGCAAGGTGTAGATGCCGGTGAGCATGGCGTGATTGCCGAAGACCAGCATGGCGGCCACCCAGAAGAACCAGAAACCCAGGGCATAGACGATGACGCCCACATGCCACGCCCCGGCCAACTGGAAGCGCAGGCTGCGGGGCGGCACGGCCCGGCGGATGGCCTCGGCCACCGGCCGCTTGTTCCACAGGGCCAGCAGACTGACCGTGGCCGCCACGACGAAGCCGGTGGCGGACACGATGAGCAGGAAGACCAGCTCGCTGCCCCGGGTCATGCCCACCAGGGAGCTGGCCAGGATGCCCACGGCCACCACCCAAGCCACGCGCACGATCCACTTGTACAGGTAGCGGGCCGCGTTGTCCGAAAGCGGCAGGAAGCGGATGGCCCCCATTGCCGGGGCCAGAACGAAACGCGCGGCCAGCCGAACCACCTCCACGATGAGCATGGCGGCCAGCCAGACGAAGATGACCGGACGGCCCTTGGCGGGCTCGTTGAAGATGAGCAGGTACGGGATCAGGGTGATCAGGGCCACGCAGGCCACGGCGAGCACGTCGAAGAACGACCGGACCAGCAGCCGTCCCGCCTTGACCGGCAGGGACGCGCCCGGGTCCACGTCCTCGATGCGCCTGCGCAGCCCGGCCAGACGGCGGGCCACGAACCAGCGAGACAGGAACCACAGGACCGTGACCGCGAGCAGCCCCAGGCCGAGCTCCCCGGGCGGGTGCACGCCCGCGCCGGTCACGGACTCGCGGAAGGCCTCGGGCAGCAGCGTCGGGGCCTGGGCCGCGCCGGAAAAGAGGTAGGCGAACCGTTCCCGGACCTTCTGGACGAACTGCCGGGCATGGACTATGGCCCCGGCCACGCCCCCGGGTCCCTTGTCGGTCGCCGGGGGAACCGCGTCCTTGCGCAGTTCCTCGATGAGCAGGCGGCGGACCTGCTGGTCGCTCATGGAGGCCAGGATCTCGTTCAGCTGGCCGGGGGTGGCGTCGGGCGGGATGACCGTCTTCTTGGCCTTGCCGGACCCGCCGGTCACGGCGGCCAGGGAGGCCGGGGACGCCCCGAGGGCGGCCAAGGGCGCGGCCAGGTGGCAGACCAGACACAGGAATATGGCCACGGACACGGCTCGCTTCGACATGAGGCCCCCGGGAAAAGTTGACTGACGCATTATGCGCAATCTGTAACAAGCTCAATAAATACTTGTAAACTAAAAAGAGAATGACTCCACATCGCCCATACGGGCGTACTGGAAGAGCCGGGACGGTTGCCCTTCCACGCGCCGGGCCAGGGCGGCCGGAACCGAGATGTCGCCAAAGGTGTGCATGGGCACGAATACGGGCGCGCCGATGATCCGGCAGGCCGCTTCGCCTCCGGCCAGGTTGTCCAGCCTGGGATCCGTGTTGGCAAAGGCCACCAGCGGCTTGAAATCGCGGGCCCGCTCCATGGCCGCCTTGAAGAATCTTGCCGTGAACTCCGCCTCGGCCGGGGACGCGCCGGGCCATATCCACTCTGCCAGGTCGCCGCCGTAGTAAAAACGGAAGCATCCGTCCTCCACCAGGAAGGCCACGCCCTGGTCGTTGGAGGTAAGGGTCTCGATGACCATGCCGCCGAAGCCGTAGGTCTCGTCCGGCTCGACCATGAGCACCTGGCCGTTGCCGGGCACGGCCTCGGGCCTGAGCTCCTCCACGTCGTCCGAGATCACGTAGCGCACCTGGGTCGCCGTACCGGTCACCGAGGCGAGATCGCCGTTCAGGTGGTCGGCGTGGCCGTGGGAGATGAACACGGTCAGGTCGGTCCCGGCCACGGTCCGGCGGACCAGGTCGTCCGCCCCCCGGGGCAGGTGTTCGTTCTCGGGGTAGTCGAAGAGATAGGCGCGCCTGTCCGTGCGCAGGACAAAGGCGCTGTGGTGGATGTAGGTGATGTCGCAGTGCATGGGCTCGCCCGCTCCTTTTTTCTCCGGGTTAGCACAAACCGGACGCCCTGTCCCCAATCTTGCCACACGGGAGTGGGCGCGATATATATGCTATAAATAAGGGAGTGCCGATGGCAGTCAAGGTATCCATAACACCCAACGCCGACCACCTTCTGGTCAAGGTCGCGGGCGAGGTCCGGACCGTCGAAGACGTCGTAAGCTATACGACGGTATTCCGGCCCGAGGCCGTCCGGCTCGGGCTGCGGCGGGTGCTCCTGGACTATGTGGATGCCCGTTTCAGCCTGGATTATTACGACTTGCGGGAAGTGGCCGAGATCGGCGTGCGCAAGGATTTTCCGCAGCTCGGTCTGCGCATCGCGGTGGTCTGCCGGACCGAGGACCTGGACCGGCACCGCCTGTTCGAGACCATCGCGGCCAACCGGAGCATCGTCTACCGGGTCTTCACCGCCCCGGACAAGGCCCTGGCCTGGCTTCTGGCCTCCTGACCCGGTCCTGGCGGACCGCGCCCGATTCCTGTATCCTCGCCCCTTCACCTTTCGCGGGAGGCTCCATGCTCACCATCGGCGTCGACACCGGCGGCACCTTCACCGACTTCACCTATGTCCACGGCCCGGACTCCGGCACGTACAAGACCCTGTCCACGCCGCGCAACCCGGCCGAGGCCGTCCTGTCCGGCCTGCGCCGCATCCTCGCCCTGCGCCTGCCCGGCGCGCGCCTGGGCGAGGCAGACCTGGCCGTGGTCCACGGCTCCACCGTGGCCACCAACGCCATCCTGGAGCGCAAGGGCGTGGTCACGGCCCTGGTGACCAACGACGGATTCACCGACGTCATCGAAATCGGCCGCCAGAACCGCGCCGCCCTCTACGACCTGCACTACCGGCGCCGGGCGCACATCGTGCCCGCGAGCCTGCGCTTCGGCGTGCCCGGCCGGATCACCGCCGAGGGCGAAACACTGGTCCCGTTCGACGAGACCGAGGCCAAACGGGTGGTGGATCGGATCAAGGCCTCGGGCGCGCAATCCGTGGCCGTCTGCTTCCTGTTCTCCTTCCTCGACCCGGCCCACGAGCGGCGCATGGGCGAAATGCTCCGCGGACTCGGACTGCCTGTGTCCCTGTCGAGCGATATCCTGGCCGAATTCCGCGAGTTCGAGCGGACCTCGACCACGGTGGTCAACGCCTACGTCTCGCCGATCATGACCCGCTACCTGACCGACCTGCGGCGGGGCATCGGCTCCGGGAGCGGACAAGGGAACGGGCGCGGCGCGGGCCTGCGCATCATGCAGTCCAACGGCGGGTCCATCTCGGCGGACACGGCCATGCGCGAGTCGGTGCGCACCATCCTGTCCGGCCCGGCCGGGGGCGCGGTGGGCGCGCTGGCCCTGGGCCGCGCCGCCGGGTTCGACCAATTGATCACCTTCGACATGGGCGGCACCAGCACCGACGTCAGCCTCATGGACGGCGGCCTGCCCCTGACCATGGAGTCGAGCATCTCCGGTTATCCGGTCAAAGTGCCCATGATCGACATCCACACCGTGGGCGCGGGCGGCGGGTCCATCGCCTCCAGGGATCCCGGCGGCTCCCTGGCCGTGGGCCCGGAGAGCGCCGGCGCGGACCCCGGCCCCATCTGCTACGGCCGGGGCGGCGAACGGGTCACCGTGACCGACGCCAACCTGTACCTCGGGCGCATCGTGCCCGGGCGTTTTCTGGGCGGGGGCATGCGTCTGGACGCGGACGGCGCCCGCAAGGGCATCGAGCGGCTGGCCGTGGAACTGGGCCTAGGGCCCGCCGAGCTGGCCGAGGGCGTCCTGGCCGTGGCCAACGCCAACATGGAGCGGGCCATCCGGGTCATCTCCGTGGAAAAGGGGTTCGATCCGCGCGAATTCACCCTGCTCTCCTTCGGCGGGGCGGGCGGTCTGCACTGCGCCGAACTGGCCCGCCTGCTGGGCATGCCCAAAGTTCTGGTGCCCGTCGATCCCGGCATCCTTTCGGCCACGGGCATGCTCATGGCCGACGTGGTCAAGGACTACTCGCGCACGGTCATGCGTCCGGCCGGCGAATTCTCCGGCCAGGCCATGGAGGCTTCCTTCGCCGAACTGGAACGGGACGGGCTGGCCGAGCTGGCCGCCGAGGGCGTGCCCGAAGAACGGGTGGTCCACGAGCGGTTCCTGGACATGCGCTACCAGGGCCAGTCCTTCGAGATCGTGGTCCCCTTCGGCCCGGACATGGCCGAGCGGTTCCATGCCCTGCACGAAAAGCGCTACGGCTATCGTAACGCGGACAAGCCCGTGGAGGTGGTCAACGTCCGGCTGCGCAGCCGGGGAATCGCGGACGGAAAGAAGCCCGAACCGGGCGAAGCGCGCGGAGAGGAAGTGGCGGCCGAGGCGCTGCTGGGCTCGCAGCGGGCGGTCTTCGACGGCGCGGCCGTTACCGCCGCCGTCCTGGAGCGCTCGGCGCTCATGCCGGGCAACCGGTTCACGGGCCCGGCCATCGTCACGGAATACACCTCGACCATCGTTGTCCCGCCCGGGGCCGAGGTACGTGTGGACCCGTGGTCCAACCTGGTCATGGAGCTCGGCTGACCGGTCAGTCCCGCTCGCCGGGCAGGACGACGTGAAATATAGCGCCCCCGCCCGCCCCGGACCGGGCCCAGACCCGGCCGCCCAGCTTTTCCACGACCATGCGGCACAGGGCCAGCCCGAGTCCCGCACCCTTGATCTCGTCCACCAGCGTGTCGCCGGTCTCCACCTGGTGGAACGGCTTGAAGATCGCTTCCAGTTCGGCCTGGGGGATGCCCTTGCCCGTGTCGGACACGGTCATTTCCAGCCCCTTGCCGTCCGGGCTGGACACGCGCACGGTGATGTTCCCGTCGCTGGTGAAATTGCAGGCGTTGCCCAGGAGATGGCCGAGCACCCGCTTGAGGTGTTCCGGCAAGACGTTGAGTTCGGGCAGCTTGTCCTCCATCTTCAGGACCACGTCGAGGCCCGCGCGGTCCCGGCAGACCGTCCGGGCGTCCGCCACGGCCCGCCGGATGGTCTCGTCCACGGGATAGGTCTCGTCGGTGCGCAGGTCGCCGCCCGCCTCCATGTCGGCCAGCTCCATGAACTGATCGACCAGCAGGTTCAGCCGCCGGCCCTCGATCTCCTGGACATCGAGGTTGCCCAGGGCCCGCTGCAGGCTCTCGCCGTTGCCCTCGCCGTGCACGGACCGGTCCAGCTCCCTGCGCGCCAGGGCCCCGTATCCGAGCACCGAGGTCAGCGGCGTGCGCATGGCGTGGGACACGGTGGTCAGGAAGGAGGATTTGAGGTCGTCGAGCCGGGTCAGCTCGGCATTGGCCCGTTTCAGCTCCTCGGCCTTGAGGGCCAGGTCGGAGGTGCGTTCGGCGATGATCGCCTCCAGGTCCTCCTCGGCCCGCTTCAGGGTGGTGATGTCCACCAGGGAGACGAGGTCGGCGAACGCGCCGTTGACCCGGGTGGTCCTAGAGTGGATCTCCACCCATTTGACCCGGCCCGTGCCGGTCACCGCCCGCCAGGTATAGGCCGGAAGCGCGTCGGGTTCCCCGGCCTGCTTGCGCCGGGCCTGGTCCATGACGAAATCGCTGTCGTCCGGGTGCAGGTAGCGGCGGAAACCGCCGGGCGGCAGGGCCAGAAGTTCCTCCACCGTGGCCTCGAGGATGTCCGCCGCGGCCTTGTTGACAAAGGTCACCCGGTCGTCCTGCAGGACGCACAGGCCGAGCATGGTCTGTTCGGAGAAGGTCCTGAATCGCTCCTCGCTCTCGGTCAGTTCGTCCAGGATCAGGGACACGTTGAGCCCGTCCGACAGGCGGCGGCCCGCTTCGGTGAACAGCCGGATTTCCTCGTCGGTCCAGACGCGGGCGTCGCGGCACTGGTGCAACCCCAGGCACCAGGGCCTGCCCACGTTCGGCCGGATGGCGAACATCAGCTGGGAGCGAACGCCGTACCGCTCGGTCAGCAGGTCGTCCATGGGCAGCCCGGTGGACGGGTCGAAGGCCATGGCGATGTTGCTCTCGAGCAGGTTCCGGAAATCCCGTCGGGTCTTCTCGCTCAAAGCCATTCTGCCGCCTTCCATGCTGTCCAGCGCATATTCGGGGTCGGTCCGCAGCACCTTGACCACGAAGGAGCCGGCCTCGGGGTCGCAAGGGTGCACCAGCCACGCCCGGTCCGCGCCAAAGGCCAGGCGGACGGCCTCCATGGTGGCCGCGAGCATATCGTCCGTGGAGGAACCACTGTGCATGGCCCGGTCGATGCGGTCGAGGGTCTCCAGGAAATGAATGTGGTTGTAGTACTCCTCCTCGGCGTGCTTGCGGTCGGTCACGTCGAAGACCACGCCGTCGATGCGAACCGGTTCGCCCTGGTCGTCGTGCAGGACCCGGCCGCGTTCGGACATCCAGCGGACCTCGCCGTCGCGGCGGATGATCCGATAGTCCGCCAGGTAGGTCTGGCGGTGCTCCAGCCCTTGGCGCAGGGAGCGCTCCACCCACTCCCGGTCCTCGGGGTGGACGATGGACAGGAACGACCGGCTGCCGCCCTCCATGAATTCCTCGGCCGGGTAGCCGGTCACGTCCAGGGCCGTGCCGCTGACGAACCGGTTGACCCAGCCGTTCTCGAAATCGGTGTGGTAGACGACGCCCGGGATGTTCGCGACCAGTGAGCTGAACCGCTCCAGGCTCTCGGACAGGGCCTCCTGCACCGCCTGCCGCTCGGCGACCATGCGGTTGGCGGCCTCGGCCAGGGATTTGAACTCGGCGTAGTCCAGGGAGGCCACATCGATCTCGCCCTGCCCGGAGGTGGCCCGCTCCCAGACCTTGGTGAAGGAGGCCACGTTGGTCTCGATGTTCCGGGCCATGCGGCGGGACAGGTACAGGGCCAGCAGGCTGAGCAGGGCCATGCCGGACAGGATGAGCAGGACGCGGTCCTGGATGTGCTGTTCGAGCTGCTTGCGCTTGAGTTCGACCACCCCTTCGATGTCGCCCACGAAGGCCCCGGTGCCGATATACCAGCCCCAGTCCGGGATGGGCTCGGCGTAGCTGACTTTGGGCTCGTTGCGCTGCCCGCCCAGCGGCGGCATGACGTAGGTGACGAACCCGCCGCCCTGCTTGGCCGCCTTGATCAGTTCCTGGACGATCCTCACGCCGTTGGCGTCGGTGATGTTCCACATGTTCTGGCCGACGGCCGGGCCGAGAATGGACTCGCCCTCCATGGTCCCGCCGAACAGGGAGCCGTTCTTGGTGTAGCGAATGTCCCCCAGCTGCCGCAGGGCCACTTCCTTGACCGCTTCCTCGGCCATCTCGAGACAGGCCCCGGCCACCACGCGCAGCCCCTGGGCCTCGAACTCGTTGACCTTGACCAGCAGGGTGTACCGGCTCATGCCGTCGGCCACCTTGAGGGCCAGCTTGCGCTGCCCGTTGGTCACGCCGGAGAGCTCGGTCTCCACCTGGGACAGGGCGTCCTCGCGGTCGACCCATTTCGGGAAGGGTGAAAAAAGGTAGATGGTGTTGCCGCGAATGGCGTAGAGCCGGGCCTCGCTGCGGTCCAGGGCGGCCATGAGCCGCACCGTGGCGACGCGCAGCATGGTCGGGTCGGTCCCCTTGGCCAGGTCCCGCCCCAGGACCTCGTTCAGGGCCCGGACGTCGCGTATCTTGGACTCGAGCTTGCGCGCCAGGTCCTCGGCCGCGGCCCGCCTGATTCGCGCGACCAACTCCACGGCGTCCCGGACCTCGTCCCTGACCAGGCTACGCCGGTCCTCGTAGCGCTCTTCGCGGATACGGTCCGCGTCGGCCTTGAAATCGGCGAACATGGAATACAACCAGGCCCCGCCGATGACCAGAATGGAAATCCAGGAGACGGCCACCATGCCCACCAGTCCGGCCCTGCCGATGGTCCTTCCGTTGCTCACCCGACAAGTCTCCCGTCCACGGAACCGCCCGGACAGCCCGTTGATTTGATGACTGAACCTTCCACAAACCCCACAATACCAAGGTCCCCAGGAAAAGCCACCCCATTGTTTTCCCCCACCCCGATCGCCCACCCCCACTCTTTTGCCTTGACCGCCCCCGCCACCTGGTATAAAAATCGACTCCCGTTTCGCCAGGATAGCTCAGTTGGTAGAGCAACTGATTCGTAATCAGTAGGTCGTCGGTTCAATTCCGATTCCTGGCTCCAGGAAAAGTTTGGCCCCTCAGTGAGTTATGTCACCGAGGGGCTTTTCCTATTTCTGCTTGAAACGCTTGAAACTGATTGTTCCGCGCGTACAATCTGCGGACACTTGCAACTCGCACTCAATGATTTCAACGAGTTGCCAGCCGCCGACTACTGATTCCGTCCAAGCTCAAATCGGTTGGTCACAACGCCTGCATCTTACCCCGCAACCAGCCTTTCAAAAACCTGTCAAGCCGTATTTGCGGTTTCCCATCCGTATTTCACCGCCACCTCTTTGCATTTCACCGGCAGGCTCCGTGCGCGACGCATCATCGTCCAAAACCCCGTGTTATGCTTTCCGCAAATCAAGACAGCCTTTTAAAGGCAAAAGGAGAAAGAACATGGGAGAAAGATGGATTCAACACATCGGTGATGATCAACTGGTGAACGGCATGCCGAAACACATGTCCGCACAGGCCGGAACGGACACGGCAGACAGCGACACGCCCAACGAACCGAAAACCTATTGGCGATACAAGCCCAACCCCCATGCCTGCGAGAAATGCCAAGCCATGAAAGACGTCTGGTTTGAAGAAAGGCCCGGCCCGGTTCACCCGAACTGCAAGTGCGAGATTGAAGAGTTCGAGGCGATCAAAGTCACGGGACGATCCCGGGCCATCATTGTGCCACAAGGTGTCAATTTGGCAGCCAATATTGCAGAAGCAAGACGGATAAAAAGGATTTGTGAGCCATTCATTTTTAACTTCCCGCCATATTCCACAGCAAGTTTCTCATTGAAATGCATATGGGTATTCTTCAATTTCAAAGATGGAGCCAAATACGACTACAAACGAGGTGGGCATCCCGAATACGAGGACTTCGGCAATTACCACTATGGTCTATATACAAAAGCACTTGGATTGAATGCCTCTTTTACCCAAGCTGCAGCTGGAGCGGCTCAGGTATTTTCGTTAACCTCCAAGATGAGCTTCTGGAGAACTTGGTTCGACGACCCCAGGGACAATGAGATGGTCATTAAAGGACAAAAATCTCCTTTACTCAAGTAAACGAGGCGAGTTTCTTGTCGTCATTGGAAGTGGGTATGCGAAATGGCAGCCCCACTGCCAATGCTTGACTACAGCCCATCAGCAGCACATATAAACAACATGAATTACCAAGAACAACTGTATCGTAATGTACCTAGAGCTGTTCGTATGATCTTGCTCCTAGGGCTATCGGTCCAGACAATCGCTGTTGGCGCATTTTTAGTTATGGGTACCGGCCTTTTTCTGCTTGATGCGATCACACTCAGTTTCAACTACTGGAGCCCATTGGCATGGGTTCTATGGGGTGCGATGGCTGCTTTCGTACTTGCCAATACGCACCTCATTGCCAGGCTCATTAACAAATGGCCTGAACGATACAAAAGACGCTCTCTGGACATACTCGCTTCACTCCCCTCTATCGCTTTCCCCGGGTGGGCCTGCATATCATTAATTCTTGATGGCAATTGGGATCTCGGCAACGCCCTGTTCTACGGCGTTCCCACAGCGTTCAACATCGCCGTCCTTTGCTTCGCAACCTTGCCACCACTTCGCAGGCATTTCTTTGAATATACCACCATGAAAACGGGGAATGACACACCTATACATTGACAACGCCAATGGGCAAAATGCCCCCTCATGAACTGTACGCAAACTGTACGCAAACTGCGGACACTTTTCGGTAGTTTTAGACAGTTTTAGGCACTTTTAGGCACTTTCCAGGGCATACAGACTTCTCGGCATTTCAAGCAATATCAATCTGTTCAAAGCAATACAGGCTTCTCACTAAAAACCTCCATACCAATTCGTAATCAGTAGGTCGTCGGTTCAATTCCGATTCCTGGCTCCAACGAAATCAATGGGTTAGCATACTGCTAAACCCTTTTTTTGTTATTCCACAGAGTTTTTGGGGCAATATTGGGACACTAGCTCATTCCGTGGGCGTTCAACGCCTGTCGCACACCATCAAAGGGCTTGAACTTTCAAAATGCGGATACTGAAAGACATCAAAGTTTCTCGCCGCAACTCCATCCAACAACTTGTGAAGTTCATGTGGTAAGCAGGCCTCGGCCGATTAAGCCCCCCAACGGTCATGCCCCGGACTTTGCCCTTCACTTCCTTGACATTTCTCCCGGCTCCTTCATCTTGACAGAGGTACTATTTATAAAATAGTACCTTTATTGTGTTATTAATTTTATATTTGTGCTAACGGCCCATTCCTCCGGAAAGGGCTGTCGGCCGAGGAGGGTATCCTATGTCAGGATGCACACCCAAGTCCGCACCGGCGGTGGTGCCAGCGGACCTGTCTTCAATCCACCCCAACAAGGAGGGCACAATGAAACCGATTGAAGGCGTGATGACCCAAACCAACGCACCCAGGGGGATCGATCCGGACAGCCTGTTTTTCGTCCAGGTCGACGCCACCAAGTGCGAAGCCTGCGGTACCTGCGAGGAGCACTGCGCCACCGGGGCGATCCAGTCCATCAACGAGGAGGGCATCCACCAGGTGGTGGATCCGGCCGCCTGCATGAACTGTGGCCAGTGCCTGGTCAACTGTCCCTACGACGCCATCTACGAGGGCGTATCGTACGTCGATGAGATCTTCGAGAAACTGAAAGACCCGAACACCATCGTGGTCTCCATGCCCGCCCCCGCGGTGCGCTACGGCCTGGGCGAGTGCTTCGGCGCGCCCACCGGCACCTACGTGGGCGGCCAGATGCATGCGGCCCTGCGCCAACTCGGCTTCAACTACATCTGGGACAACGAGTTCACCGCCGACGTGACCATCATGGAGGAAGGCACCGAACTCATCCAGCGGGTCAAGGAGCAGGGCCAGAAGGATGCCCGTCCCCTGCCCCAGTTCACCTCCTGCTGTCCCGGCTGGGTCAAGTTCGCGGAGACCTTCTACCCCGACCTGCTGCCCAACATGTCGAGCTGCAAGTCGCCCATCGGCATGCTCGGCCCCCTGGCCAAGACCTACGGCGCCGAAGAGACCCACACCCCGGCCCAGAAGATCTACACGGTCTCGATCATGCCGTGCATCGCCAAGAAATACGAAGGCATGCGCCCCGAAATGGCGGACAGCGGGTTCCGCGACATCGACGCTACCATCGACACCCGCGAGCTGGCCTACATGATCAAGACCGCGGGCATCGACTTCAACGCCCTGCCTTCCCAGGGCCCGGACCCGATCCTCGGCGACTCCACCGGCGCGGCGACCATCTTCGGCAACTCCGGCGGCGTCATGGAAGCGGCCCTGCGCCTGGCCTATGAAGTCCTGTCCGGCCAAAAACTGAACAATCCCGACATCAAGGTCGTGCGCACCCACGAAGGCATCAATACCGCCGACGTGAAGGTGCCCAACTTCGGCACGGTCAAGGTGGCCGTGGCCAGCGGCCTGCAAAACGCGGCCAAGCTGTGCGACGAGGTCCGTGCAGGCAAGTCCCCGTACCACTTCATCGAGATCATGACCTGTCCCGGCGGCTGCGTGAACGGCGGCGGACAGCCCGTCGATCCCGAGATCAGGGCCTCCCTGTTCCGGTCCACCGTCGCCCAGATCAACAAGCGCTTCCGGGCCCGCAGGGTCGGCGCATAAGGAGGAATGAAACCATGAAACTGAACAGACGCGGATTCATCAAGGCCTGCGGCTTCATGGCCGGCTACACCGTGCTCGGCCTGAACATGACCAAGGTAGCGGTCGCCGCCACCATGGACTTCGTCGGCCTGCGCCAGAAGTCCGTCTACGACGCCGACGCAAAGATCTACAAGATCAGGAAGTCCCAGGACAACCCGATGATCAAGAAGCTCTACAACCGCGAGGACGGGTTCCTGCATGAAGGCCCCTGCGGCCACATGTCCCACCACCTGCTGCACACCCACTACGTGGACCGCAGCTCCAGGGTCACCGCCCTCAAGGAAAAGGGCTACAAGTTCAACTTCTAAGCACCGACAGCTTCGACCTGCGGCAAGGACCCCCTCTGATCCTAGGGCCAAGCTTCCCCCTCCCCTTCTTTCCTTCGAATGCCCCCCGACGCGTCTCTATTCTTCGCGACTTGGTAATACTTTTTATAAAAAGTTATGCGCTCAGTATAATTTTTTATTGATTAGTAATATTTTTTCCCGTAAGGATTGTCTCCGGAACACCTCCAAACCGGAGAAGATCTGCCTGCGGGAAGGGTTCGCCTGAACCTCAGGGTGGAGCCGCCTGGCCCTGCCCGAACTCCACGGCAGAGACACCGTCCAGACGCTCCATCCCCGTTTCCGCAAGCAGAAGGCCCGGGAGTGCTAAACCGGGCTTTTCTCTTTGCGGAGCCAATCCATGAACAGGGAGGAACAATGATGCAGAAGCGACTCGGCATCATCGGCATCATCATCAAGGACAGGCAGCGGGCGGCGAGCGCCGTGAACACCATCCTCAGCGACCATGGCGAGATCATCGTCGGGCGCATGGGGCTGCCTTTCAGGGACAGGGGCGTCAGCATCATCGACCTGATCATCGAGGCGACCACCGACGAGGTGGGGGCATTGACCGGCAAACTGGGCAATCTCGAAGGCGTTCGGGTCAAATCACTTCTCGTATAACTACACGGAGGCAACCGATGAAACAGGACAGCACGCTGGGCGAGGGCCTGCACAATTTCGTTGACGAAGCGACCATCCGCGAAGAGATGGCCCGGTTCGAGAACCCGGAACCCGGCCGTATCCGGGAAATCCTGGCCAAGGCGCGGGAAAAGCAGGGGCTGGACCCGGAGGAGGCCGCCGCGCTGCTGCGCAACAAGGACCGCGACCTGGACGAGGCCATCTTCGAGACGGCCATGCACATCAAGAAGGCCATCTACGGCAACCGGCTGGTGGTCTTCGCTCCGCTGTACATCACCAATGAATGCAAGAACCGTTGCGCCTACTGCGGATTCAAGGCCTCCAACAAGGAACTCGACCGGCGCACCCTGACCTCGGAGGAGATCAAGCGCGAGGTGGAGGTTCTGGAGGACCTGGGCCACAAACGGCTGCTCCTGGTCTATGGCGAGCACCCGAAGCTCGGCGCGGACTGGATCGCCCAGACCGTGCGCGACGTCTATGCCGTGACCTCGGCCAAGAGCGGCGAGATCCGCAGGGTGAACATCAACTGCGCACCCCTGGACGTGGAAGGATTCCGCAAGCTCCACGAGGTGGGCATCGGCACCTACCAGTGCTTCCACGAGTCCTACCACCGGCCGACTTACGAAAAGCTGCACGTGTCCGGCCCCAAGCGCGACTTCCTGTGGCGGCTGCACGCCATGCACCGCGCCCAGGAGGCGGGCATCGACGACGTGGGCATGGGCGCGCTCTTCGGCCTGTACGACCCGGTCTTCGAGGTCCTCGGCCTGCTCCATCACGCGAAGCAGCTCGAACGGGACTGGGGCGTGGGCCCGCACACCATCTCCTTCCCCAGGCTGGAGCCCGCGCTCAATGCGGACATCGCCTACAACCCGCCCTATCCGACCACGGACCACGAGTTCAAGAAGATCGTGGCCGTGCTCCGGCTGGCCGTGCCCTACACCGGCCTGATCCTGACCACCCGCGAGAACTCCGAATTCCGCAGGGAGCTGATCGAGGTGGGCGTGTCCCAGCTGTCCGGCGGGTCCCGCACCTACCCCGGCGCGTACTCCGACCCGGAATACGACCGGCCCGACGTGCAGCAGTTCTGCGTCGGCGACAGCCGCAGCCTGGACGAGGTCATCCGCTCCATCGCGGGCGACCACGGTTACGTGCCGTCCTGGTGTACGGCCTGCTACCGGCTGGGCCGCACCGGCGAGCACTTCATGGAGCTGGCCAAGACCGGCTTCATCCAGAAGTTCTGCCTGCCCAACGGTCTGCTGACCTTCAAGGAATACCTCGAGGACTACGCCTCGCCCGAGACCAAGGCCATCGGCGAGGCGCTGATCCGGAAAGAGGTCGACAATTTCCCCGACCCCGACCGCAAGCACCTGCTGACCGACCGGTTGGCGCGCATGGAGGCGGGCGAGCGGGACCTGTACCTGTAACCCCTGGCCGAGGCGAAAGATGCCGAAAAACAGGCCGGAAGGTACCCGGATCGAGCGCGACGGGCTGGGCTCCATGTCCATTCCCGCGGACGTTTATTGGGGCGTCCACACCTCGCGGGCCGTGCGCAACTTCCCCTTCTCCGGATACCGCCTCCCTCCGGCCTTTATTCGGGCCTTCGCCCGGGTCAAACAGGCATGCGCCAGAACCAACGCGCTCCTCGGATACCTGTCCGGGGAGCGCGGACCGGCCATCGTCGAGGCCTGCTCCGAGATTGCAGAAGGCGGACTCCACGACCAGATCGTGGTCGACGCCTTCCAGGGCGGCGCAGGGACCTCGACCAACATGAACTTCAACGAGGTCATCGCGGCGAGGGCCGCCGAACTCCTCGGCGGCGAGCGGGGCGACCGGGAATTGGTCGATCCCCTGCGCCACGTGAACATGCACCAGTCCACCAACGACGTGTACCCGACGGCCCTGCGCGTGGCCGTGCTGGCGATGCTGGCCGGGCTGGAGGAGGCCGTCTCGGACCTCCAGGCGGGCCTCCAGCGCAAGGAGGCCGAGTTCCGCGACGTGGTCAAGGTGGGCCGGACCGAACTCATGGACGCGGTGCCCATGACGCTGGGCATGACCTTCGGGGCCTTTGCCGAGGCCGTGGCCCGCGACCGCTGGCGCATCTTCAAGTGCCGGGAACGCATAAAGCGGGTCAACCTCGGCGGTACGGCCGTCGGCACCGGGCTTGGCGCGCCGCGCGACTACGTCCTGGCCGTGGCCGGCAACCTGGCCGAGGTGACCGGCTTGCCCGTGTCCCGGGCCGAGAACCTGGTGGACGTCACCCAGAACGCGGACGTCTTCGTCGAGGTCTCGGGCATGCTCAAGGCATGCGCGGCCAACCTGCTCAAGATCGCCTCGGACCTGCGCCTGCTTTCCAGCGGCCCGGCCGCCGGGCTGGGCGAAATCGTTCTCCCCCCGCTCCAGGCGGGCTCGTCGATCATGGCTGGCAAGATCAACCCGGTCATGCCCGAGGCCGTGACCCAGGTCGCCCTGCGGGTCATGGGCAACGACCAGGTGGTGACCATGGCCGCAGGACTGGGCCAGCTCGAACTCAACCACCTGCTGCCGCTCATCGCCCACTCCCTGCTCGAGTCGCTGAGTCTGCTGACCGCCGCCTGCCGGGGGCTGGCCTGGGGCTGTGTGGACGGCATCAAACCCCGGCCCGAACAGTGCCGCAACCACGTCGAGCAAAGCATGGCCCTGGCCACGGTCCTTGTTCCGGCGCTGGGCTACGGGGCCGTGGAGCGGATCGTCAAGGAGGCGGACGACAGGGGCGAGACCGTGGCCGCCCGGATCGAGGCGACGGGCATCGCCTCCAGGGAGGCCGTGGAGCGGCTGCTTTCGCCCCGCCGGTTGTGCAAACTGGGCTTCACGCCCGAGGAATTCGAGGAGGTGCGCAGACCATGAAGCTCGTCGTCGGCATCGATCAACTCGACACCCCGGCCCTGTTCGCCGCGGGCCGCAGGATCATCCTGCACGCGGCCGTGTATGGGGCCTTCGCCCGCTCGCGGCCGCACCGGGATGCCCTGACCACGGCCCTGTCCCGGCCCGACTTCGAACGACTGGACATCATCGTCCTGGAGCCGGAAAGCCGCGAGCCCTGGGTCAGGCCGTTTCTGGATGCCCTGCGCTTCGGCATCTCCACCCAGGCCACGGACGACGAGGTGGCCCTGTCCCACCGCTACATGAGCGAGCTGGCGGCCGGCCATCCGGACAAGGTGCGCCTGCACCCGGCCCGGCGGCTGCCCTGCCTGCCCGTGCTCATCGTGGACGACGTCATCATTTTCGGCCAGTACGCCCACTCCGGGGCGCACGCCCCCCAGGGATTCTGGGGCATGATCCGCGCGGACGTGCCCACCCTGCTCTCCTGGACCATGGCGGGCAAGCCCCCGGCCCATGCGGACGAGGAAGCCGTGGCCGCCTTCCGCCTGGTCAACGAGTGTGCGCGGGCCATGTGCGCCTGCCGCTCGCTGGCCCCCGACTCCGCGCGCAACCTCGACCTCCGGGACCGCCCGGCCACGACAGCCCCATGAACACCCACGACATTCTCGACGCCCTGACCGGCTCGGACGACGCCTTCCTGTTCGCCCGCGCCCACGAGATGCGCCGCTGGATATTCGGCAGCGACGTCTATCTGCGGGCCATCATCGAATTCTCCAACGTCTGCGACAAGCAGTGCCGCTACTGCGGCCTGCGCGCCGGAAACCGGCACCTCAACCGCTACCGCATGGACTCGAACGCCATCCTCGAGAGCGCGGCCCTGGCCGTGGCCCAGGGGGCCGGGACCGTGGTCCTGCAATCCGGCGACGACACGGCCTATTCCAGGGAACAGATCGGCGCGCTGATCCGTGCCATCAAGGCCGACCACGACGTGGCCGTGACCCTCTCCCTGGGCGACCGGGGGGTCGACGAGTACGCCCACTGGCGCGACTGCGGGGCGGACCGCTGCCTGATCAAGCTCGAGACCACGGACCCGGCACGCTACAAGGACCTGCGCAAGGGCGAGGACTTCACCGCCCGGCTCCACCGGGTGGAGGAGCTGCGCCGTTTGGGCTTCGAGGTCGGCTCCGGGGTCATCGCCGGTCTGCCCGGCACCACGCCCATGGACGCCCTGCGCGACATCCTCTTCCTGACCGAACTGGATCTGGACATGATCGCGGTGGGCCCGTTCGTGCCCAATCCGGACACCCCGCTGGCCTCGTTCCCGCCCGGCTCGGTGGTCCTGTCCCAGCGCATGACCGCCCTGCTGCGCCTGCTCAATCCCAAGGCGAACATCCCGGCCACCTCGGCCCTGGACGCCCTGCACCCCGGCGGCCGCGCCCAGGCCCTGGCCAGGGGATGCAACGTGCTCATGCCGTCCATCACGCCCGACGAGCTGCGCGGCGATTACACCATCTATCCGGGCAAGAACGCCGACGGCCTGGACAGGACCGGGTCTCTGGACTCGGCCAGGCGGACCATCGAGGCCATGGGTTTCGTCCCGTCCGCATCCAAGGGGTTCTCCCCGAGGAGGGACCATGTCGGGTAAGGCGCCGCGCGGGGTCAGGCTGGTCATCGCCCTGGCCGGACGGCGCAACGCGGGCAAGTCCTCACTGATCAACGCCCTGACCGGCCAGGAGACGGCCATTGTCTCGGATACGCCCGGGACCACCACGGACCCGGTGGCCAAGCACTACGAGTTGCTCCCGCTGGGCCCGGTGACCTTCTACGACACGGCCGGGCTGGACGACGAAGGCGAGTTGGGCGCATTGCGCGTCAAGGCCACGCGAAAGGTCCTCTACCGCTGCGACGTGGCCGTGATCGTCCTGGGCGAGGAGGGATTCACCGATTACGAGAAAGATCTGCTCAGGACCATCCGCGAGATGGACATCCCGCACGTCGTGGCCTGGAACAAGGCGGACCTGCGGCCCGAGGAGCACACGCCCGAGGGGCTCGACGCCCCGTTCCTGCACGTCTCGGCGGCCACGGGGCGGGGCGTGGACCGGCTCAAGCGCCGGCTCATCGACAGCGTTCCGCCCGAGTATCGCCAGGAGCGGCTCATCCTCGGCGACCTGATCCGCGAGGGCGACCATGTGGTCTGCGTGGTGCCCATCGATCTGGCCGCGCCCAAGGGCCGCCTGATCCTGCCCCAGGTGCAGGTATTGCGTGAAATTCTGGACTGCGACGCCCTGGGCACCGTGGTCAAGGAGCGGGAGATCGAGGCCGCGCTCCTGGGGATGCGCACCCCGCCCGCCCTGGTGGTCACCGACTCCCAGGTGGTCATGAGCGTGGCCGGGGACGTGCCGGACGACATCCCCCTGACCACCTTCTCCACCCTGTTCGCCCGGTACAAGGGCGACCTGGACAGCCTGGTGGCAGGGGCCTCGGCCGTCGACACCCTCAAGGACGGCGACACCGTGCTCATCGGCGAGGCCTGCTCACACCACGACGTGGCCGACGACATCGGGCGGGTCAAGATCCCGCGCTGGATGGCCCAGTACACGGGCCGGGACCTCAATTTCGAGGTCTACGCCGGGCACGACTTCCCCGAGGACCTGGAGCGCTTCGCCCTGGTGGTCCACTGCGGAGCATGCATGCTGAACCGCACCGAGATGCTCCGGCGCATCGCCGAATGCAAACGCCGTGGCGTGCCGATCACCAACTACGGCGTGGCCATCTCGAAACTCCAAGGCGTGCTGCAACGTGTTTTACGCCCCTTCGGAGTGATGCCAAACACAATCACAACACCCACAGAAACCCCTCACACAATCAGTGCGTCAAAATTAGATAATATATCGTAATAATTTATTATTTATTTTTACGCAGATTCGTAATCAGTAGCTCGTCGGTTCCATTCCGATTCCTGGCTCCAACGATAATTAAGCCTCACAATGACTTGCGCCATTGTGAGGCTTTTTTTATTCCTTACCAGGAAAGAAAAACTGATACCGCACATTGCGGACAAGACACATACGGTTGACTATTATATTATATAATTCAATATATTAGCATGATCAGCATACTAAGCACAGGCCAGTGGCTCAGTTTCAATTTTCGGCACTCATCAAATTTCCCATTTTTGTGCAACCCAATTAACGGGCAATCCTCTCAAAGCTCTTGTTATGGCTCATTCTCCACGCGGCTGACGACTTAGCCCTTACCTCTTTCGAAAATAAACATTTTTGTCATCTTTTTATACGGACATAGACATAATCAGCGAGTTCCGCCACAGGCTAAACTAGCCATAACATCCCAATATAGCTTGGCTGGCAAAGCGAACTACCTCAAAGTCACCCTTTCTGGTCCGAAATGTGCATTAGCTCTTGTTCTATGAAAGCATTCATGAAGCGATACCGCTACCTCTACAATGCACAGCAGGTCATCCCGATCTGCGGACCGCCCATTTCATAGCCTCGCACGAGGCCGCATGACCGATTGCGTCGTTCAGCCTCATCTTCCACTGGATACACCACTCGCGCAGTTCCGGCGCAATAATTCGCAGCTTTATGGCGTCGTCTTGTACGTGCGCCGTTTGGACGCCGCTGGTTCCGCATTTACTCTTACCGGAGGTATTTATGAGCTTCTACAAGAAGCATGCGCCCAATTTTCGGGAGCATGACCGGGAACTCCCCGACACGTCGCATCTGGAAGGCATGATCGCTCGAGAACTGGAAAAGGACATCCCCGAAGAAAAATGGTGGGAAGAGGTCAGGCGGGGCAAGGAACTCGGCCTGGAACCGGCCGATTCCATCGAAGACAAGACCGTCTTTTCCACCTTCCAGCGCGGCGAGTTGCCCCACTGGTCCGGCATCAACACCTTCCTCAAGGCTCCCTATCTGGAAGACGTCAACAAGGTCGGAGAATATGACGCCGCCATCGTCGGTGTGCCCTTCGACATCGGCGTCACCTATCGCTCGGGCACCCGATTCGGCCCCCAGGCCATGCGCCGCATCTCGTCGCTGTACACCACGTACAACTATGAGCTGGGCGTGGACCTCCGCGAATCCCTGGCTCTGTGCGACGTGGGCGACATCTTCTGCCCGTCCAACATCACCAAGGCGCACGACCAGATCGCCAAAGGCGTGGCCCACATAATGGATCAGGGCACCATGCCCATCATCATGGGCGGGGACCACTCCATAGGCTACCCGTGCGTCCGGGGCGTTGCCGAGTGCGTGGAAGGCAACGTCGGCATCATCCACCTGGACCGCCACGTCGACACCCAGGAAAAGGACATGGACGAGATCATGCACACCTGCCCCTGGTTCCACGCCACCAACATGCCCAACGTGCCGCCCAAAAACCTCGTCCAGATCGGGATCGGCGGATGGCAGGTACCCCGCCCCGGCGTCAAGGCCGGGCGCGACATGGAATGCACGGTCATGACTGTCCAGGATGTGGAGAAAATGGGCATTCAGGATACCATCGACATGGCCCTTGAGGTGGCCTGGAAAGGTGCGAGCGCGGTCTACCTGTCCTTTGACATCGATTCCGTGGACGCCGGTTTCGTCCCCGGCACCGGCTGGCCCGAACCGGGCGGCCTGCTCCCCCGCGAGGCGCTGGCGATCATGCGCGGCGTGGCCGCCGAAGGCGTGGCCGCCATGGAGGTGGTCGAAGTCGCCCCGCCGTACGACGTGTCGGACATCACCGCATTGCTCGGCGTTCGTTCCATCGTCGACGTCCTGGCTACCATGGTCAAGCACGACCGCCTCGGCGGCAAACTCAAATAGGCGGCCCGCATGTCCCGCAAAGATCAACTGCGCATCCTCTTGCCGCACACCTCGCTGGGTATCGGCCGCCAACCCATGGCCCTGCGGGCCGCGGAAGCCCTTGCGGCCGAATGCTCCGAAGCCATCGGCAGTGAGGTCAAGGCGGAGTTCGTCCACCTCGACCCTCTCTGCCCGGGGGCTGGGCTGGAAGAGACGCTGCTCGGGGCGAGCGGCGAAGCCGAAGCAGTGTTCATGCTCCCGGCGGAGATGCACATTGACCTGTTCGTCAAGCGGGCATTGGCCGATGCGGCTGTCTGGGCGCGTAAGAAAAATCACGACGCCCGGATATTCTATGACGGCGTTGAACCTTGTCACCCCCTGTTGCTGGCGTCCCTGGCGGACGCCGGCCGCAGGGCGGCCATGGACCTCGGGGTCACCGGCCCGGGCCAATTCCGTCTGCTCTTGGCCGCCTCCGGCGACGGCGACCCGGAGGTTCGGGCCGAATCCTACAAGCTCATGCGGCTGTTGTGGGAAGAGATAGGCGCGGCCACCGGAGAGATCGGCTTCGTCCGCCATGGAAATCCCATGCTCGCCCCGGCCCTCAAACGGTTCGCCGCCGGGCCTCTCCCGACCATAGTGGCGGCCCAGTACTTGTGGCCGTGCGAACACCGGGATTTCGCGGAAACCATGGTGGGGGACATCTCCGGCGAGCTCGGCCGGCCGATTCCGCTCACCGTTCCCATCGGCGACCATCCGAACGTGGGCGCCTGGTTCCGCCAACGCGCAATGGGCATGTGGTGGGATTACCGTCTGAAGACCCAACGCCCTGCCATCAAGTTGTCCGAAGGACTGAGCATAAACACCAAGAACACAGCTTAACCAACAACTTACATATGGAGAGTCCCATGTCCCGTTTACCCCGCATCGTTCTATTCCTGGCCCTGGCCCTGTTCGCGCTCGGCAGCGTGACCGCCCACGCACGTCCCCTCAAGGTTGCCTACAGCGACTGGCCCGGCTGGGTCGCCTGGGACATCGGCATCCAGAAAGGATGGTTCAAGGAAGCAGGCGTTGACGTCGAGTTCGTCTGGTTCGAATACGTCCCGTCCATGGACGCCTTTGCCGCCGGCAAGGTCGATGCCGTGACCATGACCAACGGCGACGCCCTGGTCATGGCCTCCCAGGGCGCCCCGTCCGTCGGCATTGTCATGAACGACTACTCCAACGGCAACGACATGGTCGTGGCCAGGCCCGGCATCAAGTCCGTCAAGCAGCTCAAGGGCAAGAAGGTCGGCGTCGAGGTCGGTTTCGTGAGCCACCTGCTCCTGCTCAACGCCCTGAAATCCGCAGGCATGTCCGAATCCGACATTGAAATCGTGAACATGCCCACCGACCAAACGCCGCAGGCACTGGGCTCCGGCGAGGTCGACGCCATCGTCGCCTGGCAGCCCAACTCCGGCCAGGCCCTGCGCGAAATGCCCGGCTCCGAGGCCGTCTTCAGCAGCGCCGACGTACCCGGCATCATCTACGACCTGCTCTGCGTCAACCCCAAGAGCCTGGTCGAACACAAGGCCGAATGGGCCAAGGTCGTCAAGGTCTGGTTCAAGATCGCCGACTACATCGCCGATCCCTCCAACCGTGACGAGATCCTGGAAATCATGAGCAACCGCGTGGGGCTTTCCCCGGCGGAGTACGCCCCGCTCATGAAGGGAACCCACTTCCTGGGCCAGGCCGGCAACAAAAAGCACTTTGTGAAGGGCGACACGCTCGAATCCGTTTACGGCTCCAACAAGGTCGTGGACGAGTTCAACGTGGACAACGGCGTGTACAAGAAACGCATCGCCGACGGCGAACACCTCGATCCAACTCTCGTCCAGTAAATACAACGAGCCGCGCCCGGCGAACCGCCGGGCGCGGCTATGCCTCCAGGAGCTCACTCGATGTTCAGCAGTTGGTTCACCGTCAGAAAAGAACTGAACCCCAGAAGAAAACTGATCCTCACGATCATGTCGTTCATCCTGCCTCTCGTTGCATGGTCGATCGTCAGCTATTGCCCGTACGTCTGGCATCCGCTGGTTGAGATAACCAACGCGGGCGACACCTCGGTGAAAGGCGATTACGATTACGTCGCCAAAGGCCAGCTTGTGGAAAAGGACGTCTTCGAATCCCGCAACAAGGAACTCGCGGCGGCCGGAGCCACGCTGGCCCAGGGCGATCCGGCCAACCCCATCTACCTGCCCGCGCCGCACAAAGTCGCCCGCGCCTTTTACACGGCCTTCACCGCCGAACCCCAGCGCAGGGGAGACAAGTGGCTGCACGAATCCCTGTGGCACAGTTTCAAGATCATCTTCTGGGGCTTTCTCTATTCGGCATTGCTCGGTGTTCCTCTCGGAATCATGTGCGGCACCTACGACTTCTTCACCCGGCTGACAGAGCCCTTCGTGGATTTCATCCGCTACATGCCCGCGCCCGTCTTCGGCGCCTTGGCCGTGGCCATCCTCGGGCTCAAGGACGCGCCCAAAATCACCGTCATTTTCATCGGCACGTTTTTCCAGATGGTCCTCATCGTCGCCAACACCACCCGGCAACTGGACGGCTCGCTCCTGGAGGCGGCCCAGACGCTTGGTGCCAGCAGCAGGCAATTGCTGACCAAGATCGTCATCCCCGGCATTCTTCCACGCCTGTACGCCGACATGCGCATCCTCATGGGCTGGGCCTGGACCTACCTCGTGGTCGCGGAACTCATCGGCGAAAAATCGGGCATTACCTCGTTTCTCTACCAGCAGCAACGATACCGGAATTTCGACAACGTCTATGCGGCCATCATCATGATCGGCCTCATCGGCCTGCTTACCGACCAGGTCATGGCCTTTTTCGGACGCCATCTCTTCCCCTGGGAATCCGAAACCGGCTCCATCTGGAAAAAAGTCCAAATCAACTTGAGGGCCGAAAACACCGGCCCGTCCGGCAATGCGGGATACGCCAGCAGCTGTGGAGGGACCCGATGACCGCTGTCAACAACCTTGATCTGCCCGATTACCGGGAACAAGCTCCTGAAGTCGCATCCCGTTTCGCGTCCATCAAGGAACGTCCGGTGGTCATGACCGTGGACCACCTGGGCAAGGTGTTCCCCAGCCCCCAAGGCGAAGTAACGGCCCTCAAAGACGTCTGCTTCGACGTGCACCGAAGGGAATTCATCTCGGTCATCGGTTCGTCCGGCTGCGGCAAATCCACCCTGGTCAGGATTCTCGCGGGCCTGGAGACCCCGACCTCCGGACAAGTTCTGCTCGACGGCAAGCCCATTGAAGGCCCCGGTGCCGACAGGGGCATGGTCTTCCAGGGCTACACGCTATTCCCGTGGCTCACGATCAAGCAAAACGTCATGTTCGGCCAACGCATGCGGGGCGTCGGCGAAATCGCCGCCGGCCAGGAGGCCATGCAGTGGCTCGACATCGTTTCCCTGACCGACTTCGCCAACCACTATCCCCACCAACTCTCGGGCGGCATGAAGCAGCGCGTGGCCATCGCCCGCGCCCTGGCCAACCAGCCCCGGGTCCTGCTCATGGACGAGCCCTTTGGGGCTCTCGACGCCCAGACCAGAGCGTTCATGCAGGCGTACCTTCTGGAAATCTGGCGCAACGTGGACGTGACCATCATCTTCATCACCCACGACCTCGACGAAGCGGTCTACCTGGCGGACCGGGTCGTCTTTCTCGAAGCGCATCCCGGGCGCGTGGGCGAGATCATTGAGAATCCGGTGCCCATGCCGCGCTCCCCGGAGCAGTTTCTTTCGCCGCAGTTCCTCGCCACCAAGAAGCGGCTGGAGGAACTCATCCATCCACCGGACAAGCGGTCCGAGGAGCCGGTCATCTCCATCCGGCGCCAGACCCGGGTCGGGGACGACGTCTTTTAGAGGAGCGGATCATGCACGAAATGTCCATTGCCGAAGCCATGCTCGACACCATTTCCGACGCCCTTGGAGGCCGGGCCGATCTCGTATCGGCGTCCTGCACCATCGGACCACTGTCCGGCATCAACGCAGAGTCGCTCAAATTCTGTTTCACCGAAGTGGCCGGCCAGCTCGGCTTCGGCCAACCGGAACTCATCGTCACCAAAGTCGCGGCTCCGGCCCACTGCCTGAGCTGCGGCACGGATTACACCTTCATCAACCCCTACGACCGATGTCCGTCCTGCGAATCCCTGTCCCGCGAAGTGCGGGGCGGCGACGACTTCACACTGGATGCGGTGGACATCGCGGAGGCATAATACAATGGCACGACAGGAAACCACACGAGTTGAAATACAATCCCCCGTCCTGGCGAAAAATGACGCCCAGGCGGACAGGAACCGCGCCCGTTTCAAGGAACTCGGCGTTTCGGTCATCAACCTGATCAGCTCACCCGGCAGCGGCAAGACCACCCTGCTCGAAGCCATGGCCCGGGAGCTCGGCGGCAAACTGGCCGTCATCGAAGGTGACCAGCAGACGGAACGCGACGCCGATCGCGTGCGCAGGGCCGGAGTCAAGGCGGTCCAGATCGAAACCGGCGATGCCTGCCACCTGGACGCCAAGGCCGTGTCCGAAGCCATCGATGAACTGGACCTTGAGAACAGCGGCGTCGAAGTCGTGGTCATCGAAAACGTCGGCAACCTCATTTGCCCGTCCAGTTACGATCTCGGCGAGAACCTCAAGGGCGCACTCCTCTCCCTGCCCGAGGGCGATGACAAGGTGCTCAAATACCCCTCGGTATTCTGCCGCGTCGGCGTGCTGCTCATCACCAAAATGGATCTGCAGCCCTACATGGATTTCGACGTCGAACGCGCCATTGAGGAGACCTCCAGCCTAAACCGTGAGTTCGAGACATTCAAGATTTCCGCCAAGACTGGCGATGGCGTCCCGGAGTTTTGCGACTACCTCGTGAATCTATCCCGCGCGTCCTAACCGTACGCAGCGTGTTGGCAAAAGCGCACACGCTTCCGGTAGTCCAGGCGGTTTCGGCCGTTCTCGGAAAACACCGGCTTCGCCAATTTGAAACAAGGACAACAAAATCCAATAAATGCGGATTTGTCGCACCGGCCGACAAAACAACAGAGGGGATGCCGAACGCATCCCCTCTGTTTCATTGATTGGCGGTAATGCCCCCGCCGACTGACGTGGCGGGCGGCCTAGAGCATGTCTTTCAGAGGCTCGTCCACATGCAGCTTGCGCAGGTCATGGGGCAGGATGATGTTCAGCGCGATGGCGGTGAGGCCGCCGGTGGTGATGGCCGAGCCGAAGACGCCCTTGAAGAAGGGCGGGAAGGACTGCAGGATCTCGGGCACGAACACCACGCCCAGGCCGGTGGCGAAGGACAGGGCCATGATCAGCACGCCCCGGCGATCGATGATGCTGCTGGAGATGATCCGGATGCCGGCGGCCGCGACCGTCCCGAACATGATCAGCGTGGCGCCGCCCAGAACGGAGTTGGGGATGATCGAGAAGACGCCGCCCACCACCGGGCACACGCCGAAGAGCACCAGCAGGCCGGCGATCCAGATACCCACATAGCGGCTGGCCACGCCGGTCATCTGGATGACGCCGTTGTTCTGGCTGAAGGTCGTGTTGGGGAAGGTATTGAAGACGGCGGCCAGGGCGGAGTTGATGCCGTCGCCCAGGATGCCGCCGGAAATGCGCTTCATGTACACGTCGCCCACCACGGGCTCGCCGGAGACCATGGAGGTGGCCGTGAGGTCGCCCATGGATTCCACGGTGGTGACCAGGAACAGCAGCGCCATGGGGATCAGGTGGGGCCAGCTCACGCTCACTCCGAACTTGAAGGGGATGGGCAGGGCGACCGCCTCAAGCTTGGAAATGGCCGAGAAATCCACCTTGCCGAGGAAAGCGGCAACGACGTACCCGGCGATCAGGCCGAACACGATGGCGCCCATGCGCAGCCACTTGTTGCTGCTCCTGTTGAACAGGATGATCACCAGCAGGACGATGCCCGCCAGCGTGAGGTTCATCGGGGAGGCGAAGAGCTCGGGTTTGTTGCGCAGCAGCCAGGCGCCTCCGCCCACATCGGTGAGGCCGACCTTGATCAGGGACATGCCGATCAGGGTCACGACGATACCGCTCACCAGAGGGGTGATGATCCTGTTGAGCAAGGGGATGAACCGGCTGAAAATCATCTCGACCGGGGAGGCCAGAAGGCAGGTGCCGAAGATGGCGGCCAGGACCTCGTGCTCGGAGCCGCCGGCCGACTTGACCGACAGGCCTATGCCGATGCACAGCGACAGGAAGGTGAAGCTGGTTCCCTGGATGCTCAGCAGGCCGGAACCGACAGGACCGATCTTGCGGCACTGGATGAAGGTGGCCACGCCCGAGACAAACAGGGACATGCTGATCAGGTAGGAGGACACCTCGGTGCTGAACCCCAAAACGCCCGAAATAACGATTGCCGGAGTGACGATCCCAATGAAGATCGCCATCAGATGTTGCAGTGCGGCGAAGAACGCCTTGACGGGGCTCGGACGATCCTCAAGCTTGAAGATCATCTCTCCGCCGTGTTGTGAAGTAGCCACAGAACTCTCTCCTTCTTAGCTATTTTGTTTGCTTACAACTCTCTCTCAAATCAAAAAACATGGATGCGCGTTGCCGTTTCCCGTACCGCCGGATTCGACATCTCCCGGGGGAATGGCGTCCGATCCCTGCGCCGCACGGTAAACACGCCCTGAAGAGCGGTCGCCTACTTGCCGAACGGACAATCCGGGTAGGTGCAGTCGGGGCAGTTGAGGCAAAGCCCGCCGTGCGCCTTGCTCAACAGAAACTCTCGGGAGATCCTCTGCCCGGCGAACAGGCGAGGCAGCACGAGATCGAGGACCGTCGTCTTGTTGTACATGCCGCAGGCCGGAACGCCGATGATGGGCAGTTCGCCCCGGTATGCCGCCATGAACATGGCCCCGGGCAGGACGGGAGAACCATAGGCCACGATGTCCGTCGCGATGGAGGCGATGACCCCCGGGGTCAGGTCGTCGGGGTCGACGCTCATGCCGCCGGTCAGCACGAGCAGATCGATCTCCTCCCGCAGGACATCCGCAACCCTGTGGCGGAGCGCGTCCGTATCGTCCGGAGCGAGGGCCTTTTTCACGATCCGGCCTCCGTAGGCCGCCACCTTCTTTTCCAGAACCGGCGAGAAGGTATCCTTGATGCGGCCGTGGTAGACCTCGGAACCGGTGACCACCATCCCGACCCTGAGCGGGAGGAAAGGCCTCACCCGCAGCAGAGGGCCGGTTATCCCGGACGCCATCTCGATCTCGGCCAGCAGGCTCTTTTCCACGGTCAGGGGAACGATCTTGGCCCCGGCCAGGGTATCCCCTTTGCGGACGACGGAATCCGTGTGCCGAGTGGCGACGACGATCTCGGGGTGGGCGTTGACGAAGTCGAGCAGCGAACGATTGACGTCGAGAAGCCCTGTGCAGCCGCTCATCAGATCCACCCTCCCCTCCCGGGCGCCGGACAGGCCGACGTTGTCCCCGGCGAGGGACTCCGCCAGGCGCAGGGCGCCGTCGTTCTCGTGCAGGGAGGTCCCCGGAACGTCGAGCGCGTACAGATGGTTCCTTCCCATATCCTTCAGCATGGGGAGATCGCGCGCTTCGATCACGTGCCCCCTCTTGAAGGCCACCCCTTTGCTCTCTCCCGCGACGACGCGGGTCAGGTCGTGGGCCAGCACGGTGCCGATCATTTCGTCAACTGCAATGCGTTTCATGATTTTCCTAGAACAGAGGCGGGGTAATGGTGGATATGAAGATCAGCATGTCGGAACCGATGTTCCTGATCTGGTGGGGGATGCTGCCCAGGTAATAGATCGTGTCGCCCTCCTCCAGCGTGTACTCGTCGTTGCCGACGCAAATCCACATCGTCCCCTTCAGGACGTAGGTCACCTCTTCGCCGGGATGGGGCAGCGGTTCCTCGCAGGTCACGGCCCCGGGCTCCAGTTCCCCCATGAACATCTCCATCTGCCGGTTCAGGTCCGGGGAAAGCAGCTCGTAGGTCATGTGCGAGTCATGGAAGTTCAGCTTCCTCCGCTCGTCCTTCTTGACCACCGCCCTGGTGTCGTCGTCGTCGATCAGAAAATAGAAAACGGCCACGTTGAGCGCCTTGGCGATCTTGCGCAGCGAGGTGATGGAGGGCTCGGCCAGATCGCGTTCGATCTGGCTGAGAAACCCGGGCGTCAGGTCGGTCATCTCGGCCAGCCCTTTCTGGCTGATGCCCAGCTCCATCCGTTTTTCCTTGATCTTCTTCCCCAGCGTGAATTGCTCCATGGTCCCGTCCTCTCCTCTCGATTGGTCGTCAATTAGGATTTCAGCGCCGCGAGGATTCTCTCGGGCTTGATGGGCAGCTCGGTGATGCGCTTGCCCACGGCGTCGAACACGGCGTTGGCGATGGCCGGGGCCAACGGATTCAGCCCGACCTCGCCCATGCCCTTGGCCCCGAAGGGTCCCTTGTCCTGGGCCTCCTCCACGTAGGTGGCCACGACCGGGGGCATGGTCTCGCTGGTCAGCAGCCCCAGCGAGCGCAGGTCCTTGTTGTGAATCTTCTCGCCGTCCACCACGAACTCCTCGGTCAGCCCGAGCCCGACGCCCATGGCCACGGAGCCCTCGATCTGGCCGATGACGTTCTTGGGGTGCACGGCCTTGCCCACGTCCTGGGAGGAATGGACCTTGAGCACCTTGACCTCGCCGGTCTTCTCGTTCACTTCCAGCGCCACGGCCGAGGAGGCGAAGCAGTAGGAATAATGGATATCGTAGGTGGACCGGTCCTCGCCTTCCCTGTAGTTGGCGTCGGTCCGGTGGGCGTGGGTCTTGGGCGGGTAATAGTCGTGCTCGATCCTGGTCCGCACCCCGTCGCGCGCCGCCCTGGAACGGATGTCGAGCAACGTCGCCTCGGTGATTTCCGGGACCCCGTTCAGGTAGTCCGCGAGGTTGTCCCTGAGCAGTTGCGCCGCCTCCTTCACGGCATTGCCCGTGACGAAGGTCTGCCGGGAGGCGGTGGTCATGCCGCCGTCCGGGCAGGTCAGGGTATCGCAGGCGACGACGTCGATGAGGCCGTAGGGTATGCCCAGCACGCTGCCCGCTATCTGGGCGCTCAGGGTGTCCACGCCCTGCCCCATGTCCGTGGCCCCGATGCTGACCAGGACGCGGCCCCGGTCGGTGATCTCCACAAAGGCCCCGGCCTTGTCGGCGAGCCCGGTGCCGATGCCCACGTTCTTGTAGGCGCTGGCGATGCCGAAACCGACCTTGATGTGGCCGGGCCGCTCAAGTCCGGCGAACTCCTCCTTCATCTCCAGCAGTCCCTTCTCGGCGTTTTCCAGCGTCTCCAGGTAGCCGATGCCGTCGCGCAGCATCTGCCCGGTGCTGGTCTCCACCCCCGCGGCGAATCCGTTGATTCTGCGAAGCCGTACCGGGTCCATGCCGATGGCGGCGGCGAGCTGGTCCATCTGGCTCTCGCAGGCGAAGCTCGCCTGAGTGCTGCCGAACCCGCGAAAGGCGCCGTGGGGGTTCTTGGTGGTGCAGACGCCGTAGGAATCGGCCTCCACGTTCTGCACGAAATAGGGTCCGGACGCGGTGACCGCGGAGCGGAAGATCACGGGCTTGGTCTGGGAGACGTACGCTCCCGCGTCGCCGATGACCCGGGAACGCATGGCCGTGATGCGGCCGTCCCTGGTGACGCCGTGCTTCATCCATATCTTCATGGGATGGCGCTTGGTGCTCATGCGGATGGAGTCTTCCCGGCTCATGACCATCTTCACGGGCCGCGTGGTCAGATGCGTGCCCAGGCAGGCCAGGAGCTGGACGGTGGGCTCCTCCTTGCCGCCGAAGCCGCCGCCGGTGGCGGTGAAGACGACCCGCACCCGGTCCTCCCCGAGGTTGAGGTTCTCCTGGATCATCTTCTTGTAGGCCAGGGAGCCCTGGCTGCCGGAATACAGGGTCAGGACGCCGTCGGCCATCTTGGACAGACAGGCCTCCGGCTCCAGGTAGGCGTGCTCCACGGCCTGGGTCTGGTACACGTTCTCGACGATCGCGTCGGCTTCGGCAAAGCCCTTTTCCACGTCTCCCTTGCGGACGCCGACGTGGTGGACGATGTTGTTTTCCGTGTCGTCGTGCAGAAGCGGCGCGCCTTCCTTGAAGTTCTCCTCGGGGTCGAGCATGGGCTCAAGCACCTTGTACTCGACCACCACCTTGCCGGCGGCCTCTTGGGCGGCCTCCGGGCTCGTCGCGTAGACGCAGGCGACCACGTCGCCGAGATATTTGACCTTGTCCCGGCAGATGACCGGCTGCTGGGGAACGAACAGGCCGAACTTGTTCATGCCCGGCACGTCCGCGCCGGTCGCGACCAGCTCCACTCCCGGGACCGAGGCCGCGGCGGCGGTGTCCACGGACAGGATTTCCGCGTAGACATGCTCGCTGAACACGGGAACGCCGTGGAGCATGCCCTCTTCCTTCAGGTCGCCCGCGAAGATGGGCGCGCCCGTGACCTTGGCCACGCTGTCCTTCTTGGGCACGTCGGCCCCGACGTATTGTCCGCCGTCAAACACGGGCGCCTCGTAGACCATGTCGCCGCGCAGGACGGCGGCGGCCTTGGACACGGCCCGGAACACGGCCCCGTAGCCGGTGCAGCGGCAGATATTGTGCTTCAGGGCGGCGCGGACCTCCTTTTCGGTGGGGGACTGGTTCTGGTCGAGCAGCGCCTTGGCGGCCATGATCATGCCGGGGGTGCAGAATCCGCACTGGACCGCGCCTTCGTCGATGAAGGCGGTCTGGAGGGGATGGAGGCGGCCGTCCCTGCCGAGGGACTCGATGGTTTCGATGGACCGGCCCGCGCAATACCCCATGGTCACGACGCAGGACCGCTTGGCCTGTCCGTCGATGATCACCGTGCAGGCGCCGCAATGGCCGACGCCGCAACCGTTCTTGCTTCCCATGAGGCCCAGCTCTTCCCGCAAATAGGAAAGCAGCCGCTGTTTGGGATCGACACGGGTTTCCATTTTCCGGCCGTTAATCGTGAATTCCATGGTCTTCAAATCGCCCCCTTAGCGCTGATGCGTGCTGTCGGTCGTCAAATAGTGGTACAAAAGATTCAGCGCGACCCGTTTGCGGTAGGCAGCCGTGGAGCGCTGGTCGTCGATGGGCGTCAACAGCCCGTAGAGTTCATTCTTGAGTTCGCCCCGGTCCAGGTCGGCCAGGGGAAAAGTCTTGCCCAGGCACATGGCCCGGATGGAGTCGGTCATCAGGGCCACCTTCGGCCCCATGGCCCCGAACGCGGCGTCCACGTCCCTGACCACGCCCTCTTCCACGGCCAGGCGCAGGGCGAAGGAGGCCTTGGAGATGGCGTCCGCCTTGCGGTTGCCCATCTTTTCGAAGACGTAGACATACGGCTCGGACAGAAACTCGTCAGGGATGCGGATGCTCACCAGCAACTCGTTTTCTTGCCTGAGCGTCCGCCCCGGCCCGGTGATGAATCGGTCGAGGGGGACGACGCGTTCCCCTTCCAGCGAAGCCAGGACCATCTCGGCCCGGAAAAGATAGAGCAGCGGCAGGGAGTCGCCCGCCGGGGAGGCGTTGCAGACGTTGCCGCCCAGGGTCCCCTGGTTGCGGATGGCCGGAGAGCCGATCTGGGCCAGGGCCGACCGGAACACAGCCGGAACCGCCGGGTTGGCGATGATCCCGGCCAAGGGCTCGCAGGCCCCGATGGACAGGAATTCGTCCTTGCGGGTCACGCCCCTGAGCTCCGGCAGCGCCCCCAGAAAGAGCGGGGTGGCGGGCATGGCGGCCGGGGCCTTGAACCGGACCATCAGGTCCGTGCCGCCGGCCAGGGGCGTGACGGCCTCGGCCTGGGCGAAGCGCAGGGCGTCCCGAAGGTCGGCAGGCACGTATCCTACCACAGCCCACCTCCGTTCTTCGCGGCCAGCAGGACCGCCTCGACGATCATGTTGTAGCCCGTGCAGCGGCAGAGATTGCCCGAAAGCGCTTCCCGCGCCTCTTCCACGGACGGGGACGGATTCTTCAGGAGCAGGGCCTGGGTGGCCAGGATCATGCCCGGCGTGCAGAACCCGCACTGGACCGATCCGCATTGGGCGAAGGCCGCGTCGATGCATTGGAACTGCGGCGAGCCCTTGAAGCCTTCGATGGTCAGCACCCGTTTCCCGGAGACGTTGCCCAGGGGATAGATGCAGCTGGTGTGCAGATTATCGTCGATGAGCACGCTGCACGCGCCGCACTCGCCCTCGCCGCACCCTTCCTTGCCGCCCATGAGGCCGAACCGGTCGCGCAGGACGTGCAAAAGGGGCGTGGCGGGCGGCAGGTCGACGGACACGGCCGCTCCGTTCAAGGTAAACGATATCACGGCTAACCTTCCTCCCGGGCTTCCAGGGTCTCCAGGATGTGTTCCGGAGTGAGGGGAAGACGGTGAAAGGCCGCCCCGAGGGCGTCCTCCACGGCGTCGAGCAGGGCGGGCCCCCCGCCGATGAAGGTCAGCTCGCCCGCGCCCTTGGCCCCCATGGGCCCGTTTTCATAGGGATTGTCGTACAAATAGCTGTCGATGGGCGGGGCGTCCATGGAGGTCGGCGGGCCGTAGTCGGAAATGGTCCTTTGCAGGATGCTTCCGTCCCGCCGCTGCATGTTCTCCATGTATCCCCAGGCCACGGACTGGACCACGCCGCCGTCGATCTGGCCCCGGAGGATACGGTCGTCGATGGCCTTGCCCACGTCGTACGCGGCGTCCACGTGGTCCACGTCGATGTGGCCGGTGAGGGTGTCCACGGTCACCTCGACCATGTTCACGCCCCAGGAATAGGCGGGATAGGCGTCGCCGGTGAAACGCTCCTGGTCCCAGGGGATGGCCGACTCGTCGTGCACGTAGCACTCCTCCACGACCATCTCCTCGCCGGGCCTCCAGCTCTCCTTGAGGCGCAGGGCCGCCCGTTCCAGGATTTTGCCCACGATCATGATCGTCCTGGACGCCACGGTGGGGCCGGAGTCCGGCGCGCAGGCCGTGTCCGGGTAGGGAAAGCGCACGTCCTTGTAGTCGATGCCCAAGGAACTGCCCACGATCTTGCTCATGGTGGTCAGCAGTCCCTGGCCCATGTCCACGTTGGCGATGCGGATGACGACCTCGTCTTCGGCCGTCTTCTCCAGCCGGACCACGGACTTGATCAGATCGCGCTCGCCGCTGCCGGTGAACCCGCACCCGTGGAGAAAGATCGAGACGCCGACGCCCTTGCGGAACCGGGAATTGGACCTGTTGAACTCGACGAACCGGGCCTTGCGCTCCGCGTAGCCGCGCCGCTTTTTCACGTCCGCGACCATGGCTGGCAGCAGCACCGGGTCCCGGAACAGGCCGCCGGTCAGCGACCGGCTCCCCTGCGTGACCATGTAGGGTTCCTTGTAGCTGAGCGGGTCCACGCCGTGCTCCCTGGCGATGTGCGCCAGATGGGCCTCCAGGGCGAAGGCGCTCTGCGGCGCGCCGAACCCCCGGAAGGCGCCGTTGGGGACGTTGTTGGTGAAGACCACGAATCCCTGGACCGAGACGTTGGGGATGGAATAGACCCCGATGCTGTTGATCAGCGCCCGCTGGAGGACCACCGAGCTCAGACCCTGGTTGGCCCCGCCGTCGAAATAGACCTCGATGTTCATGCCCAGAATCCGCCCTTCCCCGTCCAGGGAGGTCCGGTAGCGGATCAGGGACGGATGGCGCTTGGTGGTGAACATCATGTCCTCGTGCCGGTCGAAGGTCAGCAGCACGGGCTTCTTGAGGATGGAGGCGGCCAGGGCGACCTGGCAGCCGATGGAACAGGGAAAATCCTCCTTGCCCCCGAACGCCCCGCCCATGGGGGCCTGGATGACCCGCACCTCGTCGGCGGACAGGCCCAGGGCGTTGACCACGGCGTTCTTGACGTAATAGGGGCACTGCATGCTGCCTTCCACGGCGACCCGCCCCTGGTCGTCCACGAACCCCTTCACGGTCTGGGGCTCCAGGTAGACGTGCTCCTGCATGGGCGTCCTGAACTCCTCGACCTTCACGCGGCGGGCGCGCTCCTCGACCTCCAGGGTCTTCTCGCGCGCGCAGCCCAAATGATAGCCGACCATGTGCTCCAGGTCCGGGTCGCAGCGGCTCTCGAAGTCGAGAATGGGCTCATGCCGGTCGTACTCGATCTCGATGGCGTCGCCGATTTGCCGGATGACCTCGCGGTCCTCGCCCACGATCAGGAAAATGGGCTCGCCGATGTAGGTCACTTTGCCGTCCGCGAACACGGGCTGGTCCTCGGCCACGAGCTTGACGAAGTTTTTGCCCTTGAGGTCCCTGGCCCCGAACACGTGGTACCCTTCGGGCAGTTCGGGCAGGACCCAGGAGACGATGTCGGCAGAGGCTTCACTGGAGCGATAGAGCCGCCCGTACAGGAGCCCTTCCTCGACGCTGTCGCCGAGATATTTCAGGGAGCCGTCGCACTTCTCGCAGTGGTCCTTCTTGACCACCGACCCGGTGTCGGCCTTCAGATTCGAACATTCACACATGGCAATGCCTTGTCACACCGTACCGGGCTAGGCCCCGAAGGAGACGGCGTTTTTGGGGCAGACCGACGCGCACAGCGTGCAGCCGAAACACTTGCCCCCGTCCACCAGGATGGCGTCCCCCTCATGGCGCAGGGCCAGGTAGGGACAACCGCGCACGCACTTGTCGCACAGGATGCACGCCTCCCGGTCGATGACGGGCAGACGCCGCTCGTAGGATACCTCGGGAATGATCAGGTCCGTCTCGATGACCTCGCGCACGGAGGAAAAGCCGAAATGTTCCAGCCTGCCGGGCAGGTCCTCGACGATCTTTCGGTAGAGATCGACCCCCTTGAGCATGGCCGCGGAGAGCATCTGCACCGCACTGGCTCCGGCCAGCAGGAACTCCAGCACGTCGTCGGCCGAGGCCACGCCGCCCACGCCGATGATCTCGCATTCCGGGATGGCGCGCCGGATGCGGGAGATGAAGGCCAGCGCGATGGGCTTGATGACCGGGCCGGACATCCAGACCTCGCCCTGGCTGTTGCCCATGGGCACGGACCGGGTGGCCAGGTCCACGGACATGGCCGGGCCCAGCGAGTTGATGGCCACGATGCCGTTGCCCCCGTTCTCCAGGACCATCTCGCAGAAGGCCACCGGATCGGGCATGTGCGGCGAAACCTTCATGAAAAACGGCTTGTCGGTCAGGGAGCGGATGGTCTTCACGGTCTCCCTGATGACGGACAGGTCCTTGCCCACGTAGTGGGTGGAGACCTCGAAGGCCTCGGCGAACCGGTCGAGCGCGGGAATGAGCGTCTCCATGTCCTGTTTGGTGTAGCCCACGCTGACCAGCAGCGGCAGGTCGAGCTCCGCGCGCACGGCCGGGAAGATGTCGTCCCGCCACTTTTCCAGGGCATATTCGGACCAGAGTTCGGCGTTGGTGATGCAGTTCTTGCCCGAACGGATGCACGGGCGGGGCACCTCGGCCCCCTTGATGGAAACGGTCTTGCTGACCATGCCCCCCACGCCCAGGGCGGCCAGGGCCAGCATCTTTTCCGCGTCCCCGACCAGCGGGCCCGACGCGGGCAGAAGAGGATTCTTGAACTCCAAACCGGCAACTTTCGTCTTCAAATTCATGCTATGCTCCTTTACCCCTTCAAAATGTCCCGCCACAGCCGTTCGGCGACCCGGCGCGCCTCGCCGCGCCTGTAGACGGCCTCATCGGCCAACGCGCCGTCCCGGATACGCAGCCGCCCGCCGGTCCACAGGAACGACGGCGACAGGTTGTCCAGGAGGCCGAAAAAGAAATGCCCGAAAATATTATCCTGGTTCACGGGGGTGATGGAGGCATACGGAACCACGAAAAAGTCCGCGTCGTACCCTTCCTGAATACGGCCGATCCGGCATCCCAGCAGATCGTTCACGTAGCCGTATCCCCTCGTAATGCTCCCCAAGAGCCAGCCCCAGTCGAAGCTGCCCGGCCCGTGCGCGAGCTGGTGGGTGAACAGCAGGTTCTGGTAATCCCGGTTCATGTTGAATCCCAGGCCGTCGTTGCCGACCAGCCAGGGAACGCCGTTGTCCACGGCCTTGGCCAAGGGCGGCAGGCCGACCCCGTTGTTCATGTTCGAAGTGGGGTTGAAGACCATGGAGCACCCCCGCTCGGCGAGCAGCGCGAACGCGTCGTCCTCCATGTGCACGCCGTGGGCGATGAGGCTCTTTTCCCGCAGCAGCCCGAAGCCGTCGAAACGCTCGACAATGGACTTCCCGCAACGCTCGCGGGTCCGGTCCACGTCTTCCCGGCTCTCGGCCACATGGACGTGCACGGGCATGTCCCCGGAGGCCTCACTGATCTTTTTCAGGGAGTCGTCGGACAGGCTGGACGAGGCGTGCATGCCGAACATGCCCCCGCAGCGTCCCTGGCCGTCGGACCGCCGGGCTTCGTGAAAGGAGACGTTCTCCTCGATGCACTCGTCCACGTCGAAACGGTCGCTGGTCTCGAAGCAGAACAGCGCCCGCAGGCCGCCCTCGTCGACCACGCCCTGCTTGAGGGCGTCGAGGCTGCCCTTGATCGTCCGGCCGCTGGCGTGGTGGTCGATGATCGTGGTCACGCCGTTCTTCAGAAATTCCCCGGCACCGGCCAGGCCGCTCAGGTAGACCTCTTCGCGGCCCAGCGCGCGGTCCAGCTTCCACCACAACTGATCGAGCACGTCCTGGAACGAGGCGGGATCAAAGGGGGTCAGCCAGCCCCGGGCAAAGGTGGAGTACAGGTGCGTGTGCCCCGCCACCAGGCCGGGAAGCAAAATCCCACCCTTGCCGTCGGTCACGGCGCAGTCGTCCCTGGTCACGCCCAGCCCGGCCAACGTGGCGTCCAGCTCGGCCATGGGTCCCACGGCCAGGATGGCCTCTTCGAAGAGCACGAACCGATCCGCCGCATAGGTCTGAAAGTCGTACGTCGAAACGTTGATGACGAGATTTTTCATCGGCGTCCCCTTGGTATGAATGTTCCCTGATGGTCCAGGACCTCGCCGTCCCGCATGACCGCCCGGCCGCGCACGAAGGTCGCGACGACCTCTCCCTGGGCCCGCACCCCGTCATAGGGGGAAACGGAACCGTCCCGGCCCAACGCGCGATGCCAGGGCATGTTCCCGTCAAAGACATAGGACCTGGCGGGATCGAAGATGACCACGTCGCCGTCGCTGCCCTCGCGCAGGACCCCTTTTCGGGGATACAGCCCGTGCAGACGGGCGCTCTCGTGGGTCATCTTGGCGATCACCCGCTCCCCGAACAGGGGGAAAAGGGCGGGCAGCGTGTACGGAATCCCTTCGATGCCGTTGGGGATGTCGTCCAGGCAGGCGTGATCCTTGGCCTCTTCGGGATACGGGCAGTGGTCCGTGGCAATGACGTCCACGTCGTCGAAGAGCGAGGCCAGCCTTTCCCTCTCGCCCGCCGGGCGCAGGGGCGGGGTCATCACGTAGCGGTAGCCCAGTCGGTCCGCGTAGCGGGAATCGTCGAACAGAAAATAGTGCGGACAGCTCTCGATGGCAAAGCGGCCCTCCCGCAACAGCTCGGCGAACCCTTGCTTGAGCTTCGCCACGGTGGTGCCGCAGTTGGTGTGCACGATGTAGCAGTACCCGCCGGAATACTCGCAGATCTGGGCCAGCTTGACGACCTCGCTGATCTCGGACAGGGGCGGCCGCCGCCTGCCGTGCTGGGAAAACGGCGCACCCGTGGATTCGTCAACCAAACCGTCGTTCTCGGCGTGGACCAGGACGGTAAAGCCCGCCCGCTCCGACTCCTTGCACAGGGCGGCGATGAGCCGGTCGCCCGTGCGCCGGTTGGTGGAGGCGTAGGTGGTGAACAGCTTGATCGAGGGCATGCCCTGGGAGACCACGAAGTCGGCCAGTTCCCGCAGGTTGTCCCTGTAGCCCATGATGGTCGGGTGGAAGCCGTAGTCCACGAGACAACCCGCCGCGTCCCGCTTCCTTTCCTCGAAGGCGTTCCGCATCCCGGCCAGGGTGTCCGCCGGGTCCAGAAAATCGATGATTGTGGTCACGCCGCCCAGGGCCGCCAACATGGAGCCGGTCCGGAAATCGTCGCGCGAAACCGTGCCGCCCACCCGCAGGTTGAAATGGACGTGGGGATCGATCAGCCCGGGCAGGACCCATTTCCCGGCCGCGTCGAAGGTGGACTCGACCTCCGGGAGATCCCCGGCAATGGCCGCGATGACCCCGTCCTTTATATGGACGTTGGTCCGCTCGAAGCGCCCTTCCCTGTAGACGGAGCCGTTGACGATGGAGAGATCCATGGCGCTCACGATCCGGCCCCCTCGCCTTTCCCGCCGGAATGGCTTTTGAGCAGGATGAGCCGCCCGCGAATTTCGACTGTCACGCTTTGCCGCACGTCGCCCGCCTAGGCCATGGGCTCGTTGTATTTGCCGAACCAGACCACGTCCCGGTACACGCCGGGGTCGGTGTCGCCCTCGGTGCTGAAGACCAGGACCTTGGAGTCTTGGTCCAGCTCCAGCAGCGCCTTGCAGTCCGCGTACTCCGGATTGCGCATGATCCGTTCCAGGACCCCGGCGCCCACGGCGCCCGACTCGCCGCTGACCACCGGGGCATCGCCCGGGAGCGGGTTGGCCAGGATACGCATTCCATTGGCCGAGGCCCACTCCGGGGCGCTGATGAACCCGAAGGCCAGTTGCTTGAGAATCTTGTTGGCCAGGGGATTCTGCTCACCGCAGGCGAGCCCGGCCATGATTGTGGTCAGATCCCCGGTCTTGGTCACATCCTCGCCCTTGAGGGCGCTCTGGTAAAAGCAGTCGGCCGCTTCGGCCTCGACGATGACGACCTTGGGGCATCGGTCCTTGTAGAGCGCGTACAGGGATTCGGCGATGGTGCCCGCGAAAGCGCCCACGCCCGCCTGGATGAAGACATGGGTGGGGACGGCCTCCCCCAGGTCGTCGAAGAGTTCCCGGGCGATGATCGAATAGCCCTGCATGATCCAGCGGGGCACGTCCTCGTAGCCTTCCCAGGCGGTATCCTGGATGACCAGGCAGTTCTTCTCGGCCCCCTTGCGCGCCACAAGGCGGACGGTCTCGTCGTAGTTCAGGTCCGTGACCGTGGCTTCGGCCCCTTCCCTTCTGATGTGTTCGAGCCGCGCCGCGGTCGTACCTTTCGGCATCCACACGGAAACCGGAAGCCCGAGCTGGCGGCCCATCCAGGCCACGCCTCGGCCGTGGTTGCCGTCGGTGGCCGCCAGCAGCTTCAGATGCGGCAGCCGCTCGCGGACGCGCTCCCTGAGCACTGGGAAGGGAAGAGCGGAAAGCGGTTCGCCCAACTCCCGGGCCAGCGCCTTGCCGATGGCGTACGAGGCGCCCAGCGCCTTGAAGGAGTTCAGGCCGAAGCGGCTGGACTCGTCCTTCACCCAAAGGGAGCCCGCGCCCATGAACCCGGCAAGCGAAACGAGCGAATGCAGCGCGCTCTTTCGGTACCCCGCGATGGAGCCATGGAACGCCTGGACCTCCTCAAAAAGACCGGCGTCGATGAGCCTAGGCTCGTAGGAGGAGACGTCCCGCTTCACATTCTTCAAACACTGTATTTTCACTCTGTCTCATCCCTGTATATTCGGTGATTGGCTCGGCGGAGGCTCGATCAAGCGGGATTCGGCGATCGCCCGTAAACGCCCGAGAAGGGAGTGACGCCTGTCGGCTCATCGCGCGGCCAGGCGGCGGCTGCCGAGCCAAGCTTCACTTAATTAATTTAGTCTGGCTAAACCCATTTAGCCCTCGAACTCTTCACCTGTCAATACGCCAAGGCACAATTACAGCAAATTTTCGTCTATTTTGTTAAACCAGACTAAATTACAAAGCAATCAAATACTATTTTTAACAAAATTAGCAAATTTATCCACCAGCTGATACCGCCATCAAGAGCACGATTTGCATTACGCAACGCTATCGGCATGGCCGAGACACTGCTGCTCCCCTTCCTCGGTCCCTCCGCTGCCCGCAACAGGCAAAAAGGCTGGTAGAAAACCTCCCAAGCCAAGGTAGTTAGCGGCAAAGCCGAAAGGAAAGGAACTTCGCTTCCATGAGTGCCGTAGAAAGGACACTCGGTGGATTTGCTCCGTTCCGCTCGTCTCGAACAGCCTCGCGGGAACACGCGGAGGAACTGGATAGGGGGAGTCGGGGGGGCGGGGATCACCGGGGCTCTCGCCCGGGTGAGGTCGGCGGATGGTGGGCGAGAGGATCGGGTCGACCGGACCTTAGTCCGATGCAAGGCCGCCGAAGCCGCCAGGCAATTGCCTACCGAAAGGAATATTCATTTTTTTCAGTCGACTACGGAGGGTGCTCGGATTCACATCCAGGAGTTCGGCCGCGCCTCCCTTTCCGTGAATACGGCCGCCGGAGCGGCGGAGGGCGTCCAGCATGTGGTCTCGAACACATTCATCCAGTGTCGGCACGCCCTGGGAGAGCCCGGAGGCATCCCCCTCCCCGGCCATGGAGGAGTCCTGGACGTGCGCGCGGGAGGCGCCGTGTCCGCGATCGGCGGCGAAATGCGGGTCCAGATGAACGCGAAAAGGGGCGCCGCAACTCAGGATCAGGGAGCGGTCCAGACAGTTCTCCAGTTCCCGCACATTCCCCGGCCAGTCGTAGCGGACCAGGCGGTCCATGTCCGATCCAATCGGCGGGGCGGCCGACCACCCATATTCCTGTGCCTTTTTCCGGACAAAGTATTCGGCGAGCACGGGGATGTCTTCCCTTCTATGCCGCAAGGGCGGCACCTCCACCCTGATGCAGTTGAGCCGGAAATAGAGATCCCGGCGGAACCGGCCGTCCCGGCACATGGCCTCCAGGTCGTTGTTGGTGGCGGCCACCACCCGGAAATCGAGGGGCACATCGCGGCTTCCGCCCACCCGCCGTATGGTCTTGTTCTGCAACACCTGCAACAGGCGCGTCTGCATGGCCGGGGGAAGCTCCCCGATCTCGTCCAGGAACACGGTGCCGCCGTTCGCCTGCTCAAAGAGGCCGATACGGTCGGAGCCGGCGCCGGTAAAGGCCCCTTTCTGATGGCCGAAAAGCTCGGACTCGATCAATGACTCCGGCAGGCTCCCGCAATTGACGTGGACGAATCCGGCGGCCCTGCGGGGGGAGAGATCGTGCAGACGTCGTGCCAGCGCATCCTTCCCGACACCCGTTTCTCCGGTCAGCAGGACGGTGTTACCCGTCGGCGCTACGGCGCTCAACAGCCTGTACACCATCCGCATGGCACTGGAGGGACAGACAAAGTGGCCTCCGCTTTCAGGGGCCACGGCGGAATCCCCGAGCTCATCGTGGGACCACACCCGCAGTGCGGACAGCTTGTTGGCCAGGCTCAGGGCGATGGGGCCCCGTATCTTCATGAGCAGGTCGAGCGTCGCGTCGGACAGGTGCGGGCCGGGCGTGTGGAAGGCCAGCATCCCGATGTGCCTTCCGTCCAGCCGGACGCGGCATTCGTAGAGGGAATGGCTCGTGGGAATGCAGGATGGAAGCGTGATGGCCATGGCGGGGAACTCGTTGAGCCGGTTGACGATATTCAGTTCCTTGCGCCTGTTGGACAGGAGGTAGTTGTGCAGCGCGTCCTGGACGGGTTGTTTTTGGCGGCATTCCTCACTATGGGATTTGCCCGCGTAGACCAGGCTGTAGACCTGCTTCTCCTCGGGCGCATGATGCCCGATGAACACGCCCTCGATATCGGTCCGCGCTTCCAGTAGCTTTTGCAGATGGGTAATGGCCAGCTGCAAATCCAAGGTCGAACACACCTTGTCGACTATGTTCTCGAAAAGTCTGTCGCTCATTTCATCTGCTATTTGATATTTCATTGCACATAACCATTTGCGAACAACTTCGTTGGTATTCTTTGACTGTGTGACTTCGCAAGTCAACTGCGATATTTCGCAAATCAACTGCCGCCCCTCGCAATCCGATTGCCGGAATATAAATTTATCTTATAATTACAGTTTATTACAAAATGGCACACTCGTTGCTTTTTGGAAACATTTGAGTGTGACGCAAGTGTTTTTTAACCCATCACAGTACCCGGAGGAGGGTCATGAGTAGAAAGATCAAACAACACGGCAAGCCCGATACGATGGGCCGTCGTGACATGCTGAAGGTGGCTGGTCTTGCCGCCGGTTCGGCCCTGTTGTCCCAGATTGCAACGAGCGAGGCGAAAGCCGCGCCGTCGACGTCCGACCAATGGGATCGCGAATTCGACGTCATCATCGCCGGCAGCGGTTTCGCGGGCTGCGCCGCGGCCATCGCCGCCAGAAGGGAGGGCGCCTCCACTCTGGTCATCGAAAAGATGTCGGTATTCGGCGGCAACTCGGCGATCAACGGCGGCGCCATGGCCGTGGCGGGTTCCGCGCTGCAAAAGGAGAAAGGCATCAACGACAGCGTCGAGCTGATGATGGCCGACATGCTCAAGGGCGGCCGGGGCACCAACCACGTCGATCTGCTGCGCGTCGTCTGCGCGGGCACGGCCGAGGCCTTCGAAATGACCAGGGAATTCGGCGTCAAGTGGAAGGACGTCCTGTTGCAGTTCGGCGGCCACTCGGTCCAGCGCACCTTCCAGACCGAGCACTTCACCGGCGGCGACATCACCATTCCCCTGATGAAGGGCGGCATCAGCCTCGGGGCCATCTTCAAGAACCGCTGCAAGCTGGAGGAGATCCTGACGGACATGGACGGCGGCATCGCCGGCATCGTCGTCCGGGAGGACTACTACTTTCCGGACGAAAACTCCGGCACCCTGCGCCGGTACAAGGTGAACCGGGGCTTCGTGGCCTGCACCGGCGGGTTCGGCAGCGACATCGCCTTCAGGAAGACGCAGAATCCGAGCCTGGACGAAAGCGTCGGCTGCACCAACCATCGCGGGGCCACGGCCGAATCCTTCAACGCCCTGCTCGAGGTCAACGCGGCCCCGGTCAACACCGGGTCCTTTCAACTCGGCCCCTGGGCATCCCCGGACGAAAGCGGCTTCGGCTACGCCCCGCAATTCAACCAGCAGGCGGCCTTCCCCTACGGCATCATGGTCGACATCCGCGACGGCCTGCGCTTTGTCAATGAAAACGCCGACCGCAAGACCCGCGCCGACGCCCAGCTCAAGCACTGCAAGGAAGCGGACGGCACCATCCATTATCCGGTGGCCTTCTGTTCCGAGCCCGGCACGGTCAAGTCGCCCACCGTCAAATACGCCCTCAAGGAAGGCGTCGCCTGGAAATTCGACTCCCTCGAAGCCCTGGCGAACAACTTCGGCATCCCCCTCAAGCCGCTTCAGGAGCAGGTGGACCGTTTCAAGCAATTCGTGGCCAACGGCAAGGACGAGGAATTCGGCAAGCCCATCTTCGGCTTCGACCGCGCCCTGTACCTCGACAAGCCGCCCTACTACGCCATGCGCGCCTGGCCCAAGGTCCACTTCTGCCAGGGCGGGGTGAACATCAACCCCCGGGCCGAGGTCACCCACATGCGGACCGGCCAGCCCATTCCCAAGCTGTACGCTGCCGGTGAAATCACCGGAGGCACCCACGGCGAGAGCCGGCTGGGCAGTTGCGCCATCGCAGAAACGCTGGTCATGGGCACCATCGCCGGCAAAAACGCGGCCAGAAACAAGGCCCGAAGCTGAGGGGGAAGAGAATGAAACGCTTGATGATCTTAGCCGCGACCCTGGCCATCGGCGCCGCCGCCTGGGGAATCGTCGCCACCGAGGGCCTTTCGCAGTCGCCCGAGGGCCAGACCGGCCCCAACGGCGAGAGCGTCGACGCGGTGGGGTACAACCCCTCCGCCGGGGCGCAACTCGCGGAATCGGTCCGCGTCATGCTGGGCGAACGCACGCTCAAGGACTATCACAAGAAAATTCACCAGAACGGAACCAACTGTCAGTTGTGCCACTCCGGCGAAGCGCCCACGTCTCCTCCGGACGACACCAACTGCATCCGCTGCCACGGCACCCCGGAGCAGATGGCCCAGGTCACGGCCAAGCTGGAACGCAATCCCCACAGCGCGCCCCACTACGGCACGAACGTGCCGTGCACGACCTGCCACAAGGAGCACCAGCCCTCCAAGGTGCTGTGCTCCGATTGTCATAGCTTCACTTTCGAAAAGTTCAAGAAGTAGGGAATGCCGTACTGGAGGAAATTGTGAAAACGTACCGTCATTGTATATATGTAGTAATGGCGCTCATGGTCTGCACGGCCCCGCTGCGCAGCGCCTGGGCGGATACGGGGGGCGGCGATCCGGCCCCTGTATCCGTAAGGGGAAGCGCGCCGCAATCCGCCGACGGGGCCTCGGCCGACACACCGGCCGCGCCCGCGCCGGCGCGGTTTCCCGACGGCGTCCGGCGCGACACGTGCCTCGGCTGCCACGGCAAGGCGGACCTTAGGGCCGTCACCGAGCGCGGCGCCGGGCTGGACATCCACATTCCGGAAAACGGGTACGACCGGAGCGTCCACGGAAGAATGGAATGCGTGGTCTGCCACGCGCCCAAAGCCGCGCCCGAGGACTTCGGAAAAATCCCGCACAACGTGAATCGCGAGGCCCTGCCCTCGTGCATGAACTGCCATGACAAGGCCTTCGACCACGTCCGGCGACAGATCGCCAAGAGCAGGCACTTTGAAAAGCAGGGGAGCAAGATAACCTGCACGGACTGCCACAACCCGCACACGCAGCGGCGAGTGACGGCCATGGACTCCTATTCCGCCTCCGTGGCGGACAGCAACCGGCCGTGCGTGGATTGCCACACCAGCGCCATCCACTACAAGGAACTTACCGGGAAGGCCGTCTACACGCAGGACCTCTCCCACGAGTTCCTCCCCTTCCGCGACCGCCACTTCGCCAGCGTCCGGTGCGTCGAATGCCATACCCCGGCGGACGGCGACGCGCAGGTGCACGAGATACAGGCCAAGGAGAAGGCCCTACGGGATTGCACGGCCTGCCACAACAAGGACGACTCCCTTCTCGTGTCCCGCATCGCGGGCTACACGGACAGCCGGAACGGCGGAGGGGCCTTCCTGGGCAAGGGGTTCTTCGACGACGCCGAACTCATCGCCAAGATGCAAAAGGCGAACATCGCCCCGGGCACCACCGGAGCCATTGTCAACCGGATCGTCCCCGAAGGGGAAATCATCGGGTCCTTCGGCGATGCCTACGTTCCCGGCCTGGGCCAGACATCCGCGCTGGACGGCAGGGCCAACCTCTTCCTACTGGCCGTCCTGGCCGCCCTGGTCCTGCACGGCCTGCTGCGCGTCTTCACCGGACGCGGGGCCGCCGAAAGGGATGTTCCGGGAGAGCGGATATACTCCCTGTGGGTGCGCATCCTCCACTGGATCAACGCGCTGCTCTTCCTGGTACTGTTCGCCACCGGCCTGAGCATCCACTTCCCCGGCGGCTGGCTGAGCCTGCCCATGGAGTTCAGCGTGGACGTGCATGACGTGGCGGGCGGACTGCTGACGGCCAACTTCGCGGTCTTCCTGCTCTACAGCCTGCTCTCCGGCGACATCGTCCAGTACATCCCGTTCAAACGGGGAACGGGACGCCGGTTCTGGCGGCAGATCCACTACTACCTGATCGGCATCTTCCGCGGCGACGACAAGCCCCATCACGTCAGCGCCAGCCAGCGCATGAATCCCGTGCAACAGCTGACCTACCTGCTGGTGTACTGCCTGGGCATGTTCGTCATGCTGGGCTCGGGCCTGCTCCTGCTGGTCCCCGAACTGGCCGCCAGGGTCGTCCCCTGGGCCACTCCCCGGGGCCTCGCCACGGCCCACTATGTGCTGGCCGCCTGCTATCTCGCGTTCCTCCTGCTGCACGTCTACATGACGACAACCGGAAAACGCGCGTTCTCATTGATCAAGGCGATGATTACCGGCCGTCACTTCGGCTAACCTTCACCAAAGCAGCGGCTCCCGCCTTTCCCGGCGGGGGCCGCACTCAGCCTTGTCCGGCGCATCGCGGGCGGAGGCAGACGCCCAATCGGCATATGGAGCGACAGATCGGCTTGGGATCCGAGGCCCTGCCCGAAAACGGGCATTTCGGGAGCGGCCCGTTCCGGGCCCCCGGCTCATCGCACGATCAGGTAGTCGGCGCCGTCCTGAAGCCAGCTGCCGTACACCTTGACCTGATAAACGCTAACCTCGTCGTCGCCCTGGGCGCGCAGGGTTATGTTCCGCGCGGGGCGACCGACCAGGACCTGATGCCACTTCCCGTTGCGCTTCACGTCGATGTCGCGGGCGACGAGCACGTCGTCGGCGTAGACCGAGACCAGGCCATCATGCTTTGTTCCGATGTTGTCGTCGGCAAAGAAGAGCACCCGATCGACCGCGGCCATGCGCTGCAAGGACAGGATGAGTTCGTCGAAGGAATCGCGGCCGCACTTGTCCCCGCCCATACAGTAGGCCCGTTCCGGGCGAAAGGAGAGGATCATGCCTTCGGCCACGTCGCGCTGCTCTTGCGCCTGCTCCCTTTGCCGCTCCTCTTCCAGACGCAGCCGCCGCCGCTCCAGTTCGTTCCGCTCGTCCTGCCTGCGCGCCTCGAGCCGCTGTTCCGGCGTGAGCCGGTCCCACTCCTCGTCGCTCATGCCCAACGGATGCGTGGCGCAGGCCGCCAGAAGCAGGAGCAGGGCGAACCGGCCAAAAACGCTGGAGAGCCTGAACACAAATCTATCGGATGCCATGGAGTCCGTCCTCGTCGCTTGAGCGCGTCGCGCTATTTTGGAATCGATATTCCAAAGCAGGTAAACAACTGTTTGACGCATTGTCAAACATCCGCATTCCTTCGCCGTGGCGGCGGCAATCCCGGACCGCATCGCCCCGCCCTCCACCGTCTCTTTTGAAAAACTTGAATCCCGGACTAAAACGGATACTTGACGGTGATATCGGCCCCAAGCTAAAGTTGATTCATTGTCCGAGTCCGGCTTCATGCCTGTACTTGTCCATGCTTGTCGGCTCTTCCGATCCGAATAGCGCCATACCCCAATTTGTTGCCCCAAAGGAGCATCGCCATGTCCAAGAAAGAAGTGGAACGCCTGCTGATCGCAGGCGGTGAGGATAAGACCGTAAAGACCAAATACAACGCCATCGCCACCAAGGAAGCCTTCGTGGAAACCGCCAAAGAGGACGGTTACGATTTCACGGCCGAGGAACTGGACGAGGTGCTCCAGGAGAACGGCGACGACTTCACGCGCACCGGCAACCCGCCCGCGCGCATGATCTGGTGGACCTAACAACGGTCGGCATATCAAAACAGTTTCGTCAGAGCGCCGGTCCGATCCGACCTCCGCTTTCTGAAAACGAACGCCCCGCAGGGACACATATCCCTGCGGGGCGTTTTCCTATTGAACGGCCTGGGGGCTCGGCCGTTTTTTTAGCGGTTAATCTCCCGGGTTGCGGATCCGGTGGAACATGGCGAAGAGCACGGGAACCACGATCAGCGTCAGGATGGTGGCGAACATCAGGCCGCCCATGATGGTCACGGCCATGGCCGAGAAGAACGGATCGAACATGAGCGGGAGCATGCCCAGTATGGTCGTGGCCGCGGCCATGGCCACCGGCCTGATCCTGCTGACCGCCGACTCCACGATGGCCAGGTACGGCGGCCTGCCTTTCATCAGTTCCAGCATGATCTGATCGAGCAGGACAATCGCGTTCTTGATGAGCATGCCCGACAGGCTCAGGAAACCCAGCAGGGCCATGAACCCGAAGGGTTGGCCGGAGGCGAGCAGGCTGGCGGTCACGCCGATGATGGCCAGCGGGACCGTCAGCCAGATGACGAGGGGATTGCGGATCTTGTTGAAGAGCAGGACCGTCATCAGAACCATGATGATCGTGGGCAGGATGACTCCCTTGGCCAGGCTCTGCTGCGCGTCGTTCGAATCCTCGTATTCGCCGCCCCATTCCATGAAGTAGCCCGTCGGCAGTTTTATCGCCTCGATGCGCGGCATCAATTCCGCGAGCAGCGTCGAAGGCAAGCCCTCGATCGGGTCACAGGAGGCCGTGATGGTCAGCATGCGGTTCCGGGAGCGGATAATGCCGAAGTCCATTTCCGTGCGCATCTCGGAGACGACCTCCTCCATGGGGATCATGCGCCCGGCCGTCGGGCTGAAGACCTGGACGTTGCCGAGTTCATGCACGTTGTTCCGCTCGTCGGCCGGCGGACGCAGGACGATGGGAAGCAGATTGTCGTTCTCCCGGTACACCCCGATCTGGGTGCCGTTGAAGAAGGTGTTCAGGGCGTCGGCCAGGGCCGGACGCGTGATGCCCGCCCGCTTGGCCGGCGTTTCGGAAAGGACCGGCCGGATCACCTTGACGGGCTGACGCCAGTTGTCGCGTATGGACCGGGCGTTCCCGGAGGCGTGCATGATCTTCTGGGCCTTAAGCGAGAGTTCGCGCAGGACCTTGGTGTCCGGGCCGCTGAAGCGGACCTCGATGGGGGCGTCCCGGCCCGGTCCGAGGCGGAACTTCTTGAATTTGGCCTCGGAGTCCGGATACTGCCTGTCGACCTTGTCCCTGTATTCGGCCAGGACGGCATCGACCTGCTCGTAATTCTCGACCTCGACCAGCAACAGCCCGTAGGACGAATTGGTCTTCTCCGGAGTATAGGTGAGGATGAAGCGGGGCGCGCCCTCGCCCACGAAGGTCGCCACCGACTTGACGCGCTCGTCCTTCATGAGCATGGCCTCGATTTCGGATATCTGCTCGCTGGTGTGGCGGATATCGCTCCCCTGGGGCAGCCAGTAGTGGAGGAAGAACCTCGGTTGGGTGGAGTTCGGGAAAAAGGACTGCTTGACGAAGCCGAATCCGTAGATCGATACCGCCAGCATGCCGATGAGCACCCCCACCGTCGTCAGACGGTGTCTCATGCAGGCCTCCAGGCACCGCCTGTAGAAGCGGAAGATGCCCCCGCCATAGGGATCCTCTTCGGCCCCGCGGGGCTTGGGATGGAGAAACAGCTTGCACAGAAGCGGGGTCACGGTCACCGCCGTCACCCAGCTCATGAACAGGGAGACGCACAGGACGATGAACAGGGAGTTGCAGAACTCGCCGACCGACTCCTCGCTCAGGCCGATGCCGGCAAAGGCCATGATCGCGATGACGGTCGCGCCCAGCAGCGGCCACATGTTCTGATCCACCACGTCGGCGCAGGCCTTAACGCGGTCCTCGCCCCCCTGATAGCGGATGAGGATGCCCTCGACCACCACGATGGCGTTGTCCACCAGCATGCCCAGGGCGATGATCAACGCCCCCAGGGAGATGCGCTCAAGGGCCACGCCGGCCATCTCGATGAAGATGAACGATCCGCAGATGGTGATCAGCAGGATCACGCCGATGAGCACGCCGCTCTGCAGCCCCATGAACAGGAGCAGGACCACGATGACGATGGCCACGGCCTCGGCCAGGTTGAGGGTGAAGGACGAGATGGCCTGCTCGACCCGTTTGGGCTGATAGTAGACCGTATTGATGTGCATGCCCACCGGGGTCATGCTCTGGAGTTCCTCAAGCCGCTGGTCGATGGCCTTTCCCAGCTCCACCACGTTGCCCGTGGAGATCATGGAAATGCCCATGGCCACGGCCGGCTTGCCGTCGAAGCGCATCACCTGCGAGGGCGTGTCCGAATACCCCCGGCTGATATCGGCGATCTCCTTGAGGGCCACGAGGTTGGTCCCGTCGGCATTGGCGATGAGCAGGTCGCCGAGGCTCTTCACCGTGGGCTTGACGCCCGTCGGCGAGATGCGGACGTATTCGGGCCCCACCCGCACGTTGCCCGCCGGGACCACGAGATTGCGCTGCGCCAGGGTGTCGGTCACGGCGTCCATGGTCACGCCCATGCGGCTCATGCGGGCGCGGGACATCTCGATATACACGTTCTCCTGCTGTTCGCCCCAAAGGCTGATCTTGGCCACGTTGTCCACGAGCAGGAGTTGCTTGCGCAGGTACTTGGCGAAGTCCTGAATGTCCTGCGTGGAGTACCCGTCTCCGCTGATGGACAGGAGAATGCCGTAAACGTCGCTGAAATCGTCCACGACCAGGGACGGTCCGGCTCCGGGAGGCAATTCGCCCTGCGCGTCGTTTATCTTGCGGCGCAGTTCGTCCCAGACCTGGGGCAGGGTCTCCTTGTCGTACTTCTCCTTGACTTCCACCGTGACGATGGACTGGCCGGGATTGGATTGGGAGCTCACCTTGTCCAGCTGCCCGAGCTGCTGGGTGGCGCTTTCTATGACGTCGGTGACCTCGTTGGCCACTTCCTCGGGTGTCGCCCCGGGGTAGTTGGTGATAACCAGGGCTTCCTTGATGGTGAAGTCGGGGTCTTCCAGCCTCGGCATGTTCATGAAGGCCGCGACGCCGCCAACGAGAAAGCATAGGGTCAGGACAAGGGTGACCGTGCTCTTTCTGATGGAATACTCGGCAATGTTCATTGACGGCCTCCGATGCGCCCTTTCAGGGTCTCCACCTTCTGCCCTTCATGCAGATAGTTCACGCCGGCCGACACCAGGGTCTCCCCGGGAGTGAGCCCCGAAGTCACCAGGGCCATGCCCAGATCGGAAATCCGCCCCAGAACCACTTCGCGCTTGCTGACCGTGTTGTCCTTGTTCAGGATCCAGACGTACTTCTCCCCTTTGGCGTCCCCGACGATAGCGTGAAACGGGACGCTGACGGAGGTGTCCGCGCCCGGCCCCTGCATCACCCCGCTGATCTCCGCTGTCATGCCGGGATACACGCCGGATTCCTCCGCGTCGTCAATGGTCAGGGTCACCTTGTAGGTCTGGGTGCCGGGGTCGGAGTTGGTCTGGTACTCCTTGAGACGGAGCGGAAACGTTTTGCCGGGAAGAGACTCGAAACTTGCGATATTGCTGGATTTTTCCTTATCCCCTTCGCTGAACGCCCGGACCCACACGTTTTCGGGCACGTCCACGACGATGTCCAGGGAGGAGATGTCTTCCAGATCGACGATGGACTCCTGGGCCTGAACGAATTCATGGTTCGAAATGTACCTTCTGGCGACGACCCCATCAAAGGGGGCGGTCAATTCCGTGTAAAGAAGGTTCAATTTCGCCCGGCGCAAGGTCTGCTCCAGGGAAAGCACTCTGGCCCGGCTGGTCTCGTAGTTGCTTTGCGCCGTATCGAAGGTGCTCTGGGAGACAATCTTTTCCTGAAGAAGGGTGCTGTTGCGCTGGATGTTGAGCTTGGCCTCCCGCAGGGTGGACCGGGCGCCGACCAATTGCGCCTCGTAGTCCGCCACGGCGGCGCGGTAGTCCCGCTGGTCCAGCATGGCGATCAGCTGGCCCTTGCGCACGAAATCGCCCTCGTTGACCTTCAATTCCACCACTTCGCCGGACAGGCGAAAGGCTAGGGTCGCCTCCTTGGAGGCCTTCACCTTGCCGGGGTAGGTCCGTGAATCCAATTGGACGGTCCCGTCCGTGGTGAACACCCGCACAGGGCGCACCGCCTCGGGCTTGACGACCTTCTCGCCGTCTCCGCAACCGGCCACAAAGATGGTCAACGCCAATATCAAAACAATATTTTTCATCATTTTCTCTCCCAAGTATGGAATTAATCAATCACTTGATTAATACAGGCCAAAAAAAAATTACTCCACCAGCGAGGGCAGTCCGTAGCTCAGTATCTGCGTTATGGTTTCCGCATACTTATCCAATGATTCATCATCATTAATATTGTCGCCGCCGCCGAGGAGGTAGTCGGAGAAGAGCATCCCCATGACCCCGTCGAATATGAGCCGCTGCGTCTGGGGCATCTTTTCCCTGCGCCCGGTCCTGGCGAGAAATCCGGCGAAATACTCGTCGCTCTTCTCCCTGAGCCACTCCTGGTCGTCCTTGAGCCACTCGAGGTCCCTGTTCATCGAACGCAGCCCGACCAGAAATACCTCGCGGTTCTTGCGGGCCACGTCCAGAAGGGCCCGGCACGTGCCGTTGCAAAGATCAAGGCTGTCGGCGGCGCGCTCCAGGTGCACCCGGGCGACGGCGAGCACGACCTGGACGAACCGGGCGAAAATCTCCCTGTGCAGCCCGCTCTTCCCACCAAAATAGTATGAGATCATCGCGCTGTTGACGTCCGCTTCCCTGGCTATGTCCCGAATGCCGACCATGTCGTAGGAGTAGTCGGCAAAGAGCTTGGCCGCCGCCTTCAATATGCTTTCCCGTTTTGTCATACCCTATTTTTAATCATTCGATTAACGGCTGTCAATCACCTGATTAAGATTTGGCGACAGGTGGCATGCCGCCTCTTCTTCACTGCCTTGGCCGGAAAATCCGTTCCCCCGGGTTCATCGAAGGCCCGGCCGACTCTGGAAGCCGGCCGGGCCGTGTTTCGTCCTTTGTCCCGTCGTCAGGCCGCGCTCTCCACCGCGTCCGACAGCGGCTGCACCGCGCAGAGCAGGCACTTCAGGGGTTGGGCCCCGGAGATGGGGTCGAAGTGCTCGTTGCCGAAGAGCAGGTTGGCGTTGCTGGTGAAGCAGTCGAAGTCGGGTTCTTCCCGCTCCGGGAACCACCAGGCGTGCTCGGCATGGACCACGCCCCGTTGCAGGCGGTCGTCGGGGTGCAGCTTGAACCGCTGTCTGCCGTACGGAGTGGCCACCTCGACCATCTGCCCGGCCTCGAGGCCGAGCGCCGCGGCGTCCTCGGGGTGCATGTCCACCATCGGGTCGGGGTGGAGCTTGCGCAGAGCCGGGATGTTGCGCCCTTCGGAGTGGAAGAACCCCTTGATCTTGCAGCCGGTCATGAGGATGAAGGGATACTCGTCCAGCAGTTCCGGCGTGGAGACCGGGGACAGGGGCGGCTCCGTGTACACGGGCAGGGGATCCAGCCCCATGTGCTCCATGACGTTGGAGTAGAGTTCGAACTTGCCGCTGGGGGTCTTGAACCCTTCCTTTTCATACTTCCGGTATCCCATGTCGCCGAACAGGATGTCCTTTTCGGCGAACTCCTCGAAGGTCATGCCCGACGGCTCGAGGATCCACTTCAGGTAGTCGTCCCAGTCCTTCCAGGGGAAGGCCTCGTCAAGGCCCAGCCTGTGGGCCATCTCGAGCATCACCGCCCGGTCGTCGCGCGTCTCGCCGACCTGGGCCAGCTTCTTGCGCGACAGCACGCACCAGATCTTGTGGAAGTAGACCACGTCCTCCTGCTCGAGCCAGTGGGCGGCCGGGAGGACCAGGTCGGACACGGCGGCCGTGGGCGTCATGAAGAAGTCGGACGTGACCACGAACTCCATGTGGTCGCGCAGGGCCCTCTGGACCACGTCGCCCCGGGTGTGGGTCATGATCGGGTTGGTGCCGATCAGCCAGATGGCCTTGGGCTTGTAGGGCTTGCCGTCCACGCAGGCCTGCCAGAAGGTCGGCGGATGCGCCCCGGGGCAGAGCGGGAACGGGCTGATGCACTTCTTCTGCTGCTCCGGGGAGAGGAACTGCGCGCCCTGGACCGAGTGGTCCACCATGTGGGACTTGGGCCGCAGGTTCGCGGGCGGCACCCAGCGGACCATGCCGCCGGGCGCGTCGATGCTGCCGCACAGGGCCAGCAGCAGGTACACGGCCCGGGCGGTCTGGAACGCGGACACGCTCTCGTCGATGCCGTTGCCCCAGATCAGCGCCGAGGGCCCGGTCCGGGCAAAGGTCAGGGCCGCCTCCTCGATCATTTCGGCGGGTACGCCGGTGATCTCCTGCGCCCACCGGGTCGTGAACGGCTGGATATGGGCCTGCAGCTTATCGAAGCCGAAGCAGTGATTCTCGACGAAGTCCTTGTCGTAGGCCTCGTTGACGATGACCGCGTGGAGCATGCCGAGCATGAGCGCGCACTCCGAACCGGGCCGAAGCGCCAGGTGGTAGTCGCTGCCCTCGCAGGCCTTGATCCGCCGGGGGTCGATGATGATGGTCTTGTCCGCCTGGTCCAGGGCCTTGGTGACCATCTTGCCGCAATAGCCGCCCTCGCCCCCGGACTCCATGATGTTGCTGCCGAAGACCATGACGCAGCGCGGCATGGTCCCGGAACGGCCGTAGATGTCCGGCTGGGGGAACCAGCCCATGGTCATTCCGGCGCAGATGTTCCGGGGCACGTAGCAGTTGTGCGCGGGCGAAACGTGGTTCGGGGAGCCGAGCGCGTTGCAGAAGCGCGGCGTGAACTCCGTGTAGGGCCGCCCTGTGCCCTGCGCGATGGCGATGTATTCCGGACCGTGCTCGTCGATGATCCGCTTGAAATGGCTCTCCATCAGGTCCAGGGCCTCGTCCCATTCTATGGCCCGCCACGCCGCCTCGCCGCGCCCCTTTTCGCGCAGCATCGGCCGGGTGATCCGGTCCGGATGGTACAGGGTGTCGGCCGCCCGCGCGCCCTTGGGGCAGATGAACCCCTGGCTGGTCGGGCTGTCCTTGTCGCCGGTGATCTTGACGATCCGGCCGGTCTCGTCCTGGTGGACGAGAAGTTGGCAGACGCCGTGACAGCCCCTGCACGAGGATCGGGTAATCGTTGCCTTCGCCATACTTGCCTCCTTCCCTAACGGTATAGCATTGCGGTTGTCCGTTTGAGGACCAGTGTGCCCGCAATCGGTCCGGTTTGATATTATATAGGAGATCCTCTCTCCCGGCCCTTCCCGCCCGGGAAGCGCCGTTTGCCGCAGGGGAGAGAATCCGCCATGCCTGCCATCGATACCCGGGATGGCGTCAGGCTCGACACCCATCCCGGTTTCGTCCATACACCATACTCATCAAAAGAATAATCATCACAAAAAGAAATCTCTTTTCTATGCATGGGCACAATCACTCAGCCGCATCGGCCCGCCCGCCGAGCCGCCCGAAGCGGGGCGTGGCGAAAAAAGGGACGCAACCGACCGATTTCCCGGGAGCTCACCATTGCGCCGCGCGGGCCGGGCCGCGTGGCTGGTGCAAAAATGAGAACCTCGGCAAAGGGCTTGCCTAAATTAGAGGAAACTGAGTACGCTTGAGCACACTACAATTACGTGCGGAGATGTCATGCTCATCACAAAATTCGCCATTCCGGAAGTCATCTTCGGCAACGGCAGCATAAAGTACCTTGCGCCCTGCGCCCGGCGCCTGGGGGCCAAGCGCGTCCTGCTGGTCAGCGACCCCGGTGTCGAACGGGCGGGCTGGGTCGAGGTCGTCATGGATCTCCTGCGCAAGGACTCCATCGAGTGCGTCTATTTCAACGAGGTCAGTTCCAATCCCCGCGACGTGCAGGTCCACAAGGGGGCCGAACTGTACGTGGAGAACGGCGCGGACGTCATCGTCGGCATCGGCGGGGGCAGCCCCATCGACGCTGCCAAGGGCATCTCCACCATCGTGGGCAACGGCGGGCGGATCAGGGACTACGAGGGCGCCAACAAGATCATGCGCCCCCTGCCGCCCATGATCTTCATTCCCTCCACTGCGGGCAGCGGGTCGGACGTCTCCCAGTTCTGCATCATCACCGACGTGGAGCGCCAGGTGAAGATGTCCATCATCAGCCGTTCGCTGGTGCCCAACCTGTCCATCATCGACCCCATGATCCTGATGACCAAGAGTCGGGAACTGATCGCCGCGTCTGCCGTGGACGCCCTGGCCCACGCCGTGGAGTCCTACGTCTCCCGGATGGCCTCGCCGTTCACCGAGCCCCAGTCCATGCAGGCCATCCAGCTGTTCATGGAAAACGTCCGCGAGGCGGTGGACTCCAAGTCCCCGGAGGCGCTCAAGAACCTGAGCATCGCCAGCACGGCCGCGGGCATGGCCTTCAGCAACGCGGGCCTGGGCATCGCCCACTCCCTGGCCCACTCCATCGGCGGGCGGTTCGACGTCCTGCACGGCATGGTCCACCCCGTGCTGCTCCCCTCGGTCATGCGCTTCAACCTCATGTCCCGGCCCAAGAAGCTGGCCCGCGTGGGCTTCCAGATAACCGGCGTGCAGTGCCGGTCCGAGGAAAAGCAGGCCATGAAGGGCATCGAGTACCTGGAACAGCTGTTCCTGGACCTGGGGGCCACCTGCCGCCTGAACGACATCCTGCCCGACGACAGCGAACTGGAACTGCTCTGCCACAAGGCCCTGCCCGACGCCTGCACCCTGACCAACCCCCGGGAGGCGACCTGCAAGGACCTGATGAGCATATGCGAGGCCGCATGGTGAGCACCGCGAAGACCACACTCGAAGACCTCATGGGCATTGAGCACAGCAAGCTCAACTTTTTCCAGGAACTGCGCCAGAGCATCGAGAAGCTGACCGCCAGCCACCGGGAGTCCGAGGACCAGCGCCTCGAGATCGCGGCCATCCTCGAAGGCATCACCGACGTCATGATGGTCCTCTCCGAGAACCTGGAGATCATCTCGGTCAACCATGTCTTCCTGGAGCTCTTTCCGGGCATCAACCCCATCGGCCGGTACTGCTACGAGGTCTTCCGGCACACCAACTACCCGTGCCACGAATGCCCGGCCTTCCGGTCCCTGAGCACGGACACGGTCTGCCGGGAGACGGCCATCTTCCGCATCGGCGGGCGCAACCGCCAGTTCCAGATGGTCGCGGCCCCCCTGAAGAATCCCCACCTGCCCCAGCACAGGGTGCTGATCTTCAAGCGGGACGTGACCATGGAAAAGGAATACCAGGCCAAGTTCTATCAGGCCGAGAAGATGGCCACCACCGGCATGCTGGCCGCGGGCGTGGCCCACGAGGTCAACAATCCGCTGGCCGCGGTGGCCGGTTTCGCCGAGGGGCTCAAGCGCCGCCTCCCCCGGCTGGAAAACGTCGTGGACGACGAGCTCTACGAGGATTTCAAGGAATACACGGACACCATCCTCAAGGAGTGTTCGCGCTGCCAGAAGATAGTCCAGACCCTGCTGACCTTCAGCCGCCCCATGGTGGCCGACTTCACCCAGGTCAGCGTCAACCGCGTGGTCAAGGACACCATCCGCATCCTGCAGCACCATTTCAAAAACCACCCGAAGCTCAAGGTCTCCATGTCCCTGGCCGAGACCCTGCCCATGATCTACGGCGACGAGGCGCAGCTCAAGCAGGTCGCCCTGAACCTGCTGACCAACGCGGTGGACGCCATCGGCGAGGAGGGGGAACTGTGCGTGTCCACCTGTCTCCACGAGGGCGGCGTGCGCATGGCCGTCAGCGACACCGGCTGCGGCATCCCGGAAAAGAACCTGGACAAGCTCTTCGAACCGTTCTTCACCACCAAGCCCGTGGGCAAGGGCATCGGCATCGGCCTGGCCACCTGCTACCACATCGTCCAGGACCACGGCGGGGAGATCACGGTCAACAGCGAGCTCGGCACCGGCACATGTTTCTCGGTCACCCTGCCCATCGGCAAACGAGGCCGCCATGGCTAACGGCTACAAGGTCCTGGTCATCGACGACGAGGAATCCATCCTCCGTCTGCTCCAGCACGAACTGAGCACCGAGGAGCGGACCGTGGACACGGCTCCCTCGGCCACCATCGGGCTGGAGAAATTCGCCAAGGGCCACTACGACGTGGTGGTCTCGGACATCCGCCTGCCGGACGGCGACGGCCTGGACATGCTCGTCAAGTTCAAGACCGCCTACCCGGACATCGAGGTCATCCTGATCACCGGCCACGGCAACATCGACAACGCGGTCGAGGCCATGCGCATCGGGGCCTACGACTACGTGACCAAGCCCTTTCACCTCGACCGGGTGGAGATGGTCATCGAGCGGGCCTACCAGCGGGTCTGCCTGCAGCGCGAGAACCGCAGCTTCCGCCATTCCAAGCAGACCCTGCCCGCCTCCAAGCTGGTGGGCAACTCCGCGCCCATCAAACAGATAAAATACCTCATCGGCAGGGTCGCCCCCACCGACGTGGCCGTGCTCATCACCGGCGAAAGCGGAGTGGGCAAGGACGTGGTGGCCCACACCATCCAGGAGCACAGCGAACGCAGCGAGCGGCCGTTCATCGTCAAGAACTGCGCCACCCTGCAGAAGGAGCTGATGCGCAGCGAACTGTTCGGGCACACGCGCGGCTCCTTCACCGGGGCCACGGAAAACCGCGACGGCCTGATGACCTACGCCGATACCGGCACCCTTTTCCTGGACGAGATCGGCGAGCTGCCCCTGGAGGTCCAGGGCGGGCTGCTCCGGGTGCTCGAGGCCAAGATGTACCGCCGCATGGGCGAGAAGAACGAGCGCCACGTGGACATCCGCTTCCTGTTCGCCACCAGCCGCAACCTGGCCGAGGAGGTCGAGGCCGGGCGGTTCAACGAGGCCCTGTACCACCGCATCAACGTCTTCAACATCCCGGTCCCGCCCCTTTGCCAGCGCAAGGAGGACATCCCGCTGCTGGTGGAGCACTTCCTCGGCCGCATGAGCATCGCCATGCGCCGGGAGCGGCTGACCATCACCGACAAGGCCGTGCAGTGCCTGACGCAGTACGACTGGCCCGGCAACATCCGCGAGCTGCGCAACGTGCTCGAGCGGAGCATCATCCTGGCCGAAGGCGGTGTGATCACCATCCAGGCCCTGCCCCGGGAACTGGTCGAGCACGTGGCCGACCAGGGCGAGGGCACCGTCTTCTCCCTGGAGGAGCTGGAGCGCCAGCACATCCAGCGCGCCCTGCAGTTCTACGACGGCAACCGACTCCAGGCGGCCAGGGCCCTGGGCATCGGCAGGAAGACCCTATACCGGAAGATCGAGAAGTTCGGACTGGGGTAGCCCCCTTCCCTCACATTATACTATGCACAGATCCGAAAAACCGTTATCATAACGGTTTTTTTATATGCGCTCGTGCCCTGATATTTTGACCCATTCGGCCTGTTTTCGTGTGTCAAAAGGATACACACTGTAACCTGTCAAAATAGCAGGATTTGACCGCCCTCCCCCACCTCCCGGGGTCACGCTGACCCAAAAATGAAGGCAGAAGGGTCACAAAGGCCCATTTGGGAGAATCTACCTAACGTACTATTATAATGATTATAACTTGAATGGCCCGGTCCTTGCTCAAGGGAATGACGTCACAACGATGTGGCAGGCACTTGTCCCTAGTTCAGTCACCCTCAACCACAAGGACGGAACATTATGGCAGTTACCGAACAAGTTAATGGCTTTTTCATTCCCAGCGTGACCCTTATCGGCATCGGCGCCCACAAGGAGATCCCGGCCAAGATCAAGGCCCTGGGCAGCAAAAAACCGCTGCTCGTGACTGACAAAGGCATCACCGCCTGCGGCATCACCCAGCAGATCGTCGACCTGCTCAAGAGCCATAAGATGAGCTGCGTGGTGTACGACGAGACCATTCCCAACCCCACGGACAAGAACGTCCACGACGGCGTGAAGGTCTACAAGGACAACAAGTGCGACTCCCTGATCACCCTGGGCGGCGGCTCCTCCCATGACTGCGGCAAGGGCATCGGCCTGGTCGTGGCCAACGGCGGCAAGATCCACGACTACGAAGGCGTGGACAAGTCCACCAACCCCATGCCCCCCTACGTCGCCGTGAACACCACCGCCGGCACCGCGTCCGAGATGACCCGCTTCTGCATCATCACCGACACCTCCCGCAAGGTGAAGATGGCCATCGTCGACTGGCGTGTCACCCCGGGCATCGCCCTGGACGACCCGCTGCTGATGATGGGCATGCCCCCGGCGCTGACCGCCGCCACCGGCATGGACGCCCTGACCCACGCCGTGGAGGCCTATGTTTCCACCATCGCCACCCCGATGACCGACGCCTGCGCCGAAAAGGCCATCCGCCTTATCTTCAAGTTCCTGCGCCGCGCCGTGGCCAACGGCTCCGACATCGAGGCCCGCGAAGGCATGTGCTACGCCCAGTACCTGGCCGGCATGGCCTTCAACAACGCCAGCCTCGGCCACGTCCACGCCATGGCCCACCAGCTGGGCGGCTTCTACGACCTGCCGCACGGCGAATGCAACGCCATCCTCCTGCCCCACGTCGAGAAGTTCAACCTCATCGCCCGCGTCGAGCGGTTCGCCGAAATGGCCGAGATGATGGACCAGAACATCGCCGGCATGAGCAAGCGCGACGCCGCCGAACTGTGCCTCGACGCCATCAAGCAGCTCTCCTCCGACGTCGGCATCCCCGCCGGCCTGGTCGAGCTGGGCAAGCGTTACGGCAAGGATGTCAAGATCAAGGACATCAAGATCATGACCGAGAACGCCCAGAAGGACGCCTGCGGCCTGACCAACCCCCGCTGCCCCAAGGACATGGACGTCATGGCCATCTACGAAGCAGCAATGTAGGTCCTCCCTTCCAATGGGGGCGGGGCTTCGGCTCCGCCCCTGTTCGGAAGACCTCCCCATATTCGGGCGGCCGCACACGCCGCCCGTTTGCCACCAACACGGAGAGTCACGTCCATGTCATCCAGCCCGAAGACCTTTGATTCAGAATTCATCGCCGAGGTGCAGCGGGAGAGCGAGCAGAACCTCGCCCTTTGCTACCAATGCGGCAACTGCACCGCCGGGTGCCCGGTTTCCTTCGCCTACGACTATCCGGTCAACCAGATCATGCGCCTGGTCCAGGCCGGGAGGAAGCAGGAAGCCCTGTCCTCCCACGCCATCTGGCTGTGCGCCTCCTGCGAGACCTGCACCACCCGGTGTCCCAACGACATCGACGTGGCCAGGATCATGGACGTCCTGCGCCACATGGCCCGGCGCGAGGACATCGTCAGCGAAAAGGCGGTCGGCGCCTTCTGGAAGGCCTTCCTGGAATCCGTGGAAAAGCACGGCCGCGTCTTCGAGCTCGGGCTCATGGCCAACTACGTGAGCAAGACCGGCCGGATGTTCACCGACGTGGACCTGGCCCCCATGGCCCTGCGCAAGGGCAAGCTGGGCCTGAGGGCCCACGACATCAAGAAATTGGCTGAAATCCGAGGGATTTTCGACCGCTATCGGGAGCAGAAACAATGAGTCTGTGTTACGCGTATTATCCGGGATGCTCGGGACTCGGCACCTCGCTCGAGTACGACACCTCCACCCGCGCCCTGTGCGAAAGCCTGGGCATCGAGCTGGTGGAGATCCCCGACTGGAACTGTTGCGGCTCCACCCCGGCCCACGCGGTCGATCACCTGCTGTCAGCCTGCCTGGTGGGCCGCAACCTGGGCATCGCCGACGACATGGCCGAAGAGCGGAAACTCGACGGCATCCTCACGCCCTGCCCCAGCTGCCTGAAGAATCTCAAGACCACCCAGCACCGGCTGGCCGATCCCGAATTCCACCGCAAAGTGGAACTGGTGGTCGGGCGGACGCTGACGGCCGACCTGCCGATCAAATCCGTGCTCCAGATGCTGGTCGAGGACCTCGGCCTCGAAGCCCTGGCCAAGCTGGTCCAAAAGCCCCTGGCCGGACTCAAGGTGGTCCCCTACTACGGCTGCATCATGATCCGCCCGCCGCAGATCATGCAGTTCGATGACCCGGAAAACCCCATGGCCCTGGACAACCTGCTGGCCGAACTGGGGGCCGAGGTCCTGCCCTTCGCCCTGAAGACCGACTGTTGCGGCGCGTCCCTGGGCACCACCCGCAAGGACGTCATCGCCAAGCTTTCCGGGCGCATTCTGGACGCGGCCGAGGAGGCCGGGGCCGACGCCATCGTCACGGCCTGCCCCCTGTGCCAGCTGAACCTGGACATGCGCCAGTCGCAGATCAACAAGGCCAATCACAGCGGGCACAACATGCCCGTCTTCTACTATACGCAACTTGCCGGCCTTGCCGCCGGGCAGGGCGAGACGAGCACCATGATGGACAAACTCTGCGTCAGTCCGCGTCCCCTGCTCGCCTCCCTGGCCGGGCGCACCGGAGAGGGGGCCTAATGAATATCGGAGTCTTCGTCTGCCACTGCGGCAGCAACATCGCCGGAACCGTGGACACCGAGGCCGTGGCCAAGGCGGCCCTGAACTTTCGCGAAGTGGTCTTCGCCACGGACACCATGTACGCCTGCTCCGAACCGGGCCAGGCGGGCATCGTGGACGCCATCAAGACCTATGACCTGGACGGCGTGGTCGTGGCCTCCTGCACCCCGCGCATGCACGAGGCGACCTTCCGGCGCACCCTGGAGAGGGCGGGCCTGAACAAGTACATGTTCGAGATGGCCAACATCCGGGAGCACGTCTCCTGGGTCGGCAAGGACAAGGAGGCCAACACCCGCAAGGCCGAGGAACTGGTCCACATGGCCGTCGAAAAGCTGCGCCGCAACGACTATCTCGAGGCCGGCGAGTTCGACATCAACAAGCGGGTCATGGTCATCGGCGGCGGCGTGGCCGGAATCCAGGCCGCCCTGGACTGCGCCGACGGCGGGCTCGAAGTGGTCCTGGTCGAGCGCGAGCCGAGCATCGGCGGCAAGATGTCCAAGCTCGACAAGACCTTCCCCACCGTGGACTGTTCGAGCTGCATCCTCGGCCCCAAGATGGTCGACGTGGCCCAGCACCCGAACATCACCCTGTACACCCTGTCCGAGGTGGACTCGGTCAAGGGATTCGTCGGCAACTTCGACGTCACCGTGCGCCGCAAGGCCGCGTACGTGGACTGGGACGCCTGCACCGGGTGCGGGGAATGCGCCACCAAGTGCCCGAGCAAGAAGACCCCGGACCGCTTCAACGAATTCATCGGTACGACCACGGCCATCAACATCCCGTTTCCCCAGGCCATTCCCAAGAAGGCGTCCATCAACCCGGAGGCCTGCATCATGCTGACCAAGGGCAAGTGCGGCGCCTGCGCCAAGGCCTGCCCCACCGAGGCCATCCGCTTCGACCAGCAGGACGAACTGGTCACCGAGCAGGTGGGCGCGATCATCGCGGCCACGGGCTACGACCTGTTCGACTTCACCAAGTACGGCGAATACGGCGGCGGCCGGTATCCGGACGTGATCACGTCCATGCAGTACGAGCGCCTGCTGTCCGCCTCCGGCCCCACCGAGGGGCACATCAAGCGGCCGTCCGACGGGACCGAGCCCAAGGACATCGTCTTCATCCAGTGCGTGGGCTCCCGCGACAAGTCCATCGGCCGCCCTTACTGCTCCGGCTTCTGCTGCATGTACACGGCCAAGCAGACCATCCTGACCAAGGACCACATGCCCGACTCCCAGTCCTACGTCTTCTACATGGACATCCGCTCACCCGGTAAGAACTACGACGAGTTCACCCGGCGGGCCATGGAGGAATACGGGGCCCGGTACATCCGGGGCAGGGTCTCGGCCATCCAGCCCAAGAACGGCCGCTACCTGGTCAAGGGCGCGGACACGCTGCTCGGCCAGCAGGTGGAGATCGAGGCCGACCTGATCGTTCTCGCCGTGGGGGCCGAGGCCGCCAAGGGCGCGGGCGAGCTGGCCGAGAAGCTGCGCATCTCCTACGACCCGTACGGATTCTTCCTGGAGGGACACCCCAAGCTCAAGCCGGTCGAGACCAACACCGCGGGCATCTACCTCGCAGGGTCCTGCCAGGGCCCCAAGGACATCCCGTCCTCGGTGGCCCAGGGCGACGCGGCCGCGGCCAAGGTCCTGGCCCTGTTCTCCAAGGACAAGCTGGCCAGCGATCCCCAGGTCTCGGGCGTCAAGCTGGTGCGCTGCATCGGCTGCGGCAAGTGCGAATCGGTCTGCCCCTTCGGGGCCATCGAGATGATCGACTTCCGGGGCATGCCCAAGGCCTCGGTCGTCGAGACCGTATGCCAGGGCTGCGGCGTATGCACGGCCGCCTGCCCGCAGGGGGCCATCCAGCTCCGCCACTTCACCGACAACCAGATACTCGCCGAGGTGAACACCTTATGTCTGTAAACGAAGGAAAGGAACTGCGGATCATCGGCTTCCTTTGCAACTGGTGCTCCTATGCGGGAGCCGACACCGCGGGCGTGGGCCGGTTCGCCCAGCCCACGGACCTGCGCATCGTCAGGCTGCCCTGCACGGGCCGCATCAACCCGCTGTTCATCGTCCGCGCGTTCATGAACGGGGCCGACGGCGTGCTCGTCTCCGGCTGCCATCCAAGGGACTGCCACTATTCCGAAGGCAACTTCTACGCCCGCAGGCGGCTCGAGGTCCTCAAGGCCCTGCTGCCCGTCATCGGCGTCGATCCCGGCCGCTTCGAATATACCTGGGTCTCGGCCTCCGAGGGCCAGCGCTGGCGGTCGGTGGTCACCAGCTTCACCGAGCAGGTGCACGCGCTGGGCCCCATGCCCGGCTTCAAGTCCGGAACCAGCCTGGACATGTGCCTGTGTCACATGGACCAGACCCAGGCCCTTTAAAGGAGTCCCGCAATGGCATCATCCATTGACGATCTGAAAACCGAGATAAAGAAAGCGCTGCCCGGCCTCGACATGGTCATCGCCTGGGCGGCGGGCCCCGATCCCCTGAGCCACACCCCGCTGTTCATCACCGAAGAGGCGGATGTCGAACGTATCGAATGGGACCCCCGCTGTTCCCAGAACCTGGCGGGATACCTGCCCGGCCTTCGCGGCAAGAAGGTCGGCATCGTGGTCAAGGGGTGCGACGCCCGGTCCCTGGTCGAACTGCTCCAGGAGAAGCTCATCGACCGCGAGGACGTGACCATCTTCGGCCTGCACTGCACCGGTGCGGTGGACGCCCGGGCGGCGCGCAAGGCGCTGGGCTCGTTGCGCGGCGGCCTGGAATCCGTGTCCGTGAACGGCGGGACCGCGAGCTTCTCCATGTCCGGTGAGCCCAGGACCCTGCCCCTGGCCGAGGTGTTGCAGAAAAAATGCTTCACCTGCACCGGGGCCGACGCCGAGGTCTGCGACCACTTCATCGGCGAGCACGGCGAACCGCCCCGGGTGACCGAGACCCCGGCCACCACCCTGGAGGAGCTGGAGGCCATGAGCATGGAGGAGCGCCTGCACTTCTGGGAGGACCAGATGAGCCGCTGCATCCGCTGCTACGCCTGCCGGTCCGCCTGCCCCCTGTGCGTCTGCCAGGACCACTGCGCGGCCCAGAGCCGTGAGCCCCACTGGGTGGACCAGACCGACCACCCCCGGGAAAAACTCATGTTCCAGGCCATCCACGCCCTGCACACGGCCGGGCGCTGCACCGAATGCGGCGAATGCGAGCGGGCCTGCCCCATGGGGCTGCCGATCATGACCCTGAAGCAGGCCCTCAACCGCAGCATTCAGGACCTGTTCGACTACCGGGCCGGGACCGACCCGGACCAGGCCCCGCCGCTGTTCGAATTCCGTGAAGAGGAGAAAAACATCAAGGAGAGGGAGTGGTAATGCTCACCGCACGATACATCGCCGACGACAAGCTCATGCCCTGGCTCCTTTCCCTGGCCGAGACCCGGCAGGTCCTGGCGCCGGTGCGACAGGGGGGACAGACTCTCTTCGCGCCGCTTGATGCGGACAGCCAGCTGGATCTGGAGGGGCTGGCCGACGCATCAGCCAAAGCCGCACTGCTCCCCCGCTGCGAAACACTGTTGGAGTTCCACTACTCCAAGGGCGAGGGCGTGCCGTCCCGGACCGAACTCGAGGTCCGCGAGACCCTGCCCGACCGGGACGCCTTCCTGTTCGGGGCCCGGCCCTGCGACGCCAAGGGGTTCACCGTGTTCGACCGCGTTTACGACGGCGGCTCCCGCCGGGACATCTACTACTGCACCCGCCGGGACAAGACCATCGTGGCCGCCCTGGCCTGCACCGATCCCGCGGACACCTGTTTCTGCAACCGCGTGGGCGGCGGCCCCGGCGACACGGACGGCTCGGATATCCTGTTCACGCCCGTGGAGGGCGGCTACGTGATCGAGCCCGTGACCGAGCGGGGCGAGGCGTTCCTGGCGGAACAGCCCCTGGTGGAGGCCGAAGGCCGGTTGGAGGAGGCCCGCCAGGTCCGCAAGGACGTTGCCGAGTCCATGCCCGGAGGCGATCCCCTGGGCGGGGCCCAGGGCGAAGTGCTCCGGCTCTTCGACGACCAGGAATTCTGGGGCGGGGTGGCGGCCAAGTGCCTCAGCTGCGGCGCGTGCAGCTACCTCTGCCCGACCTGCTACTGCTTCAACATGACCGACGAGATCAACGGCGACGACGGTGTCCGGGTACGGACCTGGGACAACTGCATGTCCTTCCAGTTCACCCTGGAGGGCAGCGGCCACAACCCGCGCAACGGGAAGGCCCAGCGCATGCGCAACCGGATCGGCCACAAGTTCAGCTACTATCCCGAACTGCACGACGGCAACCTCGCCTGCGTGGGATGCGGGCGGTGCATCGTGCATTGCCCCGTGTCCATGGACGTCCGGGCCATCGTCGCCCAAGCGCGGGACCGCGCCTTGGCCAAACAGGAGCACGCCAATGACTAGCACCGACGCGAGCAATCTGTATCTTCCCGACATGGGCACCATCCAGGAAGTGATTGAGGAGACGGCGAACATCAAGACGTTCCGCATCACCCTCAACAACCCCGATGCCATGCGGAACTTCCGGTTCGAGCCGGGACAGGTGGGACAACTGTCCGTCTTCGGCGTGGGCGAATCCACCTTTGTCATCAACTCCACCCCCACCCGCATGGACTACCTGCAGTTCAGCGTCATGCGCGTGGGCGAGCTGACCGAGAAGTTGCACAAGCTGCGCCCGGGCGACCAGGTCGGCGTGCGCGCCCCCCTGGGCAACAGCTTCCCCTACAAGGAGATGCGGGGCAAGGACATCGTCTTCGTCGGCGGCGGCATCGGCATGGCCCCGCTGCGGACCCTGCTTCTGTACATGCTCGACAACCGCGACGACTACGGCAAGATCACCCTGCTCTACGGCGCGCGCAGCCCCTTTGACATGGCCTTCAGCTACGAACTGCCCGACTGGCTCGAGCGCGAGGACATGACCACCGAGCTGACCGTGGACAACGGCACCCCGGACTGGCCGCACCACGTGGGACTGATCCCCAACGTGCTCAAGGAGATGGCCCCCTCGGCCGAGAACGCCTTTGCCGTGACCTGCGGCCCGCCGATCATGATCAAGTTCACCATAGAGGCCCTGCACACGCTGGGCTTCAAGGACGAGCAGATCATCACCACCCTGGAGAAGAGAATGAAGTGCGGGGTGGGCATCTGCGGCCGGTGCAACATAGGCACCAAGTACGTCTGCAAGGACGGCCCGGTCTTCACCAACAAGCAGCTCAAGGAGCTGCCCAACGAATTATAGACACCTCATCACCTTAGCCTCCGTGGCCCGGGGCGGCGAAAGCCGCTCCGGGCCACACCCCGGGTGCGCGGACGGGTACCCGGTGCGTCCCGACAAACGACAGAGGAGAAGCAAGGATGTACGACGACGACATGCCGGTGGAAGGATGGATGGGACAGGGCTGGGCCCCGGGCGGAACCGACGCCCTGACGCAGAAGGAATGCGCGTTCCTCAGCCTGCCGCCGGAACTCTTTTTCGCCTCGGAACTGTTTCAGGGACAGTATGTGCGGCGCCGGGTGCGCGTGCGCGACTATCCCATCCAGTCGACCTGCGCCCACCGCACCCTCCACTACACGGGCGTGCGGCTCGACCAGTTCGACCAGGACGTATTTCTGGCCTGCGCGGCCAGGTTCCCCCGGCAGAAGTCCTCGGCTCCCTGCACCCGAAAAATGGACCTCAGGGGTCTGGCAAGGGAAGTGCTCAAAAGGGCGGGGACCACGGACAGGCGCCGGGTGGCCGAATCGCTGCGCAGGCTGGAATCGGGCCGCATCAAGATCCGCGACGGGCGGTTCACCTGCTATCTGCAGCCCATTCAGAAGGCCCTGTTCGACGACAAGGCCGGGTTCTGTCTCATTGAACTGAACCCCGAGATGCTCATCTCGCTGCAACGCCTGGACAACCTGCAGGGGTTCGTCCGGGAGCGGTTCCAGCTGCCCAAGGTCTCCATGGACCGCTGGCTGCACGGGGTCATGCACTACAGCGACCGGATCTGCATCCCCTTCTCGGGTCTCCCCGCCCTGTCCGGCAATGCCCAGGCCGTTCCGGTCCAGGTCGAGGAATCCGTGAACCGCCTGCGCACGTCGGTGAGCCTGTATCGTCTGAGCCTTGGGGAAGGAGGACTGGAGATCAGCAGGCAGGCTCGGGCGGGCGGGGAGAGACGATGAAGGGTCTAGTTGATGGCGCCGTCCCGGTAATTGTACATGAGCCGGTCCGCCTGGGGGGCGTGCTCGTAGTCGGCCCACTTGTAGTCGGTCTGGCTCATCAGCCACTGGATGACTTCGCCCTGGCTCGAAGGAGTGCCCGGGTATTCCACAACCTTTGAGATGTTCTCGCCGAACACGTTGATTTCGATGGCTATCTTCATATCTACTCCGATTGTTTTCACGCTCCCGGCCCAGGCGGCGCTCCGACACGACCAGCCTGCGGCACGGCGCATTGACTGTTGAGTGGGTCCGGCGGCAGGCGGTTTCCTTTACCTGAAACACACCGCCTGTCGTCGGCCCGCCGACACCGGAAAACCGGTGCCCACAAGTCCGGCGTAACGTAGGTCAGAAACCGCGTCAAACCCTTAAAATCGGCTATTTTTTATCGAGGGAAAATAGAAATACAGCAAAAACGGGAAGTTGGAACGAACATCATCTTGCCGTGTAAAATGCAAAAAAATTAAAATTTATTTTTATAGTACATTTTTGAAGCATGGTCAATGGCCTTGATGCAGTAATAAGGAGTCCTGGACATGAAGGTAGTTCCGGTTGAAAGCGCCGTGGGTATGGTGCTCTGCCACGACATGACGCGCATCGTTCCCGACGAATACAAGGGCCCGGCCTTCCGCAAGGGGCACGTGGTCACCGAAAAAGACATCCCCGTCCTGCTGCGGATCGGCAAGGAACACATCTACGTCCTGGACATGCCCCCGGGCAAGATCCACGAGGACGAGGCCGCCGTGCGCATCGCCAAGGCCGCCGCCGGGCCCGGGCTGACCCTGAGCCCCGTGTCCGAGGGCCGCGTGAACATGAAGGCCGACCCGGGCCTGCTCGACATCAACGTGGAGGCCCTTTACGAGATCAACTCCATCGAGGAGGTCGTGCTCTCGACCATGCACACGGGCATGACCTTCACCGCCCCGCGCGACGTGGCCGGGACCCGCGTGGTCCCGCTCGTGGTGGACGAGTCCAAGATCGAGCAGGTGGAGGCCATCTGCGCCGCCAACTACCCGGTCATCCAGGTCCGCCCCCTGCAACCCATGTCCGTGGGCATCGTGACCACCGGCAGCGAGATCTTCCACGGCCGCATCAAGGACAAATTCGGCCCGGTGCTGAACAAAAAATTCGGCCTCCTGGGGTCGAAGTCCATGGGCCAGACATTCGTCGGCGACGAGGTCGAGGCCACCCGCGACGCCATCCTCCAGTTCGTGGTCGACGGCGCGGACATGGTCATGGTCACGGGCGGCATGTCCGTGGACCCGGACGACCAGACCCCTGCGGGCATACGGGCCACGGGCGCGGACGTGGTCACCTACGGATCGCCCACCTTCCCCGGGGCCATGTTCCTGCTGGCCTACCTCGGCGACGTGCCCATCCTCGGCCTGCCCGGCTGCGTCATGTACTACCGGGCCTCCATCTTCGATCTGGTCGTTCCCCGGCTGCTGGCCGGTGAGCGGCTCAACCGCTCGGACATCATTTCCATGGGACATGGCGGCTTCTGCGCCGGATGCGATACCTGCCGCTATCCGCTCTGTTCCTTTGGCAAACACGACTGATTGGAATTGGCTCCAATCGCAACCCGGACAGAGGAGAAAACCCTATGAAAAAGACACTGATGGTAAACGGTGTCAGCCGGATGGTGGTGGCGAAATCCACCGACCTTTTGGCCGACGTCCTGCGCAAAAGCCTTGGACTGACCAGCGTCAAGGTCGGCTGCGGCCAGGGCCAGTGCGGTTCCTGCAGCATCATTCTCGACGGCAAGCTGATCCGTTCGTGCACCCGGAAGATGGGCCGGGTCCCCGAAGGGGCAGTGGTCACCACCCTGGAGGGCATCGGCACCCCCGGCAACCTGCACCCCATCCAGATGGCCTGGATGGCTTACGGCGGCGCGCAGTGCGGCTTCTGCACGCCCGGCTTCATCGTGTCCACCTACGCCCTGCTCGAGACCAATCCGAACCCGACGCGCATGGAGGTCCGCGACTGGTTCCAGAAATACCGCAACGTCTGCCGCTGCACCGGCTACAAGCCGCTGGTGGACGCCGTCATGGCCGCCGCCGAAGTGATGCGCGGCGAGGCCCCTCTTTCCGACCTGGAATTCAAGATTCCCGAGGACGGCCGCATCTGGGGCACCAAGTACCCGCGCCCCTCGGCCGTGGCCAAGGTCACCGGCACCTGGGACTTCGGCGCGGACCTGGGGCTGAAGCTGCCCGACGACACCCTGCACTGCGCCCTGGTCCAGGCCGAGGTCTCCCACGCCAACATCAAGTCCATCGACGTGACCGAGGCCGAAAAGATGCCCGGCGTGTACAAGGTCGTGACCCACAAGGACGTCAAGGGCAAGAACCGGATCACCGGCCTGATCACCTTCCCGACCAACAAGGGCGACGGCTGGGACCGTCCCATCCTGTGCGATGAGAAGGTCTTCCAGTACGGCGACGCCATCGCCATCGTCTGCGCGGACACCGAGGACCACGCCCACGACGCCGTGGCCAAGGTCAAGGTGGAGCTGGAGCAGCTGCCCGAGTACATGAGCGCCCAGGCGGCCATGGCCGACGACGCCATCGAGATCCACCCGGGCACGCCCAACGTCTACTACATCCAGAACGTGGCCAAGGGCGAGGATACCAAGCCCGTCTTCGATGCGGCCGACGTGGTCATCGAAGGCGACTACTACACGCAGCGCCAGCCGCACATGCCCATCGAGCCGGACGTCGGGTTCGCCTACACCGACGAGAACGGCAAGCTGTTCATCCACTCCAAGTCCATCGGCGTGCATCTGCACATGTACATGATCGCGCCGGGCCTGGGCGTGGAGCCCGAGAACATGGCCCTGGTCCAGAACCCCACGGGCGGCACCTTCGGCTACAAGTTCTCGCCCACCATGGAAGCCCTGGTCGGCGCGGCCTCCCTGGCCACCGGCCGTCCGGTCTTCCTGCGCTACAACTGGCACCAGCAGCAGACCTACACCGGCAAACGCTCCCCGCAGTTCACCACCGTGCGCATGGCCGCCACCAACGACGGCCAGCTGCTTGGCATGGAGACCGACTGGACCGTGGACCACGGCCCGTACTCCGAGTTCGGCGACCTGCTGACCCTGCGCGGCGCGCAGTTCATCGGCGCGGGCTACAACATCCCGTCCATCCGGGGCGAGGGCCGCACCGTGTGCACCAACCACTGCTGGGGCGCGGCCTTCCGCGGCTACGGCGGACCCGAGGCGGAGTTCCCGTCCGAGGTGCTGATGGACGAGCTGGCCGAAAAGCTGGGCATGGACCCGCTGGAGTTGCGCTACAAGAACGTCTACCGCAAGGGTTCCACCACGCCCACGGGCCAGGATCCCGAGGTCTACTCCCTGCCCGAGATGCTCGACATCGCGCGGCCCAAATATGAAGAGGCCAAGAAAAAGGCGGCCGCGAACTCCACCGCCGAGGTCAAGCGCGGCGTGGGCCTGGCGCTGGGCATCTACGGCTCCGGCCTGGACGGCCCGGACACCGCCGAGGTCGACGCCGAGCTCAACGCGGACGGCTCGGTGACCATCTACTCCTGCTGGGGAGACCACGGCCAGGGCGCGGACATGGGCACCCTGGGCACGGCCCACGAGGCCCTGCGCCCGCTGAACATCGCTCCGGACCGGATTCATCTGGTCATGGGCGACACCAGCCTGGCACCCAACGCGGGCCCGGCCGGCGGCAGCCGCTCCCAGGTCATGGTCGGCGGCGCCACCAAGAATGCCTGCGAACAGCTGGTCGCGGCCATGAAGAAGGCCGACGGCTCCTTCCGGACCTATGACGAGATGACCGCCGAGAGCCTGGAACTGCGCTACAACGGCAAGTTCACCGCGCCCGCCAACGACTGCGACGCGAACGGCCAGGGCAACCCCTTCTGCTGCTACATGTACGGCGTGTTCCTGGCCGAGGTGGCCGTGGAGGTCGCCACCGGCAAGACCACGGTGGAGAAGATGACCATGGTGGCCGACATCGGCGTGGTCAACAACTTCCTCCTGGTGGACGGCCAGATCTACGGCGGCCTGGCCCAGGGCATCGGCCTGGCCCTGTCCGAGGACTACGAGGACATCAAGAAGCACTCGACCATGGCCGGAGCCGGTATCCCGTACATCAAGGACATCCCGGACGACATGGAGATCGTCTACGTCGAGTCCCCGCGCCCCGACGGCCCGTTCGGCGCTTCCGGCGTCGGCGAGGTCCCGCTGTGCGGACCGCACCCGGCGATCATCAACGCCATCTACAACGCCTGCGGCGTGCGCATCCGCGAGCTGCCCGCCTACCCCGAAAAGGTGCTGGCCGGTCTCAAGGGCTAGCGGATCGCATCAAGAACCGAACAACAGGGGCGGCCGCCGGAATCTCCGGCGGCCGCCCTCTTTTGCGCGAAGTTGTTCAAAGGATAAGCGGCCCCCTAATCCGCCATTTCGGGAATCGACACTCTGAAGACGGTCCCGACCGAGTCGTTGGACACGAACTCGGCCTTGCCTCCCAGGTAGTTCTCGGTCAGGAGCTTGATCGAATAGGTGCCCACCCCGCGGCCCTGCCCCTTGGTGGAGTAGAACCGCTTGAAAACCTGAAGCTGCGTTTTTTCCTCCATGACCCGATCGTTCCGCACCTCGAAGACCACCCGGCCGTCGATGGAGAAGCAGCCCGCATGGACCGTGCCGCCGACCTCCGTGGCCTCGAGGCCGTTCTTGAGCATATTGACCAGGACCCGGCGCAGCAGGGAGCGGTCCGCCCAGACCGCGTGGTCCTCGGAGGACGGGGAAATCCGGATGGACCGTCCCTCGGCCAGGGGCTGCGAGAGCAACTCCCTGGTCACGTCCTCCAGGAGTTTCCCGGACATGACCCGCGACTCGTGGGGCGGGTAGTCCCCCCTTTCCGCCATCATCAGGTCCCTGTGGCTCATGATCTCGTCCACCAGGCCGTTCAGGGCCGTGCAGAGCAGGCCGCTGAGCTCGCACAGCTCGCTGTCCCCCTCGCTTTGCAGCAATTCCACCAGGTTCCGGGCCCCTCCGGCGGTGTTGATGATGTCGTGGAAGAACGTCCGCTCCAGCAGTTCACGCTGCTTCAGGTCGCTGATATCCTGGATGGTGACCACGTAAAACCGGGCCTCTCCGACGCTGAAGGGCACCGCGTGGACGCGGAAATCCTTGGCCTGGCACCTGCCCTCCACGGACTGGAGAATCCGGGTGTCGTGCGTGGACGGGCCATTGCTCTCCATGCACCCGAGCACGGCCCGGACCAAGCCGCACTCCCGGCAGAACCGGGACGTCCCGCAGCCCCCGGGCTCGAGCCCGGAATAGGCGCACTGTATGGCCTCTCCCGGGCGGTGTCCCAGGAAGTCCTCCACGCTCGACAGCCCGAGCATGTCCAGGCAGGCCTGGTTGGCGAAAACGAGCTGGCGGTGGTTGTTCAGGACGAGCAGGGGCAGGGGGAAAAAACTGAAATACACGGAACAGGAGTTCTGGGAAATCTCGAGGAAATCGCATTCGATCTCGTCAAGCGGGCTTCTGTAGGCGGAAGCGAACCGCGTGTCCGGCTCCGCTCCGGCCAGAGGCGCGGGACGCCAAACGTCCTCACCCGGCGGCCCCTCGGCCGACACAACGTCCGGCGCGACGGCCGGACGCTCGTCCGCGCCCCCGCCCAGGGCCTCCCGCATGGCCGACAACAGGACGGTCTTGCCCACGGGCTTGGGCACGAAGCCGGTTATGCCGGACTTGATCAGCCGCTCGTGGTCGCCCGGTGGGGCGTAGGCGGTCATGGCCACCACCGGGATCGTCGCGTTGCCCGGCCCGGCCTCTCCGTTGCGGATGGCCTCCGTGGTTTCGATGCCGCCCATCCCGGGCATCCGCACGTCCATCAAAACCACGTCGAAATCGTGCTCCGCCAGCAGGCGGAGAGCCTCCGTGCCGTTTTCCGCCGTGCGCACGCCGAACCCGGCGCTCTCCAGCATGACGCGCACCGAATAGCTGTCCACGTAGTCGTCCTCCGCGACCAGCACGCGCACCCCGGTCCCGGGTGAAGGGCCCTCCCCCTTGTCGCCGCCCTTGCCGAACACGCCGTGCCTCAACGGGACCAGCGGCAGGCTGACGGCCACGGTCGTGCCCGCGCCCGGCTCGGATTCCATGGCGATATTGCCGCCCATGAGCTCCACCAGCCGCCTGCAGATGGCCAGCCCGAGCCCGGCGCCGTCGAACAGCCGGGAAAACCCGGTGGAGACCTGGGTGAAGGAGGTGAAGAGCGACGGGATCATCCGGTCGGGCACGCCGATCCCGGTGTCGGAGACCATGAACAGGACCCGGAATCGCTCATGGTCGGCGGGCAGCTGCCGGAAGGCTTCGATGCGCACCTCTCCCGAGCGGGTGAATTTCAGGGCGTTGCCCACAAGGTTGTTCAGGACCTGCTGGATGCGCAGCCGATCGCCCAACAGAACGTCCGGGACGGCCTCGTCCACCGAACAGGTCAGGCGCACGCCGTTCTGCCGCGCGGCCGGGCCGAAGAGCGAATGGACGTCCGCGACCAGCCCATTCAGGGAAAAGGGCCTCGGGGCCAGCGGCATCTTGCTGGCTTCGGCCCGGGACAGGTCCAGGATGTCGGAGAGCAGGCTGGCCAGCCTGGCGCACGACTGCACGGCGATGTCCGCAAAATCGCGCTGTTCCGAGCTCAGATCCGACTCCTGGAGCAGTTGCATCATGCCCAGGACGCCGTTCAGGGGCGTGCGGATCTCGTGGCTCATGTTGGTCAGGAACTCGGACTTGGCCTTGTTCGCGGCCAGCGCCACTTCCCGGCTCTCCAGCAACCGCTCCTCGCGGCACTTCTTTTCCGTGATGTCGAAACCGGCGACCAGAAAGCGCTGGACGGTGTCGTTGTCGTCGAACCTGCCCCTGAGACTCCACTCGATCCAGTGGGTGGTGCCGCCGAAGTCGACCCGCGAAGTCAACGAGGTCAGCGGCTCCTCGCGGGTGAGGGAGGGCAGCAGGCCGCAGATGGCCTCCAGGTGGCAGGCACAGAAAGTCGGCTCGGGAAGTTCGCCGCATCGGGTCATGGAAAAACCGAAGAAATCCGAAGCGGCCGCGTTGACGTAGGAGATCGCGCCGTCAGGGAGCATTTCCAGGATCAGGACGGGCAGTTCCTCGACCAACCGGCGATACCGGTCGTCGCGCTCGGCGGGCGTGCCGCGGCAAGCGTCCCCGCCCTGCGGTTCGTCCCGGACCACGAGGGGAATCCGCCCCTCCTCGGCGCCCAAGGACAGTTCCATCTTGTTCCCGCACATCGCTCGACCTCCTGTCATGCGCTTTTGGGGAATCCGAACGGCCGGACGCCGTTCCCCGAATATCGTTACCCCCGGCTGCTCCTCCCGCCGCCCGACAACTAGGCGGCCCTGCCGCTTTCCTCTCCGGCCGATCCATCGGCCCATTGCACTTCGTCGGCAAAGACCTCGTCCACGTCGACGATGATGACGAACCTGTCCCCGTCACGGCCCATCCCGCGAATCCAGGCGTCCCGGCCGCCGGGTCCCATCCTCGGCGCGGCCTCGATGTCCGCCTCATTGATCCCGGACACCTCCCGGACCGAATCCACCAGGGCGCCCATGACGATCTCCCCGGCCCCGGACGCCACCTCCAGGATGATGATGCAGGTGTCCACGGTCCGCTCGGCCGGGCACATGCCCAGTTTCCGGCGCATGTCCATGACCGGGACGGCGCGCCCCCTGAGGTTGATGACGCCCATCATGTGGGCCGGGGTGCGCGGGATGTCGGTCATTCCCGTCGATCCCAGCACCTCGCGAACCTTGGCGACCTCCACGGCGAAGCGCTCGCCGCCGAGGGCGAACGTCAGGAACTGGCCCTGAGAAACGACGCTTGTCTCCATGCCGCCTCCCCTAGAACCGTTCGAAATCGGTGTCCCGATCCTTGCCTTCGGCCGGAGGCAGGGCGGAAGGCGACCGTCTGACGACCGAAACCCGCCCCTGCGTCCCGCCGGGCAAGCCCTGGGCCACAGTAAAGAAGGACATGGTCATCTGGAGCTGCTGCCCCTGGCTGGACAACTCCTCGCTCGTCGAGGCCATTTCCTCGGACGCCGAGGCGTTGCGCTGGATGACCGAGTCCAGTTGGCTGATGGCCTGGTTGATCTGCTTGGCCCCGGCGTTCTGCTCGCTGCTGGCGGCCGCGATCTCCTGGACCAGGGACGCGGTCTTTTCTATGTCCGGGACCAGGGCCGCCAACATCTGCCCGGCGTCCTCGGCCACGGCCACGCTTGTCGAGGACAGTTCGCTGATCTCCGAGGCGGCCGAGCCCGACCGTTCGGCCAGCTTCCTGACCTCGGCGGCCACGACGGCGAAGCCCTTGCCGTGCTCGCCCGCCCGGGCGGCCTCGATGGCCGCGTTCAGGGCCAGCAGGTTGGTCTGCCGGGCGATCTCCTCGATGATGGAAATCTTTTCGGCGATGCTCTTCATGGCGCTCACGGTCTGGTTGACCGCCTCGCCGCCCTTCCGGGCGTCGGCCGCCGCCTTGGTGGCCAGCGCGTCCGTATCCTTGGCGTTCTGGGCGTTCTGGCTGATGTTGGCGGCCATCTCCTCCATGGAGGCGGAAACTTCCTCGATGGACGCGGCCTGCTCGGTGGCCCCCTGGGAAAGGGACTCGGCCGACGCGGACAGCTCCTCGCTGCCCGAAGCCACGTTCTCGGTGGCCTCCTGGACGTCGGAAACCACGCCGGTCAGCCTGTCCTTCATGTTCCTGAGAGCCTCGGCCAGGATGCCGATCTCGTCGGACTGGTGGACGTCGACCGTCTGGGTCAGGTCGCCCTGGGCCAGCTTCCGGGCAAAGGCCACGCCCTGCATGACCGGCCCGGTGATGGCCCTGGTCAGGAACACGGCCAGGACGACACCCAGCAGCAGGGCCGCGACCAGGCCGACGATCATCACCAGGGACGCGGTCTCCAGATCCTTCACGTCCGCGTCGGCACGGGCCTTGGACGCCCCGGAGGCGGCCAGGGCGGTCTGCTTGGCGGACTCGATGATCTTGGCTCCAAGGGCCTCGCTCTCCCGGGTCAGGGCCTGGAGGGCGAGGGAGTTGTCGAGGAACGCCTGCATGGCCGCGGCATACTCCTGGGCGGCCTTGCGGATGTTCTCGATCTGCTCGTGGTTCTCCTCGCGCCAAGTGGTCGCGGCCAGTTCGTCCAGCATGGCCTCGATCTTCTTCATGTCCTCCAGCCCAGCGCGCATGAACTCGGGATTCCTGTCCGCCTGGGCAATGAGGTTCTTGAGGCGCGTTTCATAGCCCAGCCCGATGACGTCGCTGATCATATGTATCTTCTCCAACCGATCGAGCAACATGCCCTCGGTCGCCCCGGACTCCATGTCCTGCTTCATGGCCTCCTCGGCCAGATTCAGGAACCGCTTGCAGTTCTCCATGTATGCCCGGGCCGGTCCGTTCATCGCGTCGCGGCTCGCGGTCAGGGCCGCGATCAGATCGTGGGACCTGGAGGCCAGTTCCGAATAGCCGTCGATGTCGCCCTTGGCCTTTTCTGTGTTGGCCTTGAGCTTGACCAGGTAGGGGTAGCGGCCGTAATGGGCCTCAGCATTCCTCAAGGCCTTCTGCTCGTCGTCCATATACCCGACGGCCCGTTCCCAGAACCCCTCCTCGCGGCTGAAGGAATAGCCGCGCATGGCGTACATGGTCAGCAGCGACGACCGTTCGATGTCCGTGGCCATGCCGACCTCCGGGACATAGGCATCGGCCAGACGGGTGGACCCATCGCTCGCCTTGTGCATGTTGTATACGGCCAGACCGCCAAGCATGGTCGCGATAAGTATCAGGCAACCGAACCCCAATCCCAATTTCAGGCCCAGTTTCATGTTCTTCAACATAACGGATTCCCCCCGAACATTTTATATGTAATACTCGCAACTAGTACCTATGGGTACTAGGTATTGCATACCTTGCACACTTTGCATCTTATGTAAAGTGCGATACTGTTATAATAATATGAGACAACTAGGCACTTTCATAAAGCAAAAGCGGGAGGAGCTGCTCAAGGCGGACCGCGCCTTCTCGCAACTGCAGGTCAGCAAGCGCATCGGCATCGAGCAGTCCTACCTGAGCAAGGTCGAACGCGGCGTGGCCACGAAACTCTCCGAGGAGAAGATCGTGGCCCTGGCCGAGATACTGGGCGAGGACCCGGACTACATGCTCGCCCTGGGCGGCAAGGTCTCGGGCGACGTGCTGGCCATCATCAAGCAGCGGCCCCGTCTCTTTTCCCGCCTGGTCCGGGACATGAAGCACATGTCCGAGGACGTGATCGAGGCGGATCACGACTTCAAGCGGCGCCAGTCCCGGATGAACCGGATCTACGATTTCGCCGCGCTCGGGTTCTTCCACCTGGAGGAAGGCGCCGACCGATCCATATGGTCCTCGCACACCCCGGCCATCCTCGGCCTGCCGGACGACACCCCGCCGAGCCTGGACGCCGTGGTCCGGGCCCTGGACCTGGGCGACCGCAGGCGGTTCATCGCGGTGGAGCGGGAGTCCTGCCGCCTGCACAAGCCCTATTCCTGCGAACTGCGCATCGAGGACAAGGACGTCCTCCCCCGGTACATCCGCATATGGGGGGATTTCGAGACCTCCGGTCCGGACGGGGTGGTCCGGGTCGGCCTGATCCAGGACGTCACCCGGGAAGTGGCCTCCCGGGAGGAGCTGCGCCAGGCGCAGCATGCCCTGAGCGGCACGGTCAGGCAGCAGAGCCGGCAGCTCTCCCAGGGGATCGAGGAACTCAAGCGCGAGATCACGGCCCGCAAGGAGCTGGAGGGCAAGCTGCGCGCGGTCAATGAGGAGATTGCCCGACAGAGGGACGTGCAGCGGGAGTACCTGAAGCAGAGCGCCTATGAACTGCGTTCGCTGGTCAACCGGCTGGTGGTCGAGAAGGCGGACCTGCGCGAGGACACCCTGGCCGCCAGCCTCAGCCTCATCTCCACGACCATCGACAACATGAACGATTTCTTCGAGATGCCGTCGGGCCTGTGCCCGCTGGCCGAGGCGTTCTCGCCCAGGGGGGCCGCCGAGAACTGGACCGGGGACCTCGTCCGCGCCCGGCTCACTCCGGACATCGGGCTGACCCTGACGGTTTCGCCCAACCTGCCCGAGCGCATCGTGGGCGACCCGCAGCGGTTGCAGCAGATCGCGGTCTGCGTGGTCGGCTTCCTGCTCAAGGCCACCACCTGGGGCTCGGTCGGACTGACCCTGGACTACATGGCCGGGGAAGGCCTTCTGAGCCTGACGGCGTCGAGTCCGGCGGTCGGAGAACCGGTGACCAACGAATCCCTGTTTCCGAACTCCGTCGGCGGATTCGGCAAGGCGTCCTGGATGCTGTCCACGGTCGGGCCCATGGTCGAGGCCTTGCGCGGCACGGTGAACGTCGACCGCCTCTCCGGCAGCGGCGTGGCCGTTTCCATCCAGATCCCCGCGCAGCCCGAGGCCGAGCCCGCCCGCGAGGCCATCGACGCCAGGCTGCCCATCCTGGTCGTGGAGGACGACGCCCCCAGCCGCTTCTTCACCGAAAGCGTCATCCAGGGCGAAGGCTACCGGGCCGAGGCCATCGCCCTGGGCCGGGAGGCCTTGTCCCGGCTCGACGAGCAGCGGTACAGCCTCGTGCTCCTGGACATCCAGCTCCCCGACGTCGATGGCGTGACCATCGCCAGGACCATGCGCCGGGAGGGGGCGCTCAACGCCCGGACGCCGATCATCGCGGTCACGGCCCACGCCACCCCGGAACACCGGCAGCGCTACGAGGACGCCGGGATCGACCAGCTCATCACCAAGCCGTTCAAGGTCGCGGCACTCAAGAAAATGATCGAAAGCTATCTCGGCGACTGACCGGACGGCGCACCGCCGACACCGCGCGGACGGCCCTCGGACGCCTCCCGCTCCGGACCGACGGGGTCGAGCGGCAGGGAGACGTAGACCGAGGTTCCCTGTCCCGGCGCGCTGTCCACGCACAGGGTGCCGCCCATCAGGTCGATGATCCGCTTGACGATGGGCAGCCCCAGCCCGGCCCCCTGGTGGGAGCGGGCCAGCCCCTGCGACACCTGGCCGAAGGTCTCGAAGGCGGTCTTGAGCTCCTCATCCGCCATGCCGGGGCCGGTGTCCGAGACGACGAAGAGCAGCCCGCCCCGGCCGTTGTCCGAGCCCAACGCGGAGACATGCAGCGAGACCGAGCCCTGTTGGGTGAATTTCAGCCCGTTTCCGACCAGGTTGAAGAGGATCTGGCGCAGCCGGATCTCATCCGCCAGGACGCGCTCCGGCACGTCCGGATCCATGAAGGCGCCGAGCGACACCCCGGTCTGCCCGGTGGTCACGGCCAGCAGGCCGACCACGGAATCCACCAGGTCGTGCACGTCCACCGGGGCCGGGGACAGGGCGAATTTGCCCGCCTCGATGGCCGAGATGTCCAGGATGTCGGTCAACAGCCGGGTCAGCCGCTCCCCGGAGAACTGGGCGATCTCGATGAGCCGTCCCTGCTCCGGGCTCGGCCCGGACGATTCGAGCAGCTGCAGCATCCCCATGAGCCCGTTCAAGGGCGTGCGGATTTCGTGGCTGATGTTGGCCAAAAATTCCGATTTGGCCCGGTTGGCGGCCTCGGCGGCCTCCTTGGCGTCGATCAGGGCCTGCTCCGCCTGCCTCCTGTCCGAGATGTCCCGAAACTCCACGGCCCGGACGACCCGCCCCTTGTAGGGGATGTTGCGCATCTCGATGCGCACGGGATATTCCCGCCCATCCTTGCGCACCCCGAAGGTCTCGTAGGCCCCTTCGAACCCGGAGTGGATCTTCTCCCTGCCCTCCTCACGGGCCTGCTCGGCGATCAGGAACAGCCCGTCCGCCCCGATCATCTCGCTCATCTCATACCCGGTCATGGCGCACAGCCCCTGGTTGCAATCCAGGATCAACCCGTTGTCGTGGATGCCGATGCCCCCGCGCGACGCCTCGTGCAGGGTCTTGTAGCGGATCTCGCTTTCCCTGAGCGCGTCCTGCGCCCTTTTCAACTCGGTGATGTCCACGAAACTGACCACTACCCGCACCAACCGGTCGCCCTCGTACAGGGGCACGGCGTTGGCCAGCCTCCAGCCCACGTCTTCCCGGGGAGACTTGCGCAGCCCAGCGACCAGCCCGTGTACGGAGACGCCCGAGGAGAGCACCCGGAACAGGGGGCGCTCCTCCTCCGGCATGGCGCTCCCGTCCTCGCGGAAGAACGACCATCCCTCCAGCGTCCGGTCGCCCCTGGTGCCGATGAGTTCCTCGGCGGGGATGCCGATCATGGCGCAGACGGCAGGATTGACGCTGCGGATCGTGGTGTCGCTGTCCATGACGATCACCCCCGCATCCAGACTGTCCAGAATCTTGCGGTAGGTTTCGTCCTTGCGCCGCCTCTCCAGTTCCAGCCGCTTCCTGGCGGTGATGTCCTGGAACGCGCCCCACAGGCCGATGATCCCGCCCGCGGCGTCGAACTCGGCCTCGCCCCGGACCCACATCCACCCCTGGCCGCCGTCGTCTCCCCGGGTACGCAGCTCCAGTTCGTAGGGCTCCCCGGTGACCACGGTCCGGTCCAGCGATTCCAGGAGCCGCTTCGCGTCATCCGGTTTGAACAGCCGTCCGAGCCCTGTATACGGCAGGGGGTCGGCGTCCGGGGCAAGCCCGTACATCCTGCGCAGCTCCTCGGTCCAGACCATGGACCGGTTGGAGAGGTCCAGATGCCAACTGCCGAGGCGGACGATGCTCTGGGACTTCTTCAGGTCGTGTTCCCGCCGCCGCAGCCGCTCTTCCAGCCGCTTCCGGCAGGAGATGTCCACGTGGGTGCCGAGCATGCGCAGCGGATTGCCCAGATAGTCCCGTTCGACCACCTCGCCCCGGTCCAGGATCCAGAGCCAGCCGCCGTCCTTGGTGCGCATGCGGTACTCCGCGCGGTATGCCTCCCCGGTGTCCCAATGGCGCCGCAGCAGGTTCATGATTCCGTCCACGTCGTCGGGATGGATGAGGGACAGCACTTTTTCCCTGGAAAAGGGAAATTCGTTGGGCTCATAGCCCAGCATCGTGAACCAGCGCGGGCTGAGGTAGGCCTCATCGCTGTCGAAGCGCAGGTCCCAGACCGCGTCGCTGGCGGCGTCGAAGGCCATGGTCATGCGCTCCTCGGATATCCGCCGGTCCTCGATGGCCCTGCGCCTGTCGACCAGGAGCATGACGTTGGCCACAAAGGCCTCGACCTGGGCCGCGTCCTCCTCGGTATAGGCGGTCGACTTGTTGGCCACGGTGGCCAGCGCGTGCACCTTTCCGTCGCGGATATAGGGGACCGACATCAACCGCCGGATGGGCACGTGGCCCTCGGGCAGCCCCTTCTTCCACTCGCCGGCCTGTCCGTAGTCGTTGTGGATGACGCTCCGTTTCCGGGCCACGGCCTCGCTCCACAACCCGCCGCAACTCAACGGGAACGTCCTGGATCCGGCCCGGACCGAGCAGATGTCCATGGCCTCGGGCGACCAGGCGTAGACGACCATCGCGTCCACGACTTCGTCAAAGAACCCGAAAAAGGAATACTCGCTCCCGGTCAGGCGCAGGACCTCGGCCAGAACCAGCTCGCAGAGTTCGTCGTAGCTGGCCTCGGCCATGCGGGCCACGTTCCACAGGGACTGGAGCCTTTCCTGGAGGCAGGTCCGCTCGTCCTCCCGCCGCTTACGGGCCGAGATGTCGGTCATCACGACCCCGGCGGCGGGCTCGCCCCGATAGGAAAAAGCCCTCGACCGGAACTCCGCCGGAAAGGTCGAGCCGTCCCGGCGCAGCCCCACGGACTCGAACGAACAGGCCCGGGACAGGCAGTCCCCCCGGCGAATGGCCTCCACCTGACCGGAGGCCACGGTCAAGGGCAGGATATCCCTGCCGAGCATCTCCTCCGGGGCGTAGCCGAACATCTCGTAGTACCGTTCGTTGGCCTCCAGGAGCACGCCGTTCCGGATGATGGCCACCCCGGAAAGGGACGCGTCCGCCAGCATGGCGAACCGCTCCTCGCTCTCGGCCAGTTCCCGTTCGCGCCGGTCCAGCCGGTCGCGCAGCCTCGCGAAGCGCACGCCAAGGAGCAACCCGGCGAAAAGGAATACCGCCGACACCGCCCAGAGCGCGCCCTGCGCGCCATCCCGAACGGCCGGAGCGGGCGAGGCCGCGGGGCCGGAGGACGGACTGTCCGCGCCTCCGACGGACTGGGCGACAAGAATGGATTCCGGCAAGAATGCCCGCGACACGGATTCGGAAGGGCGCACCCCCTGCGGCGAACGGGACGGTTCCGTGCGCGCGGCAAGGGCGTCCGCCCGGCGGAACGCCGGAACGGCCAGGATCACGGCGAGCATCGCGGCCACCATGAGCCCACGCCATGCACAAGGCCGGGCCACGTCCGCCCCATTTGCCCGGCGCACCGCCTTACACATGGGAATATAAAGATAAAAACAGCACTGCCCCGTCTCCTCGCGAAGAAAGTCGCCTTGTCCGGCCTGCCCGGGAATCGGGAAAGCCCCCTATGGTCCATCCGCCCGCTGCAACAAGTGCCAGCATACAATCAGATACACGCCGCGCCCATCCTTGCCAAGGCCTATCCAAACGAAAGCGGTGCGTCCGCCCCCCCTTCTCCCATCGCCCCGGCAAAAGCAAGGCCCCGCAATGCGCAGGGCATTGCGGGGCCTGTATCGTCTTGGATCCGGCTCACGCCGGTTCCGGCTATTCCTTTTCAACGCGGCACATGAGCGCCGTATGGGGCCAGCTGCCGATCTCCGGGCTGCAGAACTCGGGATCGTCAGGGCAGAGCATGTTGGTGTTGGACTCGAACACGCCGAACAGCTCGGGCAACTTGCCGTTGCGTTCCGGGAACCACCAGGAATGCTGCGCGTCCACCGTGCTCGGGTGCATGGCATCCGTGATGCGAACGCGCTGGCGGATGGACCCCTGCGGGGTGGAGATCACGGCCCAGTCCCCTTCGGCCAGCCCAAGCTTGGCGGCCGTGTCCGGATGGATCGAGACCAGGGGATCGGGGACCTTCTTGCGGGCCTTTTCGATCTGCCGCTGTTCCGAGTGATACATGGGCAGGTACCGACTGCCGGTGATCAGGATGAGCGGGTATTCCCGGGTAAGGTCCGGGTCCTCGCTCTTGGGGCTCCACACGGGCTCGCGGTACACGGGCACCGGGGACGCGCCCAGCTCCTCGAAAATCGAGGACTTGAGTTCGACCTTGCCGGACGGGGTGCCGAAGCCGTACTTCTCGTACCGCCGGTACTCCCTTTCACCGAACACGCCGTTCCGCTCGGCCAACTGCTTGAAGGTCAGGCCGAGAGGGTCCAGGCAGTAATCGTAGACGTCCTCGACGGTCTCCCACGGCCAGTGCTCCTCCTGGCCGAGGCGCAGCCCCAGCTGCCGGTAGAAGTAGTAGCTGTCGCGGCGCTCCTCGATCTTGTCGATGCCCTGCGGGCAGGCCACGCAGAAATCACGGGTCAACCACATCTCGGGCTGCTCCACCGTGGTGGACGCGGGGAGGACGTAGTCGGCCATGGCCGCGGACGGGGTCATGTAGTATTCCATGACCACGTAGAGCTTGAGTGCCTTGAGAGCCTCGAACACGTGCTGAGTGTTGGGCAGTGCGAGCAACGGATTGTTCGCCAGGGTGATGGCGGCGGTCACCGGATAGGGCTTGCCGGTCAGGATGGCGTCCATGACGGGCCTGGCGTGGGCCAGGTTCGAGTGCCACGCCTCGGGCGGGGCCAGATAGCCCTCGGGGAGCTTGGCGTTGGCCGCCGTGTTCCGTTCCCAACCGGGGAAACCGAAGAACGGATACTCGTCGCTGCCGAGCTGCTTGGCCCGCTGCTCCGCGGAAATCATGTCGTTGCATTCCAGCGCTGTCCAGTCATGGATTTTGGCGATGTCGCCCGCCAGGCTGATGTTGTCGCCGCCCGGAACCTCCAGGTTGCCGGTGAGGGAGCGCAGGATGGCCCGCCCCCTGGCGCACTGGGTGGCGTTGACACCCTGCTTGTCCGGCCCCAGGCCGAAAGGCAGCACGGCCGGGGAGGTCGTGGCGTACATCTCCGCCGCCTGGACCATGAGCGAGGCCGGGACCGAGGTGATCTCCTCGACCTTTTCCGGCGTGTAGGCCTCCACGGCCTCCTTGAGCTCGTCGAAGCCGATGGTGTAATTGGCCACGAAATCCTTGTCGTAGAGTTCCTCCGCGATGATGTGGCGCATCCAGCCCATCATCATGGCCATGTCCGTGCCGGGCCGGATCTGCAGCCACAGGTCGGCCTTTTCGGCCTCCTTGATCCGGCGCGGGTCCACCACGATGAGCTTGGCCCCGTGCTTCTGGGCCCCGTTGATCATGGGGTACGTGAAGGTCGGGTACGACTTGGAGGAGTTATGCCCCCACAGGACCACGCACTTCGCGCCCGGAATCTCGCTGCCCATGACCATGCCGCCGTAGGTGGCGTATTCGGTGGCGTAGCTCGGGCACATGCAGATGGTGTTCACGCCGCAGGTGTTGGGCGAGCCGAACAGGTTGAAGAACCGGCGGCAGTCCCAGTGATAGGTCCGCTTGGTCCCGTGCGTGAAGGCCAGGGTCTCGGGCCCGTGCTGGTCCCGGAGCTTGGCCAGCTTTTCGGCCACCTCGTCCAGGGCCTGTTCCCAGCTGATCCGCTCCCAGCGCCCCTCGCCCCGTTCACCGACCCTCTTCAGGGGGTGATTCAGACGGTCGGGATGGTAGATATGGTCCAGCATCAACCGGCCGCGCTCGCATAGGACTCCGCGAGAAATCGGATGATCGGGGTCCCCGGTGATCTTGACGACCTTGCCGCCCTCGATGTGCAGCAGCGTGCCGCACCGGGGATGACAGAGACCGCAATAGCTTCTGCGTACTTCCATGGTGTTTTCCTCCACCGCTATTGGTACGGGACCCCGGTTGCCGCAGGCGAAGCCGCCCAGTCCCGGTCCCCGGCGCGGTTTCCTCCTCCGCCGCCGGCCCCCGGACTTTTTGAGGGACCCCAGTCCATGTTCTTAACCCGGCTCGCTCACTTGGCGCAAGCGGGGCTGATTCAATCCTGGATAAAAATCGACCCTTGGTCAATTTAAAAATCGACTTATGGTCGAAAAAAAAGTACATGACAAGCGACGCCACGGCGGCCGATACGGTGTATCCGGGGCAGGCAACGTCTCCAACAGCGGAAGATACATGGATAAAAGAAAAGACAACATGGAACGGGACCCGCGCGGCAGCGCCAACCGGCCGGGAGCGCCCAAGGGGCCGCGCAAGGCCAAGCAGCGGCGCGCGGACCTGCTCGAATCGGCGAGCAGGCTCTTCGTGGAAAAGGGCTACGCCTCCACGACCATGAACGAGATCGCCGCGGACGCGGGATTCGCCAAGGGCACCCTGTACCATTATTTCTCGACCAAGGCCGAACTGTTGATGAGTCTTCGCGAGGAATTCGACCAACGGATCGAGCGCCTCATCCGGGCCAGGGTGGATCGATGCCGGGCCGACGACTGGCGAGGGCGCATCCGGGCCTGGATCGCGGGGGCCGTGGACGGCTACTTCGCCCTGAGCGACCTGCACGACGTGGTCATCTACGGCACCGAGATGCCGTTCCGCAATTCCATGCTCGATTCCGAGGTCACCCGCAGCCTGGCCGCGCTGATAGCCGACGGCGTCCGGGCCGGTGCCTGGAAGGTAGAGGACTGCCGCTGGATGGCGGTGATGATGTTCTACTGCTTCCGCGGCGGCTGCGACGAGGCCATGACCGGTACCCAACAGGCCGGGGACATCCCGGATCGCCTGTACCCCGTGTTCCTGCGCATGCTCGGCATCGTCGACTAGCCGCCCGCCGTTTCCCCGACCACCACTTCCGCCGCGCCGTTGCGATGCGCGCATCCGCCGGGCGCGGCCCCGGACGCGGGACTTGTCCCACGCCCGGGCCGCGAGTCCGCACGGAGCCGACGTACTCCCGCCCCGGCCCGCTAAACGCCGGTGAACTCCAGGGCCAGCTTGCGGGCCCCGGCCAGGTCCTTCTTGCCGGTGCCGAGCTTGGGAATTTCCGCCACGCCAAAGAACTTCGCGGGCACGGACAGGGCGTCGGTCCCGGCCTCGAGCAACGCTCCCTTGAGCGCGGACGGATCGTCCATGCCGCTGACCAGGGCCACGATGCGCTCGCCCTTCCTGGGGTCCGGGATGGCCACGGCGGCCACGTCGGTCCCTTCGGGCGCGACCCGCAACAGGGCCTCCTCCACGGCGGTCAGGCTGACCATCTCGCCGCCGAGCTTGGCGAAGCGAGAGTAGCGGTCCATGATGACCAGGAATCCGTCCTCGTCGATCCGGCCCTTGTCGCCGGACTTGTACCAGCGCGCCCCGCCCTGCTCCACGATGACCTCGGCGGTCTTGGCCTCGTCGTCCAGGTACCCCTTCATGATCTGGGTCCCGCCGATGAGGATCAGACCGGCCTCGCCCTCGGGCAGGTCTTGCAGGGTCCGCGGGTCCACGATGCGAAACGCGCTGCCGGGCAGGGGCAGCCCCACGGTGCCGGGCCGGGCCCCCACCTGGACGGTGAAGTCGCTGACGTTGAGCACGTCGGGCATGTTCACGCTGGCCACCGGCGTGGTTTCGGTGGTGCCGTATCCCTCGTAGATCTCCAGGCCGAACTTGGCCTTGAACGCGGTGCGGATGTCCTCGTTGAGCTTCTCCGCCCCGGCCACGACCAGGCGCAGGGAGGAGAACATGAGCGGGTGCAGGCGGCGGTTGCGGGCGTACAGGCCGAGGAAGGTGGGCGTGGCGCACAGGAAGGTCGCCTTGTACCTGGCGACCGTCATGCCGATCTTGCGGGCGTCCGTGGGGTCGGGATGGCAGGCCAGGGGGATGCCCTCGATGAGCGGCATGAAGGTCGTGGCCGTCAGGCCGAAGGCGTGGAACAGGGGCAGCGCGCCCAGGAACACGTCGTCGTCCTTGGCGTTGAACAGGCTGGCCACCTGCTTGACGTTGCCCACGATGTTCTCGTGGGTCAGCATGACGCCCTTGGGCATGCCCTCGGACCCGGAACTGAACAGGATGGCCGCCGTGGAATCGAGCGGCACCTTGCGGAAGTACAGAGGCCGCAGCAGGCTCACCGGCAGGATGCGGGCCAGGAGCATGGACCGCAGGAAACCGGCCTTGGAGATGGTTTGGCGCAGGCTCTCCATGGGGAACACATCAACGGAATCCAGGATGGCGGACAGGTCGAACCCCTTGGCCTTGAGCCGGACAAGGAACTGCTCCGAGGTGACCACTGTGCGGATTCCGGCGCGCTCGACGGCCTTGCGCATGGCCTCGGGACCGGCGGTGTAGTTGAGGTTGACCACGGTCTTGCCGCGCATGAGCAGGGCCATGTTGGCGATGGTCCCGGCCGCGCCCGCGGGCAGGAGCACGCCCACGTTCCGCGCCGAGCGGGTCCGCCCCGCGAGCAGGCGGGAGGCGGCCATGCAGGTGGTCAGGAGCTTGGCATGGGTCAGTTCGGCCCCGGTGGAATCGGCCACGGCCAGCTGGTTCATGCGCCGCTTGGCGGTCTTGAGCCAGGACACGTGGATGGAATCGAAGGTCTCGGCGTAGCGCTTCCAGGCATCGATGGACAGCTGGGTCACGCCGTGCTTGACCTCCTGGGCCGAGGCCTCGGACGGCAGCGGCTGGCCGAAGCAGACCGTGACGTCACGGGTCTTGCGGATGCGGGACATCTCGCGCAGCCGGGGCGTGGCGAACGAGAAGGCGCTGCCCCACAGCCCGCGCAGGTAGAAGGGAATGATGGTGCAGCCCGAGGCGCGGGCCGGGCCCTCGAAGCCGCGCTTGAACTCGCCCAGCTGGCCGTTGCGGCTAATGGCGCCCTCGGGGAAGAGGACCACGCAGTCGCCGTTTTCCAAGGCCTCGGCAATGGTCTTCAGGGCGGTCTTGCTCCCGCGCGGGGAGATGGGGATCACGCCGAGGCGCTTGAGAAACCACTTCAGGTACCAGCGTTCGTAGATGGACCGATCCATGACGAAACGCAGCTTGCGCGGCATGGCCAGGGAAAGCACGGCCCAGTCGATCCAACTGACATGGTTGCCCAGAAGCAGTACCCCGCCCTCGGCCGGGACGTTGTTCAGGCCGGACACGGTCAGCCTGTAGCCCTGGGAAAAGGCCAGGTGCATGACGTAGCGCAACAGGGACTGGGGCAGCTTGTACAGGGTGTAGACCATGCCGCAGAAAACCACAGCGGCCAGAAAGTAGAACAGTGGCACGCTGCCCGCCCCGGCCAGGGACATGACCAGGGTCAGCCCCAGGAAGCCGAGCATGAAGAGGTTCTGGATGAAGTTGTTGCCCGCCAGGACCTTGCCCATGTCCTTGGCCCGGGCGGTGAACTGGATCAACGAGTTGAGCGGGACGATGAGCATGCCGCCGAAGATGCCGTAGACGAAGATCAGCACGGCCAGGATCCAGCGGCTCTCGACCACGGGCAGGGCGAAGAGGCAGACGGTCATGCCGATGGCACCCAGGGGAATGGTCCCGGTCTCGATGAAATTCCGGGAGACCTTGCCGGCCATGACCGAGCCGATGATGATGCCCACGCCGCCCAGGGAGAGCATGCCTTGGGCGATGACCGTGTTGGTCTCCCCGGCAACGTCCTTGAGGTGCGCGCCGAAGGCGGCCAGCAGGACCTGGTTCACGGCCCAGAAGATGGCCAGGCCGATGATGGACAGCCAGATGACCTCGCTCTTCCTGACCAGCTTCATGTTGGACTTCAGGTACCCGCCGCGCAGGTACTTCCCTCGGTCCAGGGTCAACCCGGCGTCGCCGGGCCGCTTCTCGGGCAGGGTCAGGGTGACGAGCGTCTCGAGCACGGCCCCGGCCACCAGGATGTAGCCGCACGGAGCGATGGACTGGAGGATTTCGCCCGGCGTGCCCGCCGCGCCCGCAAGGAAGTGCTCGAAGAACAGGGAGAAGATCACCGCCCCGGCCAGGATGGCCACGATGGTCACGGCCTGGACCGCCGCGTTGGCCTGGGCCAGGCGGTCGTTGCCGGTCATCTCCTTGATGTAGCCGTACTTGGCCGGGGAGTAGACGGCGCTCTGGGCGGCCAGCAGGAAGGTCAGGCCGAAGGCGGGCCAGAACAGCCCGGCGTGGTAGCAGACCACGATGAGCATGGTCAACGGGATGGACGCGGCCGCGCATATCTTGATGACCTTGTTCTTGGCGAACCGGTCCGAGATGAACGCGGACGGGGTGAACATCAGGATGAAGGGCAGCAGGATCAGCGCGTTGACCACGGCGGTCAGGGCGATCTGCTGGGACCCGTCGAAACTCTTGAAGACCGTGTTCTGGATGATGATCTTGTGGCCGAGGTCGGTCATGGCGTTGAGCAGAACCACCAGGATGTACGGGGTAAAACCTTGTATCTTCAGCAAAGATCGCATGGGACGCTCCTGTTATGCGCGCTTGAGGGGCGCAGGGGTTGAGTCGGAGAGGATGGACCGTACGGCAAAACCTTCGGCGCAACAATATGCATAAACTCGCCCAGATACCGGGATTTCCCGTCCCCGCCGGACTCCGCTCGCCGCTGTTTTCACTGCCCTGTTCATGTTCCCTCTCTCTTTTTGTACGTAAATGCTCACTTATTAACTATCTTAAAAAAAGCGCCCGCCACTTGTGACGGGCGCCGGAAAATCAGTCGATCATCAGGACGCGCTTGGCCGCCCCGACCACTTCGCCGACCACCGTCGCGTCGATCTTGATCCGATCGTAGCGGTGCATGACCATGACCTGAAGGACCAGGCCCAGAAGCAGGCCGGAGCCGAGCGTCCTGTCCATTGCCGGGATGTCGCCCGCGTTCACCGCCTCGGCCACAAACCGCTCGACCATGTCGTTGGGGTTCGTGACCACATCCAGGATGCGCTCCTCCGGGAACCCGTGCTGGGTCAGCAGGATGAAGGCGAACTGCACGGGGTATTGGGCGTAATATTCGAAGATGAACCGGATGCTCGCCTCCAACCGCTCGGCCAGGGGGGCGCCCGGCTCGAACATCCGCCTGCCCAGTTCGCCCGAGAACTTCTCGAGCTCGCGGCAGAACAGCTGCCAGGCCATTGCGTTCTTGCCCGGATAGTGCCGGTACAGGGCCCCTTCGGTCACCCCGGCCTCGGACGCGATGTCCTTGACCGTGGTCTGGGCCAGCCCCTTGGTGGCGAACAGGCGGATCGCCGCGTCTTCAATGTCCTGCTTTTTCACTACCGGTCGAGCCATGTCGTCTCCGTTTATAAGTAAATGGTCACTTATTAACTAGCCACGCCGTTTTGACCTGTCAACACAAAAAACGATCCCGGTCAAGAAATACCGATGTCCCTTATGACTCGCACCAGCGACCGCAATGCGGCCCGAAACAGGGGAGCGCTCGACACACCCGGCGGATTTATATATCCAATGGCTTGAACCAAAAACAGAGAATCCGCATGAAGCCCCAGCAATCTCATCCAATCGTTCCGTCGCCGCGCATCTCCCGACGCCGTTTCGTCACCGGCCTGGCCGTGGGCGGCGCGATGCTCGGCCTGGGAGGGTTCCCGGCCGCCCTCTTCGCCTCCACCGGCACGGCCGCGCAGTCGCCCGTGCTCAAGGGCAAGCGCTTCGACCTGACCCTGGCCCCCACGCCGGTCAACTTCACCGGCACCCGGTGCATGGCCACGGCCGTCAACGGCTCGGTCCCGGCTCCGACCCTGCGCTGGCGCGAGGGCGACACGGTCTCGCTCAACGTGACCAACAACCTGGCCGAGGACAGTTCCATCCACTGGCACGGAATCATCCTGCCCGCGAACATGGACGGCGTGCCGGGCATCAGCTATCCGGGCATCGCCCCGGGCGAGACCTTCCACTACGAATTCAAGGTCCGGCAGAGCGGAACCTTCTGGTACCACAGCCATTCGAAATTCCAGGAGCAGACCGGCCTGCACGGGGCCATCGTCATCGACCCCGCCGAGCCCGATCCCCACCACTTCGACCGCGACTATGTGGTCATGCTCACCGACTGGTCCGACGAGGACCCGGACGACATCTACGCCAAGCTCAAGAAGTCGAGCGACTACTACAACTTCCACCAGCGGACCTTCGGCGACCTGTTCCGGGAGATCGAGGCCAAGGGGATCGCCCGCACCTGGGCCGACCGGGCCATGTGGAACCGGATGCGCATGTCGGACCGCGACCTGTCCGACGTGACCGGCTACACCTATACCTTCCTGATGAACGGCCAAACGCCCGCACAGGGATGGACCGGGCTGTTCAGACGCGGCGAAAAGGTCCGCCTGCGCTTCATCAACGGGTCGGCCATGACCTTCTTCGACGTCCGCATCCCTGGCCTGAAGATGACGGTCGTGGCTGCGGACGGACAGAACGTGCAACCGGTGGACGTGGACGAATTCCGCATCGGCGTGGCCGAGACCTACGACGTCATCGTCGAGCCCGAGGACGGCGCCTACTGCGTCTTCGCTCAGGCCCTGGACCGCTCCGGGTATGCCAGGGGCACGCTCACGCCCGACCCCTCGGTCGTTGCCGAGGTCCCGGGACTCGACCCGCTCCCCATCCTGGACCATCGGGACATGGGCATGGCCATGAACATGGATATGGACATGGGGAAAGGCCAGCCCATGGATATGAGCATGGACAGGGAAAAGGGGCAGGCCGCGGACATGCCGGGCATGGACCACGGCGGCATGCGGGCCCCCTCCCAAGGCATGGGCGATATGGCCGACATGGCCGGGCAAACGGCGAACAAACCGATGGCGTCCATGCCCGCCCTGGGCAAGGCCGGATTCGGGAGCATCGCGCCCATCGTCCACCCGGACACGGAGAACGGGCCGCAGACGACCATGCGTACGGACAGCCCCAAGTACAAGCTGGACGACCCCGGCCCGGGGCTGCGCGACAATGGGCGCCGGGTGCTGACCTACGCCGACCTGCGCAACCTGTACCGCACACCCGACATGCGCGAGCCCGAGCGCGAGATCCAGCTGCATCTGACCGGCAACATGGCCCGCTACATGTGGTCCATCAACGGCGTAAAGTACGCGGACGCCGAACCGTTGCGCTTCCGTTTCGGCGAGCGGCTGCGCATCACCTTCGTCAACGACACCATGATGAACCACCCCATGCACCTGCACGGCATGTGGAGCAACCTGGAGACGGGCGACCCCATGGCCATCCCCAGAAAGCACACGGTCATCGTCCAGCCGGGCTCCAAGATCAGTTATCTCGTCACCGCCGACGCCATGGGGGGCTGGGCCTTCCACTGCCACCTGCTCTACCACATGCTCGGCATGTTCCGAAAAGTCGTCGTCAGCTAGGAGAAAGCCATGAAATTCCGCTTCATTACCCTATTGGCCCTCCTGGTCCTGTCCGCTGCCGCCCTCATCCCGGTTTCGGTCCGGGCCGAGGAGATGGAGGACGACCCGCTGCTCTACATGGTGGACGTGGAAAAGCTCGAGATGCGGGTGTCGGAGGGCGACAACCCCATCGAATGGGATGCCGAGGCCTGGATCGGCAAGGACCTGAACAAGCTCTGGTTCAAGACCGAAGGCGAATATCTCGACGAAAAGATCGATTCCGCCGAATTCCAGGCCCTGTACAGCCGGGCCGTGGCCCCGTACTGGGATTTCCAGGCCGGAGTGCGGCGGGATATCCGCCAGGAGCCCGGCATGCCGGACAGGAACTGGCTGGCCCTGGGCTTCGAAGGCGAGGCCCCCTACGACATCGGCATCGACACGGCCCTGTTCCTGGGCGAATACGGGCGCTCCTCCCTGCGCTTCAAGGCGGACTACGACATCCTGCTGACCCAGCGGCTGATCCTCATGCCCGAGTTCGAGGCGAACCTCTTCGGCAAGAACGACCCGGCCACCCGGACCGGCTCCGGGCTGTCCGAGACCGAACTCGGCCTGAGGCTGCGTTACGAAATCCTGCGGGAATTCGCGCCCTACATCGGCGTGAACTGGGACAGGCTGTGGGGCAAGACCGAGGACTACGCCAGGGAGGACGGCGAGAGCTACGACCAGGTCCAGTTCGTCATGGGCGTGCGCTTCCGGTTCTAGCCCCTACAAGACGGCCGGGCAGATGGTCACGTGGGGGGCGGCCGCGTCGAGCACGTGGACCGGCATGTCAGGCCGGGCGTAGCGCTGCAGGGCGCGCTTGACCGTGAAGGCCAGGTGGAACGGGTCCCTGCCGTTGGACGGCATGTGGTAGATGACCAATTCCAGCGGGCGGAAGATGCCGTCGATGATCGCCTGGCCGTTCGGGTTGTGGTAGAAGATCGGGTTGACGAAGGCCGCGTCCAGGTCCACGTCCTTCAACGCTTCCTCGTAATATTCCGGCACGTGGTCCGCGTCGCCGGTGAAGAGCAGGTTCATGCCCATGAGCGAAACGAGCAGGCAGTCGTTGCGCACATCCTGGAACTGCTTGCCCATGTGGCGCGTGCCGATGGCCGTGACCGTCAGGCCCGGCTCGGGCGAAACCGACAGCGTGCCCCCCGGCTCCGGGCCCATGGTCCAATGCGGAACACCCCGCTCCTCAAGGGCGCGGACGAGCCGGGCGCGACCCTCCGGCTCCCTGGCCGGGGCGGGCAGAAACACGCCCTTGACCGGCCTGCGTTCCAGGTGCCCGGCCACCAGGTCCGGGGTGAAGTGGTCCGGGTGCTCGTGGGTGAACAGCAGGTAGTCCAGCCGCTCGAAAATACCCTCGGGCCGGCCCATGCGGGCCATGTCGTCCGGTTCCACCCGGCCGAACGGGTGCCCGTCCTGGTCGTGCATGCCGTCCACAAGCAGCCCCAGGCCCCCGCCCCGGACCAGCACGCCCGCGTTGGCCACAAGGTCTATATCGATGCAATCGCTCACGCTCCGCCCTCCTTTCCGACTCGCGGTGCAAAGGTCATACCCCCATTGCCCGGCCAAGGCCACCCGCGCGCCCGGACCTTGCCGGGCGGCCCGGCGGCGGGTATAGGCCGCTCTGGGCGGTGGGGCCCGGATCTCCGATAATCCCGAGGCCCGCCTTTTGCATCACCCGAGGAAAGGAGCGCTCATGCGATACATCTACAACCCGTCCATCGACCCGGCCTTCAACCTGGCCGCCGAGGAATGGCTGCTGACCGAGTCCCCGGACGAAATCTTCATGCTCTGGCGCAACCGCCCGGCGGTCATCGTCGGCCGCAACCAGAACACCCTGGCCGAGATAGACGAGACCTTCACCCGGGAGCGCGGCATCCCGGTGGTCCGCAGGCTGAGCGGCGGCGGGGCCGTGTTCCACGACCTCGGGAACATCAACTTCACCTTCATCAACCACGGCACCCCCTCCGAGGGGCTGGACTTCGAGCGGTTCACCGTGCCCATCCAGCAGGCACTGCGCTCCATGGGCGTGGAGTGCGTGTTCAGCGGGCGCAACGACCTGCTCATCGACGGCAAAAAATTTTCGGGCAACGCCCAGCACTTCCACGGCGGGCGCATCCTGCACCACGGCACCCTGCTCTTCTCCTCGGACATGGCCGACCTGAGCGGGGCCCTGCGCGTGGACCCGGAAAAGTACCGCGACAAGGCGGTCAAGAGCGTGCGCTCGCGGGTGACCAACATTTCGAGCCACCTGCCCGCCCCCATGGAGGTCACGGACTTCATCAAGACGCTCATGGGCTTCGTGTCCGGCGGGGTATCGCCCGACGGCATGGCCCTGACCGACGGCGAAACCGAAATCATCGAGACCATGGCCGACAGGCGCTACCGCACCTGGGACTGGAACTTCGGTTCCTCCCCGGCCTACAACTTCGCCAAGCGCACCCGCACGGACGGCGGCCTGCTGGACGTGAACCTGTACGTCAAGAAGGGACGCATCCTCACCGCAAGGCTGTTCGGCGACTACTTCGGCGTGCGCGACGTGGACGAACTCGAAAAGCGGCTAGTCGGCTGCCGCCACGAGCGCGGCGAGATCGAAGCCCGGCTCAAGGACGTCGCCCTCGACGAATACCTGCACGGCGTCACCCTGCCCGCGCTCCTGGACTGTCTGTTCTAGGCCTTGTCCCGGAAGACCTGTTCGAAATCCGAGCAATGTTCGTCTCCGGGACAGGCTTCAGCCCCTTTTCCCCAGTCCCTCCATCGGGTTTCCATACGAACAGCCCGATTTTCATGGCGAAAACCACCAGGGCATGCTCCTTGCTGTATCCGTGCATCGCAACTCTCAAAAACAGGAGAAACTCTCATGGATGCAGCCGAAAAAGCAGCAACGACCTTGGCCAAAATGACCCAGCGGGCGGGCAACGTCTTCCCCAATTACCTTGCCTTCACCAAGGAGATCAGCCAGTTTGGACCCATCGACCACAAGACGCAGGAACTGATCCACGTGGCCTGTTCCATGATGTCCCAGTGCGAGATGTGCATCTCCCTCCACATTCAGGGAGCGGCCAGCCACGGCGCCACCAAGGAAGAAATCATGCAGGCCGCCATGCTCGCCATTTCCATGGGCGGCTCGCCCAAGGTCATGTACATGCACTACGTGTTCGACGAACTGGAAGACCTCTTCGACTAAACGGTCGGCGGCTTTTGCCGGGGCCCGGGATCAATGCGTACCTTCCCGGGTCCCGATGTCCCGCCTCCGGCCAAACGGCGGACGCGCTCCGCTCCACCTCCCGAGGCATGTATGGAAATCAAGACCCATGAAAGCATAAACCGGTCCCTGTGCGGGGAACCGGTCGAGGTATCGCAGGGCGCCAGCGCCGTGCGCCTGATCTGCACGGCCGACATGGCCGCCGACGCCAGCGGGCTGGTCCACGGCGGCTTCATCTTCGGCCTGGCCGACTACGCGGCCATGCTCTCCGTCAACCACCCCAACGTGGTCCTGGGCGCGGCCGAGACCCGCTTCCTCAAGCCGTCCCGCGTGGGCGACGAGCTCGTGGCCAGGGCGCAGGACCAGACCCCGCAGGAGCGCAAGCACCTGGTCCAGGTGGAGGTCTCCTGCGGAGAGGACGTGGTCTTCAGCGGCACGTTCACCTGCTTCGTGACCAAGGAGCACGTGCTCACCGGGGTTTAGGCCGCGCCGAGAGAGAAATCGGTTTCGGAGGCCGCTTCGCGGCGTTGGCGGATGATTTCGCCTCTGGCGGGGAAGGGTTCACCCTTCCATCCCGCTGCCGCGCCTTCGGCGCGGTGGGGAATCCTTTTTTCTTTCGGCTAGCCGAACAGGGTGTCGCCGCTGACGTTGCCCAGGCCCGGGTGGACGTCGAAGCGGACCACGCCCACCGGGACGTTCACGGCGGCCGCGATGCGAGCCGTTCCGGCCGTGCCGAATCCACCGCACAGCTCGATGGCCTTGATGCCGTCCTTTTCGACCAGTTCCCTGGCCACTGTCTCGGCCTGGGCGTAGTCCTTCACGGCCACGGCCAGCAGCTCCACGGCCTCGGTCCTGACCCAGTTGCGGTGGCTGGACGGGTCGGCGTTGGGCGCGACAAAGATGAATGCGGCTTTCAAGATATCACTCATGACGGTTCCTCTCTATTTTGACGGTTGGCGAAACAAGCCCTCGGTCCTGGCCAGCGCCATGGTTCTGTCCACGTCGATGACCAGCGGCCCTTCCGTGTTCAGGCGGATGGAGGCGCGGGACCCTGACGGTATCTCCACCTCGCGCTCGCCGTCCAGGGCGATCAGGCCGGGGCTCGTGTCGATGTTGAAAATTTCTCCCGGAAGCATGTCCGAAATGCCGCAGATGGGCACGTCCGCGAACATGCCCGGCGCGATGGCCGCCGAGACCACCACGGGCGAACCGCCGCCCAGCCGCAGCGCCAGGCCCAGCGGCTCCTCCGGGCGGATGGAACGCATCTGGCCGCCGATGGCCGACAGCCCGATGGCGCTGGCGCTGCACCGGGTCATGAACAGCTGGGGGACCTTGTCCATGTGCCACACGGCCTTGGAGCCCAGAAAGACGTCGTCGTACACCGCCGCGTCCACCAGGGCCATATCCACGACCTCGCCGTCGATCAGGATGTCGAGCATGCAGGACCGGTAGCAGCACGCCTCGCGCGGCAAACGGCCGCCGGCCACGATCCCGGCGGCCAGCCCGGCCACCGTGGCCTCGCCCATGATCGGAAAGACGTTGTTGGTCCCCGTGGAGAGCGGCAGAAGCGGAACGGCCACGGACCCCTTGCAGGCCGCGCGGCTGGTGCCGTCGCCGCCGAGGATGACGAGGCACTGCGCGCCGAGGGTCTCCATGATGCCCGCCGCCACGGTCGTATCGCTCTGGTTGTTGCGGATGGGCATTTCCACCGGCTCCACGGGGATGGAAGGGGAAATGGCGTTCAGCGCCCTGGGCACGATGGCGTACCCGTCCGGCATGTACAGGATCTTGGTCACCCCGGCCTTTTCCAGGCCCAGGATGAGCCGCCGGACCATGCGCACCTTTTCCTGGTTGTCGAACACGGACCCGTGGGCCACCAGGCGGCGGATGTCCTTTCCGGAAGCGGGATTGGCCAGTATGGCTGCGATGCTCAATGGGATGCCCTCATGGGGTCGGCGGGAGAACGGCTGGAGCCGCCCTCCCGCCAAGGTCAGGGATTAGCGAATACTCTTGACCGCCTCGACGATGTTGTCCGCGTCGGGGATGTAGAACTGCTCCAGCGGCGGGGAGAACGGCACCGGGCAGAACGGCGCGCCCACACGCTTGATGGGGGCGTCCAGGTAGTCCAACGCCTCTTCGGCGACCATGGCCGCGATCTCCGCGCCGGGGCCGGAGAACTGCACGGCCTCGTGGGCCACCACCAGGGCGTTGGTCTTCTTCACGGAATTGATGATGATGTCCTTGTCCAGCGGTTGCAGGCAGCGCGGGTCCACGACCTCGGCCTCGATGCCGTCGGCCTTGAGACGCTCGGCCGCCTCCAGGGCCGAGTGGACCATGAGGGAGGTGGCCACGATGGTCACGTCCGTGCCCTCGCGCTTGACCTCGCCCTTGCCGAGTTCGATGGTGTAGCTCTCGTCCGGGACCTCGCCGGACACGCCGTAGAGCAGCTTGTGCTCCAGGAAGACCACCGGATTCTCGTCGCGGATGGCGCTGATCAGCAGCCCCTTGGCGTCGCGCGGGGTGGACGGGATGACCACCTTGAGGCCCGGGATGTTCATGAACCAGGACTCCAGGCACTGGGAATGCTGGGCCGCCGCGCCGATGCCCGCGCCCTGGGGCATGCGCAGGGTCATGGGCACCGTGGCCTTGCCGCCGAACATGAAGCGCATCTTGGCGGCCTGGTTGAACAGCTGGTCCATGGCCACGCCGATGAAGTCCACGAACATCAGTTCGGCCACGGGCCGCAGCCCGGCCGCGGCCGCGCCCGCGGCAGCGCCGACAATGGTGCTCTCGGTGATCGGGGTGTCCATGACCCGCGCCTCGCCGAACTTGTCGTACAGCCCCTGGGTCACGCCGAAGCAGCCACCGAACTGTCCCACGTCCTCGCCGAGGATGAAGACGTTCTCGTCCCGCTCCATTTCCAGCTTCAATGCTTCATTGAGCGCCTGAAGATATGTTTTTTCGGACATTTTACTCTCCGTAGAATGTATAAGGATTCAGGTGAACCGCCGCTTAGGCGTAGACGTCGTCCATGAGCGCGCTGGTCGCGGGCATCGGGCTTTCCTTGGCAAAGGCCACGGCCTCGTCGACCTCCCCGGCGATGCTCGCCTTGATCTTGTCCGCCTCCTGCTGGGTCAGGGTCTTGCTCTCCAGCAGCTTGGCCTCGAAGCGGGGGATCGGGTCCTTGGCCATCCACTCCTCCAGTTCCTCGACGCAGCGGTAGGTGCAGGCGTCGCCCTCGAAGTGGCCGCGCCAGCGGTAGGTCTTGCACTCGATGAGCGAGGGGCCCTCGCCCCTGCGGGCGCGCTTGACCGCCTCGGTCACGGCCTCGTGCACGGCCAGGACGTCGTTGCCGTCGACCACCACGCCGGGCATGTCGTAGGCGGCGGCCCGGTCGGCGATGTCGACCACGGCCATGGACTTGCACTGCGGGCAGGAGATGCCGTAGCCGTTGTTCTCGTTGACGAAGACCAGCGGCAGCTTCCAGGCGGAAGCCATGTTCAGGGCCTCCTGGGTGGTGCCCTGGTTGGACGCGCCGTCGCCGAAGAAGCAGACGGTCACATCCTTGGTCTTCTTGTACCTGGCGGCCAGGGCCGCGCCCACGGCCAGGGGACCGCCGCCGCCCACGATGCCGTTGGCGCCGAGGATGCCGAGGTCGAAGTCCGCGATGTGCATGGACCCGCCCTTGCCCTTGCAGTAGCCGGTGGAGCGGCCGAATATCTCGGCCATCATCAGCTTCAGGTCGCCGCCCTTGGCCAGCAGGTGGCCGTGGCCCCGGTGGGTGGAGGTGATGGTGTCGGCGTCGGTCAGGACCGAACAGGCACCGGTGGCCACGGCTTCCTCGCCGAGGTAGAGGTGCACGAAGCCCGGGATCTCGCCCGCGGCGAAGAACTCCTGCAGTTTCTGCTCGAACAGGCGGATCCTGTTCATGGTTTCATACATGTGGATCAATGTCTTCTTGCTGAGAGCCATTGCTTTCTCTCCTGTGAGTTATATGGCCTTGGCGGCGCATCCGCAGGCCGTTTTTTTCGATCCGTCCGCGTCCTCGCCCATGTCCGTCTCAATGGAGACGGTCAGCGCGGCGCAGGCCACCACGATGTTGCTCACCCCCGGGGCGAAGCACGGGACCTCGATGCCGGGCACGCTCATGCCGCCCCGGCTCAGGGTCAGGGTCGTCTCGCCGATGGGAATGCAGGCGAGGACCCTATCGCGGTCCACGCCGTCCGGGTCCGGGACGGCCACGTCCGCGTGGACGTGCACCCCCTGGAATTGGTCACGGCCGCAAATCTCCACGATGCCGCACAGGCATATGCGGGACACGGCGTCGCGGACCGCCCGCACGGCGGCCTTGGTCATGTCCTCGCCGTGCAGGTCGGCGGCGTAGCCGAGTTCGATGGCAAACCGTTTCAGCGTCATGGACGCCCCCTAGACGATCATCATGCCCGGGTTCTCCAGCATGTCCCCCAGCTCGCGCAGGAAGGCCATGGCCGGAGCGCCGTCCGTGGTCATGTGGTTGAAGGTCAGGGACAGGGTCATCATCTGCCGGATGGCGATCTCGCCCCTGTGCACGGCGGGCTTATCGATGACCCGGCCGACGCCCAGGATGCCGGTCTCGGGCGGGTTGAGGATCGGCGTGAAGCCGTCCACGCCGAGCATGCTGACGTTGCTGATGGTGAAGGTGCCGCCCGAGATCTCGTCCATGTTCAGGCCGCCCTTGCGCGCCCGTCCGGCCACGTCGCGGACCTGGGCCTTGAGATCTTCCAGGCCGTAGGTGTCGGCTTCCTTGACGTTGGGCACGATGAGCCCGTTGTCGATGGATACGGCGATGCCGAGGTTGACGTGCGGGTGGAGGTGGATGCCGTCCTCCCGCAGGGTGGAGTTCATGACCGGATGGCGCTTCAGGGCGCGGCACACGGCGTAGGCGATGATGTCGTTGTAGGACAGCCGGTACTCCTTGTCGCGCTTGTTGCGCTCGAGCAGCTGCGCGCGCAGCTCGACCATCCCGGTGACGTCCAGCTCCACGAACACGGTCAGCTGGGCCGCGCCCTGCAGGCTGGCGTGCATGTTGTCCGCGATGAGCTTGCGCACGCCGTCCATGGGCACGATGGTGTCCTTGGCGGCCTGGGGCGCGGCGGCGGGCTGGTCGGCCGACGGGTTCATGGCCCGCAGGATGTCCGCCTTGGTGATCTTGCCGTCCTCGCCCGTGCCCGTGATTTCGCTCAGGTCCACGCCCTGCTTGCGGGCGAACTCGATGGCCTTGGGGCTGGCGTTGATCCCGGCGAACGCGGAATCGGCCGAGGTCTGGACGTCCTTTCTGGTGATGGCCCCGCCCTTGCCGGTGCCGGTCACCGTGGAGAGGTCCACGCCCAACTCCCTGGCCAGCTTGCGCGCGGCGGGCATGGCCGGGACGAACGCGCCGTCCCCGGCGGGAGCGGCGGCTGCCGGGGCCTCGGCCGCTGTCGCGGGAGCGCCCCCGGCCTCGGGCTGGGCGGCGGGTTGGGCCGCTCCCGCCGGAGCCGGCGAATCCACGGCCTCGCCCGGGGCGGCGATGATGGCCAATACGGCCTTGATCGGAGCCACGTCCCCCTCGGGAACGATGATTTTGGCCAGGACGCCGCTGGCGGGCGCCTCGACCGAGTTGGTGATCTTGTCGGTCTCGACTTCGAACAGGGGCTCCCCGGCTTCCACCGGATCCCCCTCGCCCTTGAGCCAGCGTGCGACCTTGCCTTCCTTCATGGTCAGGCCCCACTTGGGCATAATCACATCATGAGCCATAACCAAGTCCTCCTGGTTTTTTTGCGTACGTTCAGGAGGGGATTGCAACGCTGGTGCCAAGGGTCATAGACAAATGATTTTAGCAAGATACCATCATGCCCCACTCCATGCGCGAGCCAAGTGTTCGGTGCGCGAACAACTGGCAACGATTCTCCCGCATTTTGCCCGACACGACACATCACCCTGATATCAAATGAATATTTCGCATTTCGATACGCAGGAACCGTTCGAAAACGGAACACTTGACAGTTTTTTACCCTTGGAGGACATACACCATGCGGTCTAAACATGATTTCTTGCGTCAATCCGGAGGTAAGGCATGCACCTGCTCCTCAGAGATGGAAATGGTTTTGAAATACGAAGGGATCCGCACGCGCCCGGGGCGCACGCGGCACTTCCCGTGTCATATTCCCGCAGACAGCGGGACGCCCAGGTAAACTATTCGAGCTGGAAGCAATTCGTCGAAGGCAAGCGGCTGAAAAACGAGAATGTGTCTCCTGCCCTGCTGGCCTCGTGGCAGCGCTGCAAGGACATGGCCGTGGACCCGGCTCCGCGCAGCTGTTGGGACTTCCTGCCCATGAACCAGCTGGAGCAGTTCACCACCACCCTGGAAAAGATCTGCGGCGAGATCGAGTCCACGGCCTACGAGGCCATCAAGGGCAAGGGGCTGCTGATCACCATCGCCAACGCCGACGCCCGGGTGGCCCGCACCTGCGGCGACCTGGACGTCCTGCACGAGGCGGACAGGTTGAACTTCGGCCCCGGGGCCAACTGGTCCGAGGCCTGCGTGGGCACCAACGCCATCGGCACCGCCCTGGCCACGGGCCGCCCCATGCAGGTCTTCGCCTCGGAACACTTCTGCGAGTCCCACCACAGCTGGAACTGCACCGCCGCGCCCATCCTGGACCCGCGCGGCAACGTCTGGGGCTGCTTCGACATCTCCGGGCCCACCTGGTCCGACCACTCCCAGTCCATGGACCTGGTCCTGCACGCCGCCCGCGCCCTGGAGCAGAACCTGAGCCGACTCTATTGCTCGGAGCTCGAAGGCCAGATGGCCTCCCTGTTCTCCTCCATGTTCAACTCGGTCATGACCGGCGTGCTGTTCCTGAACAAATCGGGCCGGATCACCAGCGCCAACAACACCGCCGAACTGCTGCTGAGCCAGTCGGGCGGGGCCCTGCGCGGGCGCAAGGCCGAGGAGCTTTTCGACCTGGGCCCGTACCTGGCCCAGGCCAAGAGCGCCTCCCTGTGCGAGCCGGTCATCGTCAAGTGCCTGGTCGACCCGAACCTGTACATCCGGGTCATGCCGACCTTCAGCGCCAGCGGCGCGTGGCTCGACACCATCGTCACGGTCAGCGAGACCCAGCGTTCCCGCCAGTTCGCGGCCGGACCGCGCCCATCAAACCGCCCCCAGGCGGAACCGGCGGAGGTCAAGGGATTCGAGCACGTGCTCCACGCCAGCCAGTCCATGCGCCAGGTCATCCGTCAGGCGGGCAACGCCGCCCGGACACCGTCCACCATCCTGCTGACCGGCGAGTCCGGCACGGGCAAGGAGCTCTTCGCCCGGGGCATCCACCAGGCAGGGCCCAGGGCCGGGCAGCCGTTCGTGGCCGTGAACTGCGGCGCATTCTCCGAGGAGCTGGTCCAGAGCGAGCTGTTCGGCTACCGCGAGGGGGCCTTCACCGGAGCGGTCAAGCGCGGCCGGGTGGGCAAGTTCCAGAAGGCGGACAAGGGCGTGCTCTTCCTGGACGAAATCTCCGAGATGCCCCTGTCCCAGCAGGTCAACCTGCTCCGGGCGCTGGAGGAGCGGGCCGTGGTCCCGGTGGGCGGCACCAGCCCCCTGCCCGTGGACGTGAAGATCCTGGCGGCCACCAACAAGAACCTGCGCGAACTGGTGGACCGGGGGCTGTTCCGCGAGGACCTCTTCTACCGCCTGAACGTGGTCACCATCGCCATCCCGCCGCTCCGGGAGCGCGGCAACGACGTGTCGCTGCTGGCCGAATACCACCTCAAGCGGCTGTGCGCCTCGTTCGGCATCCACTGCCCGGAGATCGGCCCGCAGACCAGGGAGCTGCTCGCGGCCCACGACTGGCCCGGCAACGTCCGCGAACTGATCAACTGCCTGGAATACGCGGCCAACAACCTGTCCGGCGACTGGCTCTTGCCCGAGCACCTGCCCCACTATCTCCTGGAGCGGGCCGGCGGCCGGGCCGTGGGCCCGGCGGACCATTCCGGCGACAAGGGTTTTCTGCTCAAGCGGCGCGAGGCCAACGCCATCCGCGAGGCCCTGGACTTCCACGAGGGCAACATCAGCAAGACGGCCAAGGCGCTGGGCATCGGGCGCAATACCCTGTACGCCAAGATGGAGCGCTACGACATCCAGGCCTGATCCCCCGCCCCGGCCATGAAAACAGACGCCCCGCAGCGAGACATCGCTGCGGGGCTTTTCCATGCCGGGCGGCTAGGAGGAGCCGCCCGGCATGGGGTGAGCGCGGGACGGGGAGTATCCCGCACGGTATGGGGTGGCTAATACAATCCGCCCATGTTCGCGGCCGTGTGGATGGTGTCGGCGAAGAACCCGGCGCGTCCGGCCAACTCGCCGAGCAAAGCGAGCACCGGCAGCCAGGCCGGGACGGTCCGCGTCTTCCAGACCGCGCCCAGGCAGGCGAGCAGGACGGCAACGTGCGCCCAGTAGAAGCCCGAGCCGAGCCACGCCTCGCCGGTCATGCGCATGACCGTGCCGCCGGACAGCCAGACGCACGGGGCGGCCAGGTTCAGGACCAGGCCGACCACCAGGGCCGTGGTGAAGATGCGGGCCATGAGCGGCGCGCGCTCCTCGCCCGCGAACCAGCTGCCGAACCCCGCGCCGAGGACCACGGCCGAGGTCAGGAAGAAGGCGAACGGCAGGGCGTTGTTCAGGGCGGGCAGGGCCGGGGGCGCGTAGGTCATGCCCGCGGACACGATCACGCCCAGTCCGAGCAGGGTGCCGAGCCAGGCCAGCCAGGGCCTGCCCGTCATCCCGGCCACGAGCACGGCCAGCACGGTCACGCCGGTGAACATCCCGGCGAACAGGACCTCGCGGCTGAGCCAGGCCGTGCCCAGATGCTTGAGCGCCGTGGGCGCGTACAGCGGGTGGCCCAGGTGGAACAGGGAGCCGAGCATGCCGAGAATCATCAGCCCGGCGATGAGCCCCCATTCGCGGCGGGCATCGCGGTCCCCGGACCCGGTCCCGTCGGCCGTGGTGCGCACCACGCGCATCAGGGTCAGGCCGATGGCCGCCTGGGAGAATACGGTGAACAAAACAAGCGGGAGTTCCATGGACTGCATGACTACCTCCTGACCATCTTCGGAGTTTTGGGCAGGACGAACCGGGTGGACGGGTTGAGCCCCTCCATCCGGGGGTAGCCCGCCGGATACTGGACCTCGTTGGTCCGTTCGAACTCGGCCAGGTCGACCAACTGCAGGGCATCCGTGGGACAGGCCTGCACGCAGGCGGGGTCGAGCCCCGCATCCAGCCGTTCATGACACAGGCTGCACTTCTCGGCCCGCTTCTCCACCGGGTTGTACTTGGGCGCGCCGTAGGGGCAGGAGCGGATGCAGTTGCCGCAGCCGATGCACTTCTCCTGATGATGGACGACCACGCCGTCCTCCTCCCGCTTGGTGTACGCCTCCACCGGGCAGACGTTCAGGCAGGCCGGGTTCTCGCAATGGTTGCAGGAGAGCGACAGGAAGGCCCGCTCGCGATGGGGATAGATCTCCTCGCTCAGCGGATGGACCTGGCGCCAGACCACGCCCTCCACCTGATGGTAGTAGTTGCGGCAGGCCATGGCGCAGGTGAAGCAGCCTATGCACCGCTCGGTATCGACAAGAAACGCGTATTGCTTTTTCATCACTGTCCTCCTAGGCCCGCTCGACGCTGGCGAACTGGTCGTGGATGGCCACGCCCGGGGCCCCGGCCTTGAACGCGCCCATGTCGGCGGACTCGTCGTCCACCAGATTCTGGACGTTGTAGTCGTTGCCCCGTCCGAACCACGCCTCGTACATCAGCAGGCAGTCCTCGGCCACGTTGTCGGTCAGCTTGACCCGGGCCTTCTGCTCGCCCACCTTGTTGAACACGCGGACCATGTCCAGGTCCCCGATGCCCTTTTCGGCGGCCGCCTTGGGGTGCATGTAGATGTACGGCTCCTTGTTGTACTCGTGCATCCAGTCCAGGTTGACGAACTGGGAGTGGAGCCCGAACTTGGTGTGCGGGGTGAGCAGGCGGAACTCGTCGTAGCCCTCGCGCCCGACCTTGAACTCGGGCAGCGCCTTGTGGCCGTGCTGCTCGCACAGTTCGGACTTGAACTCGTACTTGCCGGACGGGGTGGCGAACTTCTTGTCGCTCCATGCCGCCGAGGACTTGAGCCTGGCCTTGACCGGGCCGTTGCGCAGCTCGGTCCAGTCGCTGATGCCGAACATGTCGTAGATGCCCTGATTGAACTCCTTGGCCATCCACTCCCGGGTATCGATGTCCTGGGGGAAGGTGCAGGAGCCGGGGGACAACTCGTTCATCTTTTTCGACAGGGCCGCCGCGATCTCGATGTTGGACTTGGTCTCGAACATGGGCTTGATGGCCTGCTCGTTGACCGACAGCCAATAATGCCAATAGGAGGCGTTGACCGTCCACTCCTCGAACAGGGTGGTCACGGGCAGGACGATGTCGGAGTTGGCCACGGTCTCGTTGAAGAACTGGTCCACGGTGACGACCATCTCCAGCTTGTCGAAGGCCTTTTCCAGCTTGGGCCGGTCGAAGTCCTGACCGAACGGATTCTTGCAGGAGACCCAGAGCATGCGGATGGCCGGGTCCGTGGTATCCAGGATGGCCTGGGCGGTCTTGTTGATGTTCACCGTGCGGTCGGTGTAGCTCGCGCCAGAGCCGCTGGTGAAGTCGAACTCGCCCTTGGCCGCGCCGCCCAGGAACCCCTTGGATCCCTCGGGCTGCTTCTGGATCAGCGCGTGGTAGTTGAACCCCCAGGTCTGGAGGTGGCCGTAGCGCGCGCCGCCGCCTTCCTTGCCCACGTTGCCGGTCATGGCCACCAGGGCGTCGATGGAGCGCACGGACGCCCCGCCGTTGGTGTGGCGCTGCATGCCGTAGCCGATCCAGATGGTCGCCGGGTCGGCCGTGGCGAACTCCTCGGCCACTTCCATGATGTCCCTGGCCGGGATGCCGGACTGCTCGGCGGCCCACTCGACGGTCACGTTGTCGCGCAGGTAGTCGGCGAACTCGTCGAACCCGAGGCCGTAGTTGTGGACGAAGTCCTCGTCCACCAGCCCCTTGTCCAGGATGTGCCGGGCCATGCCCAGGGCCAGCGCCCCGTCCGAGGCGGTCTTGGGCTGCCAGTAGACGTCGCCCTTGGCCGCGGTCTGGGTGAAGACCGGGTCCACGACCACGACCTTGGCCCCGCGCCGCTTGGCCTCCATGATGTACTTCATGGAATGGACCGAACACCAGGCCGGGTTCGCGCCCCAGACGATGACGTACCGGGCCTTGACCATGTCCTCGGGGTCGTTGCACCACATGTTGCCCAGGTCGTAGTTCTGGGCGTCGATGCCGGCCGGCCAGCACGGGGTGCCGACGAACCGGGTGGTGTAGCCGAGCGAGGACATCATTCCTTCCACGCCGTAGTTGGTGATTCCGAAGTTGCCGGAATACTTGGTCATACCCAGGCCGAGCAGACTGCCGTCCTCCTCTTTGAGCTTGAGCATCTTCTTGGCGATCATGTCCAGGGCCTCGTCCCAGGAGACCCGCCGCCACTTGCCGGAGCGGCGGCCGTCCTGGACCATGGGGTACTTGACCCGGTCCGGGCTGTAGGGCCGCCGCGTGTAGCTGTAGCCCTTCACGCACAGCCCGCCGTCCGTGTAGGTGGACTCGGACGCGCCTTCGATGAACTTGACGACCCCGTCCTTAACGTAGGTCTTGATGCTGCAGGTGTCGTAGCAGTTGCGGGGGCAGGCGTTGCGGAAGGTCTGGTAATCGCCTTCGCTGAACGCGGCCGCCTCGGCCTTGCCCGGCACCAGCAGGGAGCACGGCAACATGGCCGCCGCGCCCGCGGCGGCGGCCCCTTGCAGGAAGCGCCGTCTGCTGAACGTACATTTTTTCGCTGTCATATGATCCTCCTCCAGATCACGTTGAAAGGTTTCCCCTATGCTTCACCGGCCCTTGCCGCGGGCCGGATGGTTTCAAGCCAGTCCTCGAGGGCGGCCACGGCCATTTGCACCGGCGCGCTCACATCCGGCTGCGCCCTGACGGCCTCGATGAAGGCCGGGACCCAGCCGGGCAGGTGTTCGCCCAACAGCCACTCCCGGACCGCGCCCGTGACGCCGTCGCGGTCCTGGCCTTCGCCCTGACCGGGCAGTGCCGCCGCCAGGTCCAGCTCAAAGGCCAGGTGATCGTCCGGGGTCTGTCCCTGGTCCGGGACCATCAGCCCCAGGGCGCGGTAGGCGTCGCGCATGGCCAGGGTCGGCTCGCCCATGAGCGCCGGTTCGGTCTGGTAGGCCGAGGCGAAGGGCGGGGCCGGGACGGCCATGGGACCGACAAAGAGCCGGTTGAAGTCGTACTCCGCGCCGGTCCAGTCGGTGTCCCGGCCGAGCGCCAGGTGAAAATGATCGGAAACGACGGCCGAGGCGCGCTTCAGGTCCGCCGCGTCGCGGGACGCGAAGAAATCCCGAAGGGCCCGGGCCCCGTCACGGGTGTGTGCAAGGTCCGCCATAATTTCCCTCCATTATACAAATACCGCATTCACGATTAAGCAGTATGATAATCGCGCCGGGGGGTAACAGACGGGAAATTGGGGATAGAATGGGTATGTTCGGCTACCCATTGCGAGGTGGAATCAGGTAGTCAATCCCAGGGTCCTGAGGTGGGCGTACAGACTGACGCTCTTGCCGTGCAGGCCGAGCTTGCGCCGGATGTTCTTGCGGTGGGTCTGAACCGTCTCCACCGAGATGTTCAAGGATTCCGCGATCTCCTTGGACGGATGCCCGGCCTGGATGAACTGGGCCACGCGGGTCTCCATATGGGTCAGCTTGAGCAGCAACGGGTCCGAGCCGCCGCTGCCGGGCGCGAGCCGGGCCAGCTGGTCCTTGGCCACGGTCAGGTAGCCCCTGCGGATGGCCGCGTCGTCCTCGTTCTCGATCCGCTCCAGGGCGGGCAGGACCAGGTTGTTGACCTTGGCCGAGACCTCGCCCAGGAGCTGCTCCCGTTCGCGGTCGATGGATTGGAGCACGTTGCGCAGGGTGATGTTCATCTCCTCGAGCTGCTCCTTTTCCAGGCGCAGGGCCTCGGTGCGCTCGGAGACCACCCGCTCCAGGGTATCGCGCTGCACGGCCTGGGCCGTGATGTTGGTCAGCATGATCATGTACTCGTCGCTGGCCATGGACACGCTGCCAATGGAGTTGATCTGCATGCGGTAGACCACGGCCTCGTCAAAGGGGCTCAGTTCGCAGGACATGCCCACCGGATAGTACTTGAGCAGGTCCTCCAGGGACTGGCCCTCCACGGACAATACGTCCCAGACCGGCGCGCCGATGACGTCCGCCCGGTCCAGCACGGCCAGGACCGCACGGTTGGCCTGGGTCACCCGGCCGTCGCCGCCGACCACCAGGACCAGCTCGGACGAGGCGTCCAGAATGTTCTCGTAGCGGCACTTCTCCAGCGTCAGCAGCCGGTTGGCCTCATCGAGCTTTTGGGCGGCCAGGTCCGGCAGGATGCGCGTCCAGTCACGCACGAACAGGACCTCCAGTGCATCGCCGTAGAGCATGACGTGACGCCGCGCCAGGACCTTGCTCTCGAACGAGCCCTCCATCTTCTCGAGCACGTCCCCCAGGCTGTGGATGAAGGTCTTGAAGCAGCCGAGGTACATGTCGGCGGTGATGCCGCGCATGCGGTGCCGCCGGGCGGACTCGATCTGCGTCCGGCCCCATTCGCCCTCGTGGCGGAGGAGCCAGGGAAAGTCCGGGTTGGGCAGCCCCATGTCCCGGTGCGTCCGCATGGGCGCGACGAAGTCGTCCAGCGCCTGGAGGCAGTCGGCCCGCTTGGCCGTGGTGTGCTCCAGATAGCCCGCCTGCTCCATGCGCACGGACCAGCGCGCGAGAAAATAGTCCACCTCCCGCTCCATGCCCAGAAGCAGGTCCCAGTGGTGCCGCTGTTCGCCGGACCGGTTCCTCATCGCGCCTCCCGCGTATATACCCAATGGATACCCATGTCTTGCAATATACCGGACCGGGCGTATGATCAAGCCATGAAAAACAGACGCCCCCTGCCCGCCCTGTTCACGGCCCGCGCCGCCCTGGTCCTCGCCTGGGCCGCGCTCCTGTCCGTCCCGGCCTTCGCCGGTCAGACCCATTCCGCCGTGCCCGGCGGCGAGGTCCGCCTGGAAGGTCCGGTCAAGGCCGGGCAGCCGGTCAAGGCGGTCTTCGACCTCAAGGGGTACGCCCTCCCGGCCGGGGCCTACGCGGCCATCAACGTGGAGTTCACGGCCCATCCCGAAGGGGCCAAACCCGAGGTCAGGCCCGGCTACCCCGAGACGGTCATGACCTTTGACCGGCCCGGAACGTACAGCGTGCTCCTCCTGCTCAACGAGATCAGCAAGGGCAGCTGCGGCGGGGTCAGCGCCAAGCCGCTGCTGGACGCCGAACTGGACGTGGACGTGGCCCCGTAGCGGACCGCACGCACGCGCAAAAAGGCCCGGAGTCGAAGGACTCCGGGCCTTTTTGTTTGTTTTATGCCGACTACTTCGCGTCCGGACCACGGCCCAGCGGCAGCCTGGTGAAGCGCCCGCCGTAGAGGATCGGGTCGCCCTTGTAGCCCAGCCTCTTGAAGTCGATGTAGTCCGACTTGCCGATCAGCTCGCCCACGTCGCGGCCCATCATCCGGAGCAGTTCGAAGTCCGCGCCCTTTTCCGTCAGCTCGCGGAACTTCGCTTCCCGGGAGTCCTGGTGGCAGCGGTCGCAGGTGCGCTCGCCCTTGAGGCTCTGGTGGCACTGCACGCAGGACAGGGCGTGCTCCCTGGGCATGACCTCGTGCTCGATGCGCCAGTACATGTTGGTGGCAACCCACATGTACTCCCCGCTGTAGGGCAGGCCCGCCTTGGCCATGCCTTCCCTGAAGGCCGCCTGCCAGTCGGTGCCCTTCCAGAAGGCGGCCGTGTCCTCCTTGTCGTAGGGGAAGAGGTGCGGCACCAGCAGGTAGCGGTTCACGGCGTCCGCTGGCTGGATGCCCGACATGATCTTGAACGGCGTGATCTTGGAGCGCGGGTCTTTGAGCGAACCCACGGGCCGGGTGATGTCCGTGACCACCATGTCGGCCTTCCGCGCCGGGGTCGGCTGTTCGCCCGGGCGGAATCCCCTGGCCGCCGGTTCGATGGGGTCGCCCAGCAGGCGGCGCTCCATGAACCCGTTGAACCAGGCGTAGACCGGCTTGGACGCCTCCTTCCAGCGGAAGTCGCCCTTCATCCAGTTATAGTCCGGCTTGCCGTACTTGTCCTTGTGCACCGCGCGCTGCTTGTCGCCCGCCGTGGACCAGTCCCACCAGGTCTTGGTCGCCGCGCACTTGGAGTAGATGGGCGAATGGCAGGTGTTGCAGGCCACGGTCTCGCAGTGCTTGTTCAGGTGGTGGTCCAGCAGGCTGTCGCCGTAGTGCGGACTGGACGTGTGGCAGTCCTCGCAGGCCCGGGTCCCCTCGGACACGGGCACGGAGGTGGACCGGCCCGAGATCTTGTGGTTGCGGGTCTTGTGGCACTCCACGCACTGGAAGTCGTAGCCGCCCATGTGCACGTCGCAATTGCGGTCCGGCCAGTACAGCTGAGCCGACATGTCCGCGTGCTTGACCGCGTCGCCCCCGCCGCCGCTGAAGTGGCAGACGCCGCAGGTCTTGCGGCTGGTCGGGCCGACGTTTCGGGCCACGTAGACCATGTCCACCTTGGGATCGGGCATGCCCGCCGCGGGCGGGGCCTTCTTGTAGCTGCCCGTGGTGTCGTGGCAGACCAGGCAGTCCATGTTCTCCCGGTTGGAGAAGTCGAATGTATTGTCCTTCCAGCCGTATCCGGCGTGGCAGGAGGTGCAGCGCTTCTCGTTGCTGATGGCCGACAGGCAGAAGTTGTTCAGGGTGGTCGTGCCCTTGCCGGACATGACGCTCTTGCGGTGTTCCACCGTGTACGGCGACGGGCCGCGCCACAGCCAGTGGGCCGTGGTCAGCATGTCCTCGCCCGCCTGCTCGTGGCAGCGCAGGCACTCCTTGGTGACCTGCTGCGGGGTCGGGTTCTCCGGGAGCTTGACCAGCTCCCGATGGTCCGTCGGGCGCTTGGCGTGACACCCCTCGCAACTGACCGGCCCCTTCTTCATCTTCTCGTGACAGTTCATGCACTGCATATGGTAGGCGGCCTTGAGCCCGATGCGCTCCCTGCCGTCCTCCTGGCGGTTGTCCTGGTGGCAGGCGCGGCAGGCCACGGTCTCCGGCGCGCTCTCGTCCGCCGGGCGCAGGTGGTGGCAGGCCGCGCAGTCGCCGTCCAGGGCGGCCGCGTGCTTGGCGTGCATGAAGCGCACGGGTCCGTACTTGCGCTCGAAAGTGTCCGCGTAGGGGCTGTCGAGCAGCATGTAGCTGCGCTTGACGTCCTTGAGCCCGAGCCCCAGCCCGCGCAGACGCTGCTGGCGCAGGGGCAGATCCTCCATGAGCACATCCTTGACGAACGGGTATTCCTTTTTCGCCTCCTCCTCGGCCTTGACCTGGTCGGCGGGCGTCCATCCGTCCGGCCTGGGGGTCAGGTCCTTGCGGGACTTCTCCACGGGTTCGACGGCGGCCGGAGCGGGCGCGGGCGCGGCGAATCCGCACACGGCGGTGCCCAGGATCGCGATCAGGAAGATGGCCATGAGCCGCGGGCTAAGCTTGGTCACGGGACACCTCCTGCGGTTGGGCGGAAAGCACCGGGAACCAGGTCACGATCAACCTATAGAGGAAGAAGATCGTGGCCACGGCCCCGGCGGTGACGAGTATCTCGCCGATGGCCGGGTAGTACGGATGGGTCGCGTACGGAGCCTTGAACGAGACCACGAACACGTTGAACCGGTTGAGCATCACGCCCGAGACGATGAGCAGGGCCGCGATGAAAAGCCACCTGCGCGAACGGCGCACCGCCGGGAACAGCAGCATGATCCACGGCAGGATCACGCCGAGCCCCACCTCGACCATGAAGGAGTTGCTCTGGGCCGAGCCGTCCAGCAGGGTCGCGTAGGCCCCGCGCGAGATCAGGTCGCCGAGCTTGAGGGCCATGTACACGCCGAGCAGCAGGATGGTGATCCTCGACAACGGCGAGAGCACGTTCATCTCGGACTCCAGCCTGAGCGAGGAGGTGGCGAGGGTCGTCTCGACCACGACCATGGGATAGCCCACGGCAAAGGCCGAGGTCAGGAAGAGCAGCGGCTGCAGCGGCGTGGCCCACAGCGGCGAGGTCTTGGTCGGGGCGATGACCATCAGGGTGCCCAGGCTGGACTGGTGCATGCAGGACAATACCACCCCGAGGATGATGAAGACCCACATGGTCCTATCCAGGATGCGGTCGAGATAGGCCAGCAGCCTGATCTTCCCGCCCAGCCGTTCGGCCAGGACCGGAATGAACTCGATCCACAGCACGGTCACGTAGGCCATGACGCACATGGCCACCTCGAACAGGGCCGAGGTGTGGTTCTGATAAAAGACCGGCTTCCAGATGGCCCAGGAACGGCCCACGTCGAAGGTCACGGCCAGGGCCACGAAGGTGTAGCCCAGGGCGGCGGACAGCAGCGCGGGCCGGGTCACGGCCTCGTAATAGCGGCGGCCCAGGATGTGGGACAGGAAGGCGGTGGTGAAGCCGCCCGCGGCCAGGGCCACGCCCGAGGCCACGTCCAGGCCGATCCAGATGCCCCAGGGATAGTGGTTGCTCAGGTTGGTCACGGCGGCCAGCCCATAGGTGTAGCGGATGACCAGGGTCACTCCGGCCGCGATCATCAGGGCCAGCATGACCAGCACGCCCGGCGTCCAGAACGGCCGGTCAACGGGTTGCGGCTTATGCGTCATGGCCGTCCTCCTTGTCATGCTTGCGAGAGGTCACGCCCATGACCGCCCCCAGGACCCCGAACAGGGCCAGCGGCGACCACAAATAGCTGAACAGCGCGCTCTGGATGGTCTCCGTGGTCTGCGGCATGGGCCGGTCGGGCAGCTCCTGGAAGCCGACCTTCCGGAAGTCCACGCCCGAGATGTACAGCCAGCTCGTGCCGCCCACCTCGTGTTCGCCGTAGACGTGGTCCACGTACTTGCCGGGGTCGCTTTCGATGCGATTCTTGGCCAGGCGCAGCAGCTCCGAGCGCTTGCCGAAGGTGATGGCCTCCACCGGACAGATGGAGGCGCAGCCGGGCTTCCCCCCTTCCTTGGAGATGCGCTCGAAACAGAAGGTGCACTTGCGCACCCGGGGCCAAATGGGCCGGTCGTACTCGTAGGCCGGGATCTCGAAGGGACAGGCGGCCATGCAGTAACGGCAGCCGATACACTTGTCCACGTCGTAGTGCACGGCCCCATTTTCCTTTTTTGTCAGGGCCCCGGTGATGCAGGCCGAGACGCAGGCCGGGTCCTGGCAGTGCATGCACTGGACCTTGACATAGGTGGGCACCAGCTTGTCGCGGTCGTCGATGCGGCCCGTGTAATAACGGTTGATGACCGTGAAGGCGTCCTGGTCCGGCCGCCGCTTGGCGTCCAGGACGGTCAGGTCGTCGAACTTCACGGCCGGTTCGGGCAGCTCGTTGACCTCGTTGCAAGCCTGCTCGCACTTGCGGCAGCCCACGCACCGGGTCAGGTCCACCAGACAGCCGAAGGGATCGGGCGGCGCCTTGGACTGCCACGCCTGCGCATTCCCGGGCAGGGTCGAGGCCGCCCCCGCGATCCCCAACGCCCCCAGAAATCCTCTGCGGGTGATTGTCATTGGTATACCTCCTAAGATTACAGTCCATTGTTGACTATTCACGCATATACCATAGGAGAATTACCCTTTCGTCACATTGATCCCGATCAATATTCGCAAAACATTTTCCGGATGCGCCCGCCGAAAAAATGCGCCCGCCCCCCCTGCTCCGGCCGCACCAACCCGCCGTTTTCACAAGCTGATTCCCCGGGCGGTGACAATGCCCGGCCGTCCCGGCGCGTTTTCCCGCGCGGGGACCCATTGTGTTTGTGATTCTTTGCAATTATAAACGCGGACAGTATGAATTGAACAACCGTCCGTCGGCCTTCGGCGGCCGGACGGACATACGGCTCCCGCCTTATGCGGAGCTGCCGACCTGGAGGGCATGTGCCTCGTTCGCATTTTCCTGAACACGACGGAAACCGGCCCCGATGCCGGGTCCCCGGCCAGCTCCCGGCCGGACTGCTCTGCCTGCTCCTCGCCTGCCTGCTCGCGGCCTGCGGGGGCGACGACAAGAAGTCCCGGCGCGAACGGGTGGTCCCGGTCACGGCCGTGGCCGCGGTACGCGAGGACGTGCCCGTGACCCTGTCCGCCGTGGGCAACGTCAGCCCGCTGGCCTCGGTGGAGGTCAAGTCCCGGGTGGGCGGCATCATCGACAGGCAGCTGGTCCAGAACGGCCAGGACGTGGAGGCGGGCGACCTGCTCTTCCAGGTGGATTCCCGGTCCTTCGACCTGGCCGTGAAGGAGGCCCAGGCGCGGCTCGACCGCGACCGCGCCCACCTGGACAAGGCCAAGGAGGACCTGCGCCGCTACTCCAAGCTGCGCGACCTGAACGTGGTCGCCCAGGAGCAGTACGACAACACATTCGCCGAGGCCACGTCCCTGGAGAACACCATCCGGCTCAACGAGGCCGCCCTGGAAAAGGCCCGCCTGGACCGCGACTACGCGGCCATCCGCGCCCCCATCTCCGGGCGCGTGGGCATCGTCCGCGTCAACGTGGGCAACGTCATCAAGGCCAACGACGACCGCACCCTGTGCGTCATCAACCAGATCAGGCCGATCAACGTCTCCTTCACCCTGCCCGAGCGCTACCTGGGCGAGATCATGGAACGCCGCGGGCAGGGGCCCCTGCGCGTGTCCATCACCCCGTCCGGGACGAGCTCCACGCCGGTCGAGGCGGACCTGGCGGCCGTGGACAACGCCGTGGACACGACCACGGGCACCATCCGGCTGCTGGCCTCCTACCCCAACGAGGACACCCGGTTCTGGCCCGGCCAGTTCGCCCGGGTGGAACTGACCCTGCGCACCCTGAAAGGAGCCCTGCTCCTGCCCACCGGGGCCGTGCTCCAGGGCATGGAGGGACCGTACGTATACGTGGTCAAGCCGGACGGCGGCGACCCGGCCGCCGGCGCGGTGGAGGCCAGACAGGTCGCCACCTCCCACATCGTGGGCAAGCGCACGGTCGTGGACTCCGGAATCGAGTCCGGCGAACTGGTGGTCCTGGACGGTCAGGTGGGGCTGAGCCCCGGGGCCAGGGTGTCCATCAAGAGCGGCGGGAATGTCGGCGCGGGCAAGGGACCGGCCAAGGACGGGCAATAATGAACCCGTCCGCCATCTTCGTCCGCCGCCCGGTCATGACCTCCCTGGTCATGATCGCCATCCTGGTCTTCGGCGTCATGGCCTACCTGCGCCTGCCGGTCAGCGACCTGCCCAGCGTGGACTTCCCGACCATCGAGGTCTCGGCCCAGCTCTCCGGGGCCAACCCCGAGACCATGGCCTCGTCCGTGGCCAACCCTCTGGAAAAGCAATTCTCGACCATCGCGGGCCTGGACTCCATGACCTCCATCTCCAACCTGGGGAACACGCGCATCACCCTGCAGTTCGACCTGGAGCGGAACATCGACGACGCGGCGCTGGACGTGCAGTCGGCCATCACCACGGCCCTGCGGCGGCTGCCCGACGACATGACCTCCACGCCGAGCTTCCGCAAGGTCAACCCGGCGGACTCGCCCATCCTCTATCTTTCGCTCTCCTCGCCGACCATGCGGCTGTCCGACGTCAACGAGTACGCCGAGAACTTCATGGCCCAGCGCATCTCCATGGTCAACGGCGTGGCCCAGGTCATGGTCTACGGCTCCCAGAAGTACGCGGTGCGCATCCAGCTCTCGCCCGAGAAGCTCTCGGCCATGGAGCTGGGCGTGGACGAGGTGGCCGAGGCCGTGCGCAGGGGCAACGTCAACCTGCCCGTGGGCACCGTGTCCGGGCCGGTGCGCGAATACATCGTCCGGTCCAGCGGCAAGCTGATGAACGCCGAGGACTACAAACCCCTGGTGGTGGCCTGGCGACAGGGCGCGCCCGTGCGCCTCTCGGACGTGGCCCTCGTGTTCGACTCCGTGGAGCAGACGAGACGGCGCAACTGGTACAACGGCCAGCCCGGCATGATCCTGGCCATCCAGCGCCAGCCCGGCACCAACACCGTGGAGGTGGTCCAGGCCGTTCGCGATCTGCTGCCCTCGTTCCAGGCCCAGTTGCCCGCGGCCATCGACCTCAACGTGCTCTACGACCGCTCCGAGTCCATCAAGGAGTCCATCGAGGACGTGCAGTTCACCCTGCTGCTCACCGTGGCCCTGGTCATCACGGTCATCTTTATCTTCCTGCGCAGAATGTCGGCCACGATCATCCCGAGCCTGGCCCTGCCCATGTCGGTCATCGGCACCTTCGCGGTCATGTACCTCTACGGATTTTCCCTGAACAACATCTCGCTCATGGCCCTGACCCTGTCCGTGGGCTTCGTGGTGGACGACGCCATCGTCATGCTCGAAAACATCGTCCGTCACGGGGAGATGGGCAAGCCGACCATGGAGGCGGTCATGGACGGCTCCAAGGAGATCGCCTTCACCATCGTGTCCATGACCATCTCGCTGGCCGCCGTGTTCCTGCCCGTGCTCTTCATGGGCGGCATCGTGGGCCGCCTGTTCCACGAATTCGCGGTGACCATCTGCGCCTCCATCCTCATCTCCGGGCTGGTCTCCCTGACGCTCACCCCCATGCTGTGCAGCCTGATCATCAGGCCGCACTCGGGCGAGAAACGCCACGGCAGGCTCTTCAATCTCTTCGAGCGGGGCTTCAACGGGCTGCACGACGTCTACGCCCGGACCCTGGACTGGACGATCAGGCACCACCGGCTGACCATGCTCGCCTCCATCCTGGTCCTGGCCCTGACCGTGGTCCTGTTCCGGGCCATCCCCAAGGGCTTTCTGCCCACCGAGGACGCCGGGCGGCTGATCGTCCGCACCGAGGCCGAACAGGGTGTGGCCTTCGACATCATGAAGCGCCGCCAACAGGAGCTCATGGGCATCCTGGCCAAGGACCCGGCCGTGGAGAACTACATGTCCGTGGTCGGCGGGGGCGGCCCCAACCGGGGCGGCAACTCCGGGCGGCTGATGGTCGACCTCAAGCCGAGGAGCGAGCGCGGTCCCATCGACGCCGTACAGCAGCGGCTGCGGGCCAGACTCTCGCAGGTGCCGGGCATCCGGGCCTACGTGTCCAACCCCCCGGCCATCCGCATCGGCGGACGCAGCTCCAAGGGCCAGTACCAGTACACCCTGCAGAGCCCGGACACCGACCTGCTTTTCAAGGCCGCGGCGGACATGGAAAAACGCATGCATGACCTGCCCGGCATCCAGGACGTCTCCTCGGACATGGAGTTCGACAACCCGGAGCTGAACATCGACATCGACCGCGACAAGGCCTCGGCGCTGGGCATCTCCGCCTTCCAGATCGAGGACGCCCTGTCGACCTCGTTCGGCAACCGCAAGATCTCCTCCATCTACGCGCCCACCGACACCTACGACGTGATCATGGAGCTGGCCCCGGAGTACCAGTCCAACCCGGACGCCCTGGCCATGCTCTCGGTGCGCTCCCAGAACGGCAAGCTCGTGCGCCTTGAGACCCTGGCCAAATGGGGGCTGGGCGTGGGGCCGCTGTCCGTCAACCACTCGGGCCAGCTGCCGTCCGCGACCATCTCCTTCAACCTGGAGCCGGGCGAGTCGCTCGGCTCGGCCGTGAGCGCGGTCTCGGGGCTTGCGGCCGAGGTGGTGCCCGCTTCCGTGTCCACCAGCTTCCAGGGCGAGGCCCAGGCGTTCCAGGACTCCATGCGCGGGCTGTGGGTCCTGCTGGTCATGGCCATCCTGGTCATCTACCTGGTGCTCGGCGTGCTCTACGAATCCTTCGTCCACCCGCTGACCATCCTCTCCGGCCTGCCCTCGGCGGGCGTGGGCGCGCTGCTCACGCTCATGCTCTTCGGGCTCGACCTGAACATCTACGGATTCGTGGGCATCATCATGCTCATCGGCATCGTCAAGAAGAACGCGATCATGATGATCGACTTCGCGGTGGAGGCCCAGCGCGTGCACGGCCAGGGCGCGGTCCAGGCCATCCGCGAGGGCGCGCTCATCCGCTTCAGGCCGATCATGATGACCACCATGGCCGCGCTCATGGGCACCCTGCCCATCGCGCTCGGCCTGGGCGCCGGGGCCGAGGCCCGGCGTCCCCTGGGTCTGGCCGTGGTCGGCGGGCTGCTGGTCTCCCAGCTCCTGACCCTGTACTTCACCCCTGTCTACTACATGTACCTGGACGCGGCCCAGCAGCGCCTGAACCGGCTCTTCGCCCGGACCGGAAAGCGGGCCCGGGCCGAATAGGAGTCCAGCGGCCCCGCCCGGGCGGGTCGAATCTCCCGCTTTTTCTTCGCTCACGAGCGCAATCTATAATATGCGCCCCTCCCGTATTTGCTATGGTCGGTCATGGTTCCGTCCACTTTTCGCACCGGAGGGTTTATGTTCCGAAAGATACTGCTCTTCGCCTCGGCGGCCGCGATGGCCGCCATCACCGTCACGGCGGCGCTGGCCTATGAGGTGCCCGACCAAATCGTCCTCACACGCCCCAAAGGCAACCAGGCTCTGAACACCTGGATCACGCCGGTCAAATTCCCGCACGGCTTCCACGCCATCCGGCGGGCCTGCCGGGACTGTCACCACAAGGAATCCGACAAGACCCTGGGGCAGTTCGTCGCGTGCAGGCAATGCCACACCGACGACGATCCCAACGAGGCCTCTGGCTTCTACCGCGCCTGGCATTCCCCGGGGCCGCCGAGCTGCCTGGGCTGTCACACGCGCATGCGAACCGAAGGCGGCAAGAACCCGGTGGGCTGCACCACTGCCTGCCACAGGCCCAAGAAGTAGCCCCAAGGAGGAAATCATGCCGAACGGGAAGAGATTCGACGCACTCAAGATGCTGGCCGGCGGGCCCAAGCCGAGCCGCCGGGAGTTCATGAAGTTCTGCGGCGCCATGGCCGTGTTCATGGGCATGGGCCCGGCCTTCGCCCCGGCCGTCGCCGAGGCGCTCATGTCCAAGAAGCGGCCTTCGGTGGTCTACCTGCACTGCGCCGAGTGCACGGGCTGCACCGAGGGGCTGCTGCGCGCCTACGAGCCGTTCTTCGACGAGATCATCATGAGCACCATTTCCCTGGACTATTGCGAGACGGTCATGGCCGCATCCGGCCACGCCGCCCACGCCGCCCTTGAAAAGGCCATCGCCAATCCCGAAGGATACGTCTGCGTCATCGAAGGCGGCATCCCCACCTTCCACGGGGGCGAGTACGGCAAGGTCGGCGGCGAGACCATGTTCCAGCTCTGCGCCCGGGTGGCCGCCAAGGCCAAGGCGACCATCGCCATGGGCTCCTGCGCCTGCTTCGGCGGGGTGCAGGCCGCCGCGCCCAACCCCTCCGGGGCCAAGGGCGTCAACCAGGCCCTGGCAGCGGTGGGCGTCTCGGCCATCAACATCTCGGGCTGTCCGCCCAACCCCATGAACTTCGTGGGCACCGTGGTCCACCTGCTGACCAAGGGCATGCCCAAACTCGATCACTGGAACCGGCCGGTCATGTTCTACGGCGACACGGTCCACGCCCACTGCCCGAGGCAGGAGCACTTCAACCGCGGCGAATTCGCCCCGAGCTTCGACAGCCCGGAGGCCAAGAAGGGATGGTGCCTGTACCAGCTCGGCTGCAAGGGGCCGTACACCTACAACAACTGCCCCACGGCCCTGTTCAATCAGGTCAACTGGCCGGTCAAGGCGGGCGCTCCGTGCATCGGTTGCAGCGAACCCAACTTCTGGGACGACTATTCGCCGTTCTTCCACCCCATCGAAGACCGCCCCAAGGGTTAACCCGCGCCATCTGGAAGGAGGAAATTCCGCATGAGCCAGACCACTGCCACCACCGCCGGGAAACGGCTGATCGTCGACCCGGTGTCGAGAATCGAAGGCCACCTCAAGGTCGAGGTGGAACTGGAAAACGACCGCGTCAAGAACGCCTGGGTCTCCACCCAGCTCTTCCGGGGCATCGAAGTCATCCTCAAGGGCCGCCCGCCCGAGGACGCCCCCCTGTTCACCCAACGGGCCTGCGGGGTGTGCACCAACACCCATGCCCTGACCTCCATCCGGGCCATCGAGGACGCCCTCAAGCTGAAGGCGCCCCCCCTGGCCCAGCTGGTCCGTCACCTGATCCTGTCCACCCTGATCATCCACGACCACCTGGTGCACTACTACCACCTGCACGGGCTGGACTGGATCGACATGGCCTCGGCCCTGAACGCCGACCCGGTCGAGGCGGGCAAGATCGTGGCCGCCGCCAGCAACCGCGACAGCGACCCGAGCAACCTGTTCATCGTCCGCAAGCGGCTCAAGGAGTTCGTGGCCGGCGGCCAGCTCGGGTTCCTGGAAAACGCCTACTTCCTGGGCGGCAACCCGGTCTACCGGTGCACGCCCGAGGAGAATCTGATCCTGGCGGCCCACTACATCGAGGGGCTGCGCATCCAGCTCGAGCTGGGCCGGGCCATGGCCCTGTTCGCGGGCAAGAACCCCCACGCACAGTCCATGGTCGTGGGCGGGGTGACCTGCTACGACAGCCTGCGCCCGGAGGTCGTGGACCACTTCCGCCAGATATGGGCCAAGACCAAGGAGTTCGTGGACAACGCCATGATGCCGGACGTCCTGCTCATGGCCAAGCGGTTCCCCGAGGCCCTGACCTACGGCAGGACTTCGAACTTCTTCGCCTTCTCCGATTTCCACGACCCGGAAAGCGGCAAGGATCCCTACTTCGCGTCCGGCGTGCTCTGGGGCAACGACCTGTCCAAACACGAGAGCCTGGACATGGGGTTGATCGACGAGCACGTGGCCCGCAGCTGGTACGAGGGCGACACGGTGCGCAAACCCTACGACGGCGAGACCCGGCCCATGTACACGAGCTACGACGACAAGGAGAAGTACTCCTGGTCCAAGGCCCCGCGCTACAAGGGCGAGGCCATGGAGACCGGGCCGCTGGCCCGCCGCGCCCTGGCCTACGCGCGCAAGGAGAAGGAGACCCGGACCATGCTGGACGCCTTTTTCAAGGCCGCGTCCATGAAGCCGGAACAGCTCTTCTCCACCATGGGCCGCACGGTCTGCCGCGTGGTCGAGACGAGCATGCTCATCAACCGCATGCAGGGCTGGATCGACGAGACCGAAAAGCGCGTCAAGGCCGGAGACACGGACATATACAAGCCGTGGAAGATGGTCGACGAGGCCAGAGGCGTGGGCACCTGCTGCGTCACCCGGGGCGCCCTGTCCCACTGGATCCGCATCAAGGGCGGGGTGATCGAAAACTTCCAGATGGTCGTCCCGTCCACCTGGAACCTCGGCCCCCGCTGCGAGAACGACAAGCTCAGCGCCGCCGAGCAGTCCCTGATCGGCTGTCCCTGCCCGGATCCGGAGCGCCCGGTGGAGATCCTGCGCACCATCCACTCGTTCGACCCGTGCATCGCCTGCTCGGTCCACATGGTGGACAACCGCAGCGGCGGCATACGGAAGTTCAAGATACGCTAAACCGAACAGGGGCCGGACATGAATCCGGCCCCTGTCCCGCCGGACGGTCATCTTCCCGCACTCAATTTTCATTTGACCCGAGTGAAAGATGTTCTATTATGGGGATAATCGACAGGTTCTCCCTGCAAACGGCATCGGCGGATACCATATGGGCCCCTTTCGTTCCATCCTGCACACCGTTCTCCTGGCGGCGCTGGCTTGTCTTGCGGCCGTTCCCGCGCCCGCTGCCCAGGGGACCGTCCCGAAGGTCCTGAGGTCGGCCAGCGAACTCGACTATCCGCCCTTCGCCCTGGCCCTGCCCGACGGCACGGCGGACGGCTTCTCCGTGGAGCTGCTCCGGGCCGTGGCCGAAAAGGCCGGGCTCAAAATCCGCTTCAAGACCGCGCCCTGGGCCGAGATCAAGCAGGAGCTGGCCGACGGTCGGCTCGACGTCCTGCCCCTGGTCTCCTACTCCCGCGAGCGCGACGTCTACTTCGACTTTTCCATCCCCTACCTGCAGATGCACGGCTCCATCTTCGTGCGCGAGGGGACCAAGGGCATCGAGAACGAGGGGGACCTCAAGGACAAGACGGTCCTGGTCATGCGCGGGGACACGGCCCAGGAATACGCCGAGCGCAATCACCTGGCCGGCAAACTCGTCCTGACCGAGAGCTACGGCGAGGCCATGACCCTGCTCTCCGAGGGCCGCTACGACGCGGTCCTGGTGCAGCAGGTGGTCGGCTGGCAGATCATCAAGAAGCTCGGCCTGAAAAACATCGAGGACGTCCGGGCCCGGCCCCTGGACCCGACCTTGCGGCCCGAAGGCCACGACATGACCGGATTCGTGCAGAAGTTCTGCCTGGCCGTGCCCGAGGGCAACCACGCCCTGCTGGCCCGGCTGAACGAAGGGCTGTCCGCCGTCTTTGCCGACGGAACCTACGACCGGCTGTACCTCAAATGGTTCGGGCCCATCCTGCCCCGCCCCGAACCTTCCTTCACGCAGGTGGCCGGCCAGGCCCTGGTCTTCGTCCTGCCTGCGGCCCTGCTCATGGCCCTGGGCGGCCTGGTCTTCCTCAAGATCCAGGTCAACCGGAAGACCGCCCACCTGCGCGAGGAGGTCGAGCAGCGCAAGCGTGCCGAAGCCCAGGTGGCCAGAAGCCGGGAGTGGATGCACTCCCTGCTGGACCACCTGCCCCTGTCCGTCTACCTGCAGACCGGGAAGCACGAGATCACCTTTGCCAACGAGCACTTCCGCTGCGGGCATGACAAGGACACGGGAAGGCCCTGCCACGAGGTCCTGTACGGCAGTCCCGCCCCGTGCGTGACGTGCAGGGCGAAGCAGGTCCTTCAATCGGGCGAGGCCCTGACCTGGGAGAAGCTGGAGCCCGACGGCCGAACCCTGCTGGTGCACAACGTTCCGTTCCGGGACATGGACGGCTCCCCGGTGGTCCTGGCCGCGGCCATGGACATCACCGAAACCAAGCGCATCGAGGAGGCCTTAAACGAGAGCGAAAACCTCTACCGCACGCTGATCAACAACATGCCGGACATCGTCATGCGCTACGACCGGCAGTTGCGCCGCCGCTTCGTCTCCGAGAACATCGAGCAGTATTCGGGCTTTCCCCCGGCGTACTTCATCGGCAAGACCAACCGGGAACTGGGCATGCCCGAGGATCTCAGCCGGTTCATGGACGAACACATCGCCAAGGTGTTCGAGACCGGCGAGCCCATCGGGACCGAATTCCACGTCGACTGGAACGGCCGGTCGTTCCGGTTCGACTGGCGGCTCTTCCCGGAGCGCGACGCGGACGGCAAGGTCCAGACCGTCTCCTCCATCCACCGCGACATCACCCGCCAGCATCTCATGGAGGCGGAATACCAGCTCCTGTTCAACGGCATGCTCGACGGATTCGCCTCCCACGAGATCATCTGCGACGAGGCGGGCAACCCGGTGGACTACCGCTTCCTGCGGGTCAACCCTGCCTTCGAGCGGCTGACCGGGGTCAAGGCCGCCGAGATCCTCGGGCGGACCATGCGCGAGGTCTTTCCCCGCATCGAATCGTACTGGATCGAGACCTACGGCAAGGTGGCCCTGACCGGCGAGCCCGTCATCTTCGAACACTACGCCGCGGACATGGACAAGTACTTCAACGTCAGCGCGTTCTGTCCCGCCCCGGGCCGGTTCGCGACCATCTTCTCGGACGTCACGGAGCGGGTGAACACGGCCAAGGCCCTGGTCGAGGCCAAGGAGCTTGCCGAGTCCGCCAGCCGGGTGAAGTCCGAGTTTTTGGCCAACATGAGCCACGAGATACGCACCCCGCTCAACGGCATCATGGGCATGCTCCAGCTCCTGCGCACCGGGGACCTGACCGACGAGCAGGCCGAATACGCGGCCTACGGCATAGAGGCGAGCAGACGGCTGACCCGGCTGCTCACGGACATCCTCGACCTGTCCCGCATCGAGGCGGGCAAGCTGGACATCCGCGAGGAGCCCCTGAACCTCAGGGACATGCTGACCGGGCTGGAACAGATGTTCACCGTGGCCGCCCGAAGCAAGGGACTGAACCTCGACTTCAGCGTGCCCGACGGCCTGCCCGGGCTGCTCTTCGGGGACGACACCCGCCTCCAGCAGGTCCTGGTCAACCTCGTCGGCAACGCCATCAAGTACACCGAGGCGGGCCTGGTGGGCGTGAACGTCACGGTCCTGCCCAGACGGCGGCCGGGCACGGTCCACGTGCTCTTCACGGTCACGGACACCGGCATCGGCATCCCGGACGACAAGATGGGCTCCATCTTCGAACACTTCACCCAGGTCAGCAGCGGCTTCACCCGCCACTACCAGGGGGCCGGGCTGGGGCTGGCCATCTCCAAGCGCATGGTCGGCCTGCTCGGCGGGACCATGGCCGTGGACAGCACGCCCGGCCTGGGCACGACCTTCTGCCTGTGCGTGCCACTGCGCCCGACCGAGGACGACGGGGCGGAGAGCACGGCCCGGACCGCCGAGCCCCGGGGGGCGTCGCCCTCGCTGAACATCCTCCTGGCCGAGGACGACAGGGTCAACAGCCTGGCCGTGTCCGGCCTGCTCAAGCGCATGGGCCACCGGGTCCGGACCGTGGACAACGGCGAGATGGCCCTGACGGCCCTGCGCGACGAGACCTTCGACCTGGTTCTCATGGACATCCAGATGCCGGTCATGGACGGGGTGCAGGCCACCCGGGCGATCCGCAAAGGCGAGGTCGGGCCGGACAAGACCTCCATCCCGATCATCGCCATGACCGCGTACGCCATGAAGGGCGACCGCGAGAACTTCCTGGGCAAGGGCATGACCGACTACATCGCCAAGCCGCTGGACAAGGCCGACCTGGAGAGCGCCATCCGGCGGACCGTCATGTAGCACCGGCGCCGTTTCCCCGCCTTCCCGGAAGCGTCCGGGGCGAATCGCCCCGGACGCTTCGTGTCTTTTCTATACCATTTTGAAAATAATCATCCGGACGCCCATTTTCCCCTTGCAACTAGCAAAGTTTTTCTATCAAATCGAACAATCGGAAATACCCCTTCCCGGGGCAGCTCCCATCTTCTCAACCTCTTTTTTTTCACAGGTGGTCACCATGCTGCACATTTCCAGAGACGACTGCGTCAACACCGAGACGGCGACCCGGAAGGAATGGATCGACGCCAACGGGCTGGGCGGATACGCGTCCAGCACGGTCATCAATTGCCACACCCGGAAATACCACGGCCTGCTGGTCGCGGCCCTCAAACAACCCAAGGGACGGTTCGTCCTGCTCTCCAAGCTGGAAACCTCGGTCCTGGCCAACGACCGCGAATTCCTGCTCTCGTCCAACAAGTATCCGGGCGTGTACCATCCCACCGGGCACCAGTTCGCGGACGGCTTCGACCAGGGCCTCTATCCGTCCACGACCTACCGCATCGGCGACGCACTCATCCGCAAATCCTTTCTCATGGTCCACGGCAAGAACACCGTGCTGGTCTGCTTCGAACTGCTCGAGGGCAAGGTCAAACCCGCCCTGCGCCTGCGTCCGCTGCTGCCCTACCGGGACATCCACAAGCTGACCCGCGAGAACATGTTCCTGCGGCCCAAGTCCTACCCCGAAAAGAATGGCCGCAAGATCCAGCCCTACGAGTCCATGCCGCCCCTGTACATGGGTACCAACCGCGCCTCGGAGTTCTTCCCCGGCCCCAAGTGGGTCTACAACGTCGAATACCTCATGGAGCGGGCGCGCGGCTTCGACTACCAGGAGGACCTGTTCTGCCCCGGCATGTTCGAGACCACTCTTGAAAAGGGCAAGCCCGTGATCTTCGCCGCGTCCGTGGAGCCGCTGGGCAACCTGGAGCGGTTGCGCAAGAAGGAGATCGCCCGGCGCGAGGCCGAATTCGAGGCCTGCAAGGACCGCAGCAAGTCCGTGCAGTGGCTCAAGTATTTCTCCGGGCAGTTCCTGATCCGCAACGCCTCGGGATTCGCCTCGGTCATCGCGGGGTACCACTGGTTCGGCGAGTGGGGCCGCGACACCATGATCAGCCTGCCCGGCCTGACCTTCCACGCCGGGCGCAGGGAGTTCGGCGAGGAGGTCCTGGCCGCCTACGCCGGGCTGGCCCGCGACGGGCTGCTGCCCAACTACCTGGACCAGAACTCCGACCACCTGGCCTACAATTCGGTGGACGCCTCCCTGTGGTTCTTCTGGGCCGTGCAGGAATACCTCAAGGCCCGGGGCAGCAAAAAATTCGTCATGGACAAGGTCTACCCGGCCCTGCGCGACATCGTGGCCGCCCACCTGGACGGCCGCGTGCCCCTGTGCGGGCTCGACCAGGACGGCCTGCTGTTCGCGGGCAACGAGCACACCCAGCTGACCTGGATGGACGCCCAGGCCTACGGCCGCCCGGTCACCCCGCGCCATGGGGCGGCCGTGGAGATCAACGCCCTGTGGTACAACGCGCTGCGCTTCTTCCTGGAACTGGCCGAAAGCGAGGACGACGTCCTGGCCGGGCGGGCCCTTGAGGCCGCCGACCGGCTCCAGGCCCACTTCGTCCCCCGGTTCTGGAACGACCGCGACAACTGCCTGAGCGACGTGGTCAACGAACACGGACAGGACCGGCGCATCCGGCCCAACCAGATCTTCGCCCTGTCCCTGCCGCACTCCATGCTCGACACCGCCCGCATGCGGGCGGTCATCGGCGTGGTCCAGGCGCATCTGCTGACCCCGTACGGCCTGCGCACCCTGTCGCCCCGCGACCCGGACTATTCGCCCTACTACAAGGGCGACGCCGACGCCCGCGACTCCGCCTACCACCAGGGCATGGTCTGGCCCTGGCTGGCCGGGCACTTCGGCCAGGCCCTGCTGCGCCAGGCCGAGGACCGCGCCGGGGCCAAGGCGTTCCTGCGCAAGTACTTCAAGCCGATCCTGCGCGGCTTCCCCGAAGACTTCTGCATCAGCGCGGTGCCGGAACTGTACACGGGCAACCCGCCGCATGAGCCCAAGGGGGCCGTGGCCCAGGCGTGGTCCATGGCCGAGGCCGTCCGCCTGAACAAGCTCCTCAAGGAGAAGTAGGCATGCGCGTACTCATGTTCGGGTGGGAATTCCCGCCATACATCTCCGGCGGCCTGGGCACGGCCTGCTTCGGCCTGACCAAGGGACTGTCCCACTTCGGGACCGACATCCTGTTCGTCCTGCCCAAGCTCGATTCCGACGAGCAGGCGCGCCACCTGACCCTGGTCGGGGCCAACCGGCTGCGCGCCAAGGTCGGCGTGTCCGAGATCCGCAAGCTCCAGGAACGGTTGTCCGTGCTCGAGGTACTCTCCCCTCTGCGCCCCTACCTGACCGAGACCGAATACCGCTCCCTGCTGGAGCGGAACGAACTGGTCACGGCCGAGGACATCTTCGGCGAGCTCGCGAACGACTTCTCGGGCGGCTACGGCGAAAACCTCATGGCCGAGATTGTGCGTTACAGCCTGATCGGCGCGCACCTGGGGTTGACCGAGAAGTTCGACGTCATCCACGCCCACGACTGGCTGACCGCCCCGGCGGGCATCGAGGCCAAGCGCGTCTCGGGCAAGCCGCTGGTGGTCCACGCCCACGCGCTCGAATTCGACCGCTCGGGCGAGCACGTCAACCAGCGGGTCTACGACATAGAGCGGGCCGGGTTCGAGGCGGCCGACCGGATCATCGCGGTCAGCCACTTCACCAAGGAGACCATCGTCAACCGCTACTCCATAGACCCGGCCAAGATCACCGTGGTCCACAACGCCGTGGAAAAGGACCGGCGGCTGGGCCAGCTGCGCGTGCAGAAGCCGTTCAAGGAGAAGCTGGTCCTCTTCCTGGGCCGGATCACCTTCCAGAAGGGGCCGGACTACTTCGTGGAGGCCGCGGCCAAGGTCCTGGAAAAGCACAACGACGTGCGTTTCGCCATGGCCGGGACCGGCGACATGTTCCCGCGCATGGTCGAGCGCATGGCCGAGTTGAGGATGGGCGACCGCTTCCACTTCACCGGCTTCGTGCGCGGGACCGACGTGGAGCGCATCTACGCCATGAGCGACCTGTACGTCATGCCCAGCGTGTCCGAGCCGTTCGGCATCACCCCGCTGGAGGCCATGGTCTTCGACGTGCCGTGCATCGTGTCCAAGCAGTCCGGCGTGGCCGAGATCCTGGAGGACGCGGTCAAGGTGGACTTCTGGGACGTGGACCGGCTGGCCTTCGAGATCGGGGACATCCTGACCGACGAGAAACGGGCCCGGACCCTGGTCGAGCACGGCCGGGAAACCCTCAAGAAGATCCAATGGGACCGGGCCGCCGAAAAGGTTCTCGACGTGTACCGGCAACTCACCGGAGGGCGCTCATGATATCCGTCTGCTTCTACTTCCAGGTCCACCAGCCCATGCGCCTGGACAAGGACTACTCCTTCTTCCGGATGGGCCGCAGCCACCACTACCGCGACGAGGCCGCCAACCGCGAGATCATGCGCAAGGTGGCCGACAAGTGCTATCTGCCCGCCAACCGGATGATGCTCGACCTCATCGAGCTGCACAAGGGCAGGTTCCGCATCTCCTACGCCATCACCGGCGTGGCCATGGAGCAGTTCCAGGAGTTCTGCCCCGAGGTCCTGGACTCGTTCCGGGCCCTGGCCGACACCGGGTGCGTGGAGTTCATCGGCGAGACCCACTACCACTCCCTGGCCTTCCTCTTCTCCAAGGAGGAGTTCCGCCGCCAGGTGAAGATGCACAGCCGCATCCTCGAGGAGTTCTTCGGGGCCAAACCCGTGACCTTCCGCAACACCGAGCTGATCTACAACAACGACCTGGCCCTGGAGATCGAGAAGATGGGCTACAGGGCCATCCTGGCCGAGGGCGCGGACCAGGTCCTGGGCTGGCGCTCGTCCAACTTCGTGTACCAGCCCGCGGGCTGCTCCAAGCTCAAGGCCCTGCTCAAGAACTACCGCCTGTCCGACGACGTGGCCTTCCGCTTCTCGGACCGGGGGTGGAGCGAATGGCCCGTGACCGTGGAGAAATACGCGGACTGGGTGCACAAGGTGGCGGGCAACGGCGAGATCCTCAACCTGTTCATGGACTACGAGACCATCGGCGAGCACCAGTGGGCCGACACCGGCATCTTCGAATTCTTCCGGAGCCTGCCCGAGGCGGTCCTGTCCCGGGGCGACTTCGCCTTCGAGACGCCCGGCGAGGCCGCCGCGCACCTGGACCCCATGGCCCAGCTCGACGTGCCCTACTTCACCTCCTGGGCCGACCTGGAGCGCGACGTGACCGCCTGGCTGGGCAACCCCATGCAGGATCAGGCTGCCGAGCTGGCCTACGCCCTGGAGGACAGGGTCCTGGACTCCGGGGACGAGGATATCATCGCCACCTGGCGCGAACTGTTGACCAGCGACCATTTCTACTACATGTGCACCAAATGGTTTTCCGACGGCGACGTGCATAAGTATTTCAACCCCTATGAAACCCCGCACCAGGCGTTCATCACCTACATGAACGTGCTCAACGACCTCGCCCTCCGGCTGGACGGCGCGGACCGACGGCAGGGTTAGGAGAAAGAGCCATGGACACAAGTTGGCTGTTCGAAGTTTCCTGGGAAGTGTGCAACAAGGTCGGCGGCATCTACACCGTCATCAGCAGCAAGGCTCCGCAGGCCATGGCCGCCTTCGACAACCGATACGTAGCCGTGGGCCCGCTGCTTGACCGTAATCCCGGGTTCATCGAGGAGAAGCCGCCCAAGACGATCGGCCCGGCCCTGGAGCGGCTCAAGGCCTGGGGCGTGGAGACCGCCACCGGCCGATGGGACATCCCCGGCAAGCCGCTGGTCCTGCTCGTCGGCTTCCGCAACGCCTTCCCGAACCACGACAAGCTCCTGTTCCAGCTGTGGAACGACTACGGCGTGGACTCCATGGCGGGCGGCTGGGACTATATCGAGCCGGTCCTGTTCTCCTCGGCCGCGGCCATGGCCATCAAGGAGATCAGCGAGGACGTGGGCGACGGCGAGGACGTCTACGCCCACTTCCACGAATGGATGTCCGGCGCGGGCGTGCTCTACCTGAAGAAGCAGGCACCCTCGGTGTCCACGGTCCTGACCACCCACGCGACCATGCTCGGCCGGGCCATGTCCGGGGCGGGCGTGGACATCTACAAACGGCTGGAGGAGATCGAGCCGTCCCAGGAGGCCAAGGCCTTCGGGGTCACGGCCAAACACTCCATGGAATCGGTCTCGGCCCGCGAGGCGGACTGCTTCACCACGGTCTCCAACATTACCCGCCGCGAGGCCTCCAACCTGCTCGGCACCAACCCGGCCGTGGTCACGGTCAACGGCTTCAACCTCAAGGGATTCGCCGAGCCCCAGGCCGTGGCCGCCACCCGCAAGAGTTCGCGCGAGCAGCTCCTGGACCTGGCCGCCCGGTTCCTGGAGCGCGACCTGGCTCCGGACAAGACCCTGCTGGTGGCGACCAGCGGGCGCTATGAATTTCACAACAAGGGCATCGACCTGCTCCTGGACGGACTGGCCGACCTGGATGAGGAACTGGCCAAGGCGGGCAACGACACCACCGTGGTCGCCTTCCTGCTGGTCTCCTGCGGCTACGCCGGGTTCAGCGACGAGGCGAGGCGCCGTCTGAAGCAGGAGCGCTACGACATCGAGAAGTACGCCGGGATCAGCACCCACCACCTGGGCGACGCGGACCACGACCCCGTGGTCATGAAGTGCCGCGAGCGCAAGCTGGACAACGGCCCCGGAAACCGCTGCTGCGTCATCTTCATCCCGGTCTACCTGGACGGCAACGACGGCGTGCTCAACCTGGAATACTACGACGCCCTGGCCGGCATGGACCTGACCGCCTTCCCGTCCTTCTACGAGCCGTGGGGCTATACCCCCATGGAGAGCGCGGCCTTTGCCGTGCCGACCATCACCTCGGACCGGGCCGGGTTCGGCCAGTGGATCATGGAGAAGCATCCCCAGGGCCACCCGGGCGTGCACGTCCTCAACCGGCTGGAGGACGACTACGAGACCACGCGCGAAAACCTGACCCGCTTTCTGGCCGACTTCACCCGCTGGACGCCCAAGGAGCGGGCCTCGCGCAGCGCAGAGGCCCGCAGGATCGCCGAGGAGGCCACCTGGGTCCACTTCTACCCGCGCTACCTGGAGGCCTACGAATACGCGGCCGACATCCGCACCGAGCGCATAGCGGGCGTGCAGCGCATGGCCACCGCGCCCGGGGCCGAGATCAGCTTCTCGGGCGTGAACACCACCCAACCCAGGCTGCGTTCCTTCACCGTGGTCACCGAACTGCCCGAACAGCTCGCCCGGCTGCGCGACGTGGCTGAAAACCTCTGGTGGGTCTGGCACCGCGACTCCCAGGAACTGTTCGAATGGATGGACGCGGACAAATGGCACGGCAGCGGCCACAACCCGGTCCTGTTCCTGGACACCATGCGCAGCGACCGGCTGGACGAACTGGCGGGCGACCCGGAATTCATCGGCCGCCTGGACTCGGTCCTGGAACGGTTCGACGCCTACATGGCCCAGAGCGCGGACGCGGACGTGCAGGGCATCACCTGGAAGAACCCGGTTGCCTACTTCTCCATGGAGTTCGGCTTGCACGAGTCCATCCCGGTCTACTCCGGCGGCCTGGGGCTGCTGTCCGGCGACCACATCAAGTCGGCCAGCGACCTGAACCTGCCGTTCATCGGCATCTCCCTGTTGTACAAGAACGGCTTCTTCCACCAGCGGATCAACGGCAACGGCGACCAGGTGGTCGAGTACCACCAGAACGATTTCGCGACCATGCCCATCACCCCGCTGCAGAAGGACGACGCCGAAAAGGTCATGATCACCGTGAACCTGCCGGGCCGCACCGTGTACGCCCAGATCTGGGAGGTTCATGTGGGCCGGGCCCGGCTCTACCTGCTCGATACGGACGTGGTCGAGAACTCGCGTTCGGACCGCGACATCACCTCCAAGCTCTACGACCCGACCTCCAAGGGGCGCATCGAGCAGGAGATCATCCTCGGCGTGGGCGGCGTGCGCCTGCTGACCGCCCTGAACGTGACCCCGTCGGTCTACCACCTCAACGAGGGCCACTCCGCCTTCCTGCTCTTCGAGCGCATCCGCCACCTCATGCTCATGGACGGAACCGACTTCGCCACGGCCAAGGAGATCGTCCGGGGCAACACCGTGTTCACCATGCATACCCCGGTGCCCGCGGGCAACGAACGGTTCGAGAAGTCCCTGGTGGAGAACTACTTCCGGGGCTACGCCGACGAGATGGGCGTGCCCTGGGACGGGCTGTGGAACCTCGGGCACATCTACGCCGAGGAGGCCGACCACCTGAACATGACCGTGCTCGCCCTGCACCTCTCCTGCAAACGCAACGGCGTGTCCCGGCTGCACGGCGACGTGTCCCGGCGCATGTGGCAGGACCTGTGGCGCGGCTTCATCCTGAGCGAGATCCCGGTGGGCCACGTGACCAACGGCGTGCACATCACCTCCTGGCTGGACGAGCGCGTCCGCCACGACATCGAGGAGTCCTGCAGCCTGTCCGTGCACCGCGAGCTCATCGAGAAAAATGACTGGGAGTGCCTGGACGGCCTGGACGACCGGCGGCTGTGGGACACCCATGTTGCCCTCAAGCACCGGCTGTACGACGAGGTGCGCCGGTCCATCGCCAACCAGTGGACCCGCGAGGGCGAGCCGCCCAACCGGCTGCACACCTTCCTGAGCGAGCTCAACCCGGACCACCTGACCCTGTGCTTCGCAAGGAGGTGCACGGCCTACAAGCGGCCCACCCTGCTCTTCCACAACCTGCAGCGGGCCAAGGAGATTCTGGCCAACGCGGATCGCCCGGTGAACATCATCTTCGCGGGCAAGGCCCACCCGGCCGACACCATGGGCGCGAGCTACATCAACCTCATCTGCCGGCTGGCCAAGCAGGACGACTTCCTGGGACGGGTCATCTTCCTGGAGAGCTACGACATCCGCCTGGCCCGCCTGCTGGTGTCCGGCGCGGACGTATGGCTGAACAACCCGACCCGGCTCATGGAGGCAAGCGGCACCAGCGGCATGAAGGCCGCGGTCAACGGCGTGCCCAACTGCTCCATCCTGGACGGCTGGTGGGACGAGGCCTTTGACGGCCAAAACGGATGGGCCGTGGGCAGCGGGCTGGTGTATCAGAGCCAGGTCAACCAGGACATCGTGGACGCGGACAACCTCTACGCCACCCTGGCGTCCGAGGTGGTTCCCGAGTTCTACGACCGGGGCGGCGACGGCGTGCCCCACGCCTGGCTGCGCCGCATGAAGGCGTCCATGAAGACCGCCTTCAGGGAGTACGGCACCCACCGCATGGTCCGCGACTACATCGACGGCATGTACCTGCCCGCCATCGAGCTGGCCAAACTGCGCTCCAGAAACCACAACGAGCTGGCCCTGAGCCTGGGCGAATGGCGCACGCGCGTTCCCGGCCGGTTCGCCACGGTGAACATCAAGGAGGTCCAGGTGGAGGGCATCAGTGGCGACGTGTTCCGGCTGGGCAGCAAGCTGACCGTGTCCGCCAAGGTGGACCGGGGTCAACTGCTGACCGAGGAGATCGTGGTCGAATTCGTGGCCGCCACCCCGGACGAGGAGACCGTCCTGGACTGCATCCCCATGCAGCTCAAGCACAGCGAGGGCTCCACCCTGCTCTACAAGGCCACCTACAGCCCGTCCGAGTCCGGCCCGGTGCGCTACGGCGTCCGCGTCCTCCCCACTCACCCGGGCGTCGCCAACAAATGCGATCCTAGGCTGATACGTTGGAGCTAGAGGGGGGGCGGCTTCCGATAGCGGGCCATCTGCACATTTTTTCCGGCGGGCGCTGATCCTCACGTAGACGGCTACGCTGCGGTCAGCGCCCACCGGAAGAAAATGCACAGCTGCCCCACTCTCGACAAATCCGCAGGACAGCGGATTTGGACGTTGCGGTCTTTACGCAACGTCCCGAAGGGGTGAGCCCCAGGACGGGGCGAATCAAAGCCTATTCCGAGGACGGATTAGCGGCGGAAGAGAGAGCCGCTGTCGGGGGCTGCGCACCCGAATCGCTCCAAATTGGGAGAAGGGAGCCCCCGGCTGATGACGAGCCAGGGGGCTTTTGCTGGTCTGGACCGCGAAGCGGCAATAAAAAGTTTAGGAATGGAGAGGGGATGGGGGGCCGGGGGAAGGGGAGAGGGAAAGCCCTTTTCAAAGGGTTTCCCTCTCCCCTTCCCCCGGCCGATCGCCGCTGTCCTCATCCGTAGGGCTCGAAGACTCGCCAACGGCTGGAAGCCCGGGGCCTCTTTTGATATTGTCTCGGGGGCGGCATCGAAGTACAACGGGGGCTGGAGGCATCAGGCGTCATGCGTAAAATGCTCGTCATCACCCGGGACGGGAGCCGGTCGGAGGAGATCGGCGGCCTGTTCGGCCAGGAAAAGCACACGGGGGCGGTCCCGGTTTCCGCAACCACGGCCCCGGACCGCGAGGTGGACACCCTGTTCGTGGACGTGGAGTCCCTGCTGGGCAAGCACACCTCCGTGGCCAAGGGCCTGGAGGGGCTGTGGTCGCAGTACCCGTCGGCGGCCATCGTGGTCCTGGCGGACGAGGCCAACACCCACCACGCCGTGGACGCGGTCAAGGCCGGGGCGTTCGACTACCTGACCCGGCCCGTGGAGCGAGAGGAGCTGGACCTGATCGTGGACAAGGTCCGCGAATCCGACGTGCTCAAGTCCGAACTCGACTATTTGCGCGGCCAGTTCTGGAACGAGGACTCGCTGGAATACGTGGACACCCGCAGCCGGGCCATGCGCGACGTGTTCGTCAAGATCCGCCAGGTGGCCGGGACCCGGACCACCGTGCTGCTCACGGGCGAGACCGGCACGGGCAAGTCGCTCATCGCCAAGCTCATCCACGCCCACTCCAACCGCAAGAGCCAGCCGTTCATCAGCGTGCACTGCGGGGCCATCCCGGACACCCTGGTGGAGAGCGAGCTGTTCGGCCACGAGAAGGGGGCGTTCACCGGCGCTGTCCGACGCAAGCTCGGCAAGTTCGAGCTGGCCCACGGGGGCACGATCTTCCTGGATGAGATCGGCACGGTCTCCCAGTCGGTCCAGGTCAAGCTCCTGAACGTCATCCAGGAACGATTCATCCAGCGCGTGGGCGGCGAGTCCGACATCCCGGTGGACGTGCGCATTATCGCGGCCACCAACGAGGACATGCAGGAGCTGTGCGAACGCGGCAAGTTCCGGCGCGACCTGTTCTACCGGCTGAACGTCTTTCCCATCCGCATCCCCCCGCTCAGGGAGCGGCGCGAGGACATCCCAAGGCTGTCCGAGGCCTTCATCCAGCAGTTCAACGGGCTGCTCAACACCGAGGTCAAGGGCATCCACCCGCAGGTCCTGGACCGGCTATTGGAATACGAATGGCCGGGCAACGTGCGCGAACTCGAGAACGTCATCGAGCGTGCCTGCATCCTGGAGACCGGGGAAGTGCTTCTGCCCGAAAGCTTTCCGCCGGACCTCCTGGACACCCAGGGAGAGGTGGTCACTTCGCCGGTCCGGACCAGCCTGCCGCTCAAGGAGGCAAGGCGCATCACCGTGGACCGGTTCGAGCGCCAGTATCTGTCGAGCCTGCTGGAGCAGTGCAACGGCGTGGTCAAGGACGCGGCCGGACGGGCGGGCGTGACCACCCGGCAGCTGTCCAAGCTGATGGGCCGCCACGGCCTGGACAAGATGGACTTCCGAAAGAGGAATCAGTAGTTCCGTTTTTGTGTTGATCGGAATTTTAAATTCCTATCAAATTACAACTTACTAAAAATATTATGTTTTTCAACGCTTCTATCGCCTCGAACAAGCCCATGAAAAGCGCTTTTGCCGCGCCCGGGCCCCGGCGTTGCGAAAAAACGGAACAAAAAGTTCCGCCCGTCAATTCGTCATCAAACGGACTTCACAAGCAATTTCAGCAAATTATGGATTTGGCACGCTCCATGCTTTTCCCGCATCTTCAAAACCACCTGGTAGAGAAGAAACGTGCAGCAAGAGAAACAACACCGAAACAACACGGTCACCGTCAAGGGCATGGTCGTCCCCCGGCAATGGGACGAGCAATTCCGAGTGACCGAGGTGCTGATCGCCTGCAAGGACGAACGGGAAATCCTCGTGGAGAATTTCAAGAGCCTCCCGAGCCTTCTGTCCCTGTCCAGGGCCGAGGCGGTCTTCACCGGCGTGGTCCGCAAGGAGCGCGGCGTGGAGTCCATGGTCGTGGAGAGCTTTGCACCCGTGGAAAACAACATCCCAGGATAACCCATGCGAAAACAACTCATTCCCCTGCTGCTGGCCGCGGCCCTCTGCCTTATGCCCTCCCTGTCCCTCGCGGACGATGCCGGAACCTTCTGGGGGCTGGTGGTCAACACCGACTTCGGCCTGGTGCTCAAGGACGGCGACACGGAGTACCTGCTCCTCGGCGTGGAACTGGACCCGGCCTTGCTGGAAGGCAAGACCTGCGAGGTCACCGGCACCATGACGAACTCCCTGGGCATCGACTCCATCAGTGTCGAGACCATCGAGGTCATCGGCGACACCTCGTCGATGAACTATACATCTATGAACCTGAAACGCGGCGGGCGGACCAACCGCCTCGCCTGACGAGCCGACACGGCTTCGAGATCACCATGGACACGACTACCAGAGAAGACGACGCCCGCGAGGACATGCGCGAAGTTCGCATCTCCTCGGGCATCACGCCCGACGATGTGGAGACCATCCTGAACATGGCCGCGTCGAGCGGTCTGTTTTCGGCCGACGCCATGCTGTCCGCCGAGGACATGGCCTGGGACTGCGCCTACGGCAACGGCGAGGAGGCACAGACCTTCCTCCTGGCCAAGGTCTGCGACGCCGGGGGCGAGCGGATCATCGGATTCCTCTGCTACGGCCCGATCATGTACTGGCCCGGCGAGTTCGAACTCTACGGCATCACCGTGGATCCCGAGTTCCGCAGGCTGGGCATCGGCTCGGCCCTGGTGGCCGAGATGACCCGGCGGGCCGTCGGGGAGCTGGGCCGATCGATCTTCCTGGAGACCGGCGAGGGACGCGCCTTCGAGAACGCCCGGCAGTTCTACGAGGCCAACGGCTTCTCGGTGCAGCGCCGGTTCTGCAAGCAGTTCATTCCCATGGACGGCGGGCTTGTCTACCGCCTGAACATCGACGAAGACGACGCCGACAACAACTACCAATAGGAGCGGGAGAAGATGGCTACCGACGTGTACGAAGATTCCCTGTTCGGACAGATACTCCCCCTTGACTGGGACAATGAAACCGTTGCCGGCGTGGTCCTGCTCGTGGACGGCGAGGAGGAGTTCATCGTCGAACCCGACGAGAACGGCGAGAGCCTGATCGAGTACATCGACAGGTGGGTCACGGCCGAGGGCGTGGTCGTCGAGGACGAGGACGAACTGCGCATCAAGGTGCGCAGCTACACCCTGGAAGACGAGATCGACTACGACACCGACGAGGACTGGTAGGGGCGGCCCGTCCGCCCCCGAACAGGCTTCCGCCCCTGCGGAAGCGGTGAATTTCCATGATGCATCCCAAGACCGAAGTGCGCTTCGTCGACCCGACCATCGGGTACGGCGTGTTCGCCGCCGAGGACATCCCGCGCGGCACCATCGTCTACGTCCGCGACCGGCTGGAGGCGGCCCACGTGGCCCGCTTCGCCAACCGCATGGACGCGGCCTCCGGCCCCGGCAAGACCGCCTACGCCGACGAGACCGGCGTGCACATCGTCAGCCGCGACAACGCGCGCTACGTCAACCACCGCTGCGACTGCAACGTCATGACCACGGCCTACGGCTTCGAGATCGCGGTGCGCGACATCTGGAAGGGCCAGGAGATCTGCGAGGAGTACGGCCTGTTCGACCTGGGCCGTGACATCCCCCTGAACTGCGGCTGCACCCGCTGCCGCAAACAGCTTCGCCCCGACGACCTGGAACGGTTCCACGCGGCCTGGGACGGACTCATCCTGGACGCCCTGACCCGGGTGGCCGACGTGCACCAGCCGCTCATGGCCTTCATGGACGCCGAGACCAAGCACCGGCTGCGCGCCTACCTCTGCGGCGAGGAGCCCTATCTTTCCGTGGCCCGCCTGGCCCGCCACACCCCGGCCGTCCTGTCCGCGATCCCGCCCGACAACCTCAAGTCCGCCCCGTTCGGGTTCAATGGCTGAGAGATTGAAGCGGATGATTGCGGCGCGCGCCGCATGCGACACCCGGCCGGGCCTGTGCGGTCCGGTTTCCCGGAGAGGGAGGTAACGGTATGGGCATCATCCGCCTGCTGCTCGCCTTTGCGGTCTTCAACTCGCATTTTCCCTCCTTCGAAGGAGCGCCCCTGGTCAACGGCCACGAGGCGGTGCTGACCTTTTTCGCCATCTCCGGCTTCTACATGGCCCTGATCCTGGACCGGACCTACCGCGACGCGCGCTCCTTCTACTGGAGCCGCTTTCTGACCCTGTACCCCATGTACGTCCTGGCCCTGGTGGTCAGTCTGGGGCTCCTGACCAGCCTGGACGTCCATTCCCTGACCAGCCGGGCGACCCTGCTGGCCATCGTGGCCGATCCCGCCGCCTTCCTGGTCATGGCCTGGACCTCGGCCACGACCATCGGCCAGGAGCTGCTCTTCTCCCTGGCCCGCTCCCCGGAGGGGGGGCTGCACTTCGTGGCTTACAGCCACGACGCCCTGTGGGCCGACGCCCCGCTCATCCAGGCGTGGTCCCTGTCACTGGAGGCGACCTTCTACGCCCTGGCCCCGTTCCTGGTGCGGCTGCGCTCCCGCACCCTGGTCGGGCTCCTGGCCGCCAGCCTGGCCCTCAAGATCGCGGCCATGGCCTCCCCCCTGTCCGGGGTGATCTTTTTCAAACGCTTCTTCCTCCTGGAATTCTGGCTTTTCGCGGGCGGCATCCTGGCCTACCGCGCCCATCGGCGGCTGCCCGAAGCGGCGCGCTGGTACGACTACGCCCTGTTCCTGGCCCTGGCCGGACTGGGCCTGGTGGCCGACGGCCTGCCCAAGCCGCTTTTGCCCTTTTTCCTGCCCACGGCAGCCCTGCTTTCGATGCCCCTTGTCTTTCGCGGCTTTAAACGGTTACGATTCGACAGGTTCGCGGGCAAGATCAGCTACCCGTTCTACCTGCTCCACTACATCGTCATCGCCCTGTTCGAGACCTATGCGGAAGACCCCGAGGGGGGACAGATCCTGGCCGCCGCGCTGGCCGCCTCGATCCTGACCCATTTCCTGTTCAACCCGGGCATCGAGTCCCTGAAAACGAAATTGCGTCGCCGCCATGCGCTTTCCGTCCCGGAGGGAGGGGCTGTCCTGCAGCCCGTGAGCCTGCCGTGACCGCGTCCGCCAAGACGCCGCATCATAGAGGAAACACATGACCCAGCCTGTCGTCACCCTGGACAGCGTCTCCAAGTCCTTTGACGGGGAGACCGCCGTCGAAAACATCTCCCTGTCCATCGAGGACGGGGAGTTCATCACTCTGCTCGGCCCCTCCGGGTGCGGCAAGACCACCATCCTGCGCATCCTCGGCGGGTTCGAGGAATCCGACTCCGGAGCGGTGAAGCTGGACGGGCGCTCTGTCAAGGGCGTGCCCCCGGAGTCCAGGGCCGTGAACACCGTGTTCCAGAGCTACGCCCTGTTCCCGCACATGAACGTCTTCGACAACGTGGCCTTTGGACTGCGCATCGCGGGTATGGGCGAGGCCGACGTCCGGCGCACCGTGGACGAAGCCCTCAGGCTGGTCTGCCTGGAATCCATGGGACGGCGCATGCCCAAGGAGCTGTCCGGCGGCCAGCAGCAGCGGGTGGCCATCGCCCGGGCCATCGTCAACAAACCCCGCGTCCTGCTCCTGGACGAGCCCCTGTCCGCCCTGGACTACCGGCTGCGCAAGCAGATGCAGAAAGAGCTCAAGGAATTGCAGCGCACCCTGGACATCACCTTCGTCCTGGTCACCCACGACCAGGAGGAGGCCTTCTCCATGTCCGACCGGGTGGTGGTCATGAACGACGGGCACATCGAGCAGGTGGGCACGCCGCGCGAGATCTACGAGGAACCGGCCAACCTGTACGTGGCCCGGTTCGTGGGCGAGATCAACGTCCTGGACGGGACCGTCACCGGCCGCCGGGGCGAGAGCTACACCGCAGAGGTGGAGGGAGCGTCCGTGCTGGTCAAGGCCCGGCGCGAGTTCGCGGACGGCGACCGGGTGCACGTCCTGCTGCGGCCCGAGGACTTCCGCGTGGAGGTCATGAAGGACCTGGAGGAATCCCCGGACCTGGCCGACAAGTTCGCCAAGGCCCTGCTCAAGGGCACGGTGGACGGCACCTGCTACCGGGGGGCCACCTACGACGTGGACATCACCCTGGACGACGGCAAGCGCATCCTGGTCACCGAATTTTTCGACGAGGACAGCGAAACCCTCTATTTCCATGCCGGCGACCGGGTGGCCGTGGGCTGGTTCGAGGGCTGGGAGGTGGTCCTGCCCCATGAAGGATAGCCTGTTCAAGCGGCTGGTCGTCACCGGCGTGCTCGGCTGGCTGGTCCTGTTCGGGGCCGTGCCCACCCTCATGCTCCTGGCGGTCAGCTTCCTCAAGCGCGACCCGGACAGCCTGATCGAGCCGGTCCTCTCCCTTTCGAGCTACCACGAGCTGTTCCAGCCGGCCCTGGGGTCCATGCTGGCCGAGTCCATGGTCATGGCCGCCACGGCCACCCTGCTGTGCCTGCTCATCGGCTACCCGTTCGCCTACATCGTGGCCCGGGCCGACAAACGGCACACCCCGACCCTGCTCCTGCTGGTCATGATCCCGTTCTGGACCAACACGCTGATCCGGACCTACGCCCTGGTGGCCGTGCTCAAGGCCGACGGCGTGGTCAACACGTTCCTGCGCTTCCTCGGGGTCATCGACGCGCCGCTCAAGCTCATGTACACGCCCACGGCGGTCTTCATCGGCCTGGTCTACACCCTGCTGCCGTTCATGATCCTGCCGCTGTACGCGGCCATCGAGAAACTGGACCTGAAGCTTCTCGAGGCCTCGCGCGACCTCGGGGCGAGCCGCTTCTCGACCTTCCGCAAGATCACCATCCCGCTGACCATGCCCGGCATCGTCTCGGGCTGCATGCTCGTCTTCCTGCCCGCGCTGGGCATGTTCTACATCCCGGACATCCTGGGCGGGGCACGGACCATGCTGCTTGGCAACTACATCCGCGACCAGTTCCTGGCGGCCCGCAACATCCCGCTCGGGGCCGCGGCCTCCATCGCCATGACCCTGATCATGGGGCTGATGCTCGCCCTGTACTACAAGAGCGTACGCCGGGCCGGAAGGAAGGTGCGCATATGAACATATGGGTCAAGCGGGCCTACGCTGCCCTGGTCTTCGCCTTCCTGTACCTGCCGCTGGTCGTCATCGCGGTCTATTCCTTCAACGCCTCCAAGTACTCGCTGGCCTGGAAGGGATTCACCCTGCAGTGGTACGGCAGGCTGCTCGACAACGCCACCCTGGTGGACGCGGCCTTCCGGTCCATGACCATCGCCGTGGTCTCGGCCACGGTCTCCTGCGTCATCGGCACCCTGGCCGCGTTCATGCTCCACCAGTACCGCTTCAGGGGCCGCCGCGCGGTCTTCGCGTCCATCTTCGTCATGATGATGTCCCCGGACATCGTCATCGGCATCTCGCTGCTGGTCCTGTTCCTGGGCGTGGGGCTGTCCCTGGGCTTCTGGACCCTGCTCATGGGCCACGTGACCCTGTGCGTGCCGTTCGTCACGGCCACGGTCTACACCCGGTTCAAGGGGTTCGACCCCACGGTGGTCGAGGCCGCCCGGGACCTGGGGGCCGTGGAGTACCAGGTCTTCCGGCGCATCGTCCTGCCCATGGCCGCGCCCGGCCTGGTGGCCGGGTGGCTCTTAAGCTTCACCATGTCCCTGGACGACGTCATCGTTTCCTTCTTCACCACGGGGCCGACCTACGAGGTCCTGCCCCTGCGGATATATTCCATGGTCCGTCTCGGCATAAAGCCGGACGTCAACGCGCTCAGCGTGGTGATGATCACCGTAACCGTGGCCGCCGTCCTCCTGTCCCGGCGGCTGCTCAAGGAGAAGTCATGAAAAAGCTACTGCTCGCAATCGTCCTGACCCTCGCCTTCGCGGTCCCGGCCCTTGCCGGCAGCGGGGAACTCTACCTGTACATCTGGTCCGAATACATCCCGGACGAGGTGGTCGAGAACTTCACCAAGGAAACCGGCATCAAGGTGCACCTCTCCACCTACGACAGCAACGAGGCCATGTACGCCAAGATCAAGCTGGCCGGCGACGGCTACGACCTGATCGTGCCCTCGTCCGACTACGTGGGGCTCATGCGCCGCCAGGACATGCTCCTGCCGCTGGACAAGTCCAAGCTGACCAACTTCCCCAACCTCTCGGACAAGTTCACGGACCAGCCCTTTGACCCGGACAACACCTTTTCCGTGCCCTACATGTGGGGCTCCACGGCCATCGCCGTGAACACCGGCACCCTGGGCGAGGCCGCCGTGACCTCGTACGCCGACCTCTGGAAGCCGGAAATGAACGGCCGTCTGCTGCTGCCCAACGACCCGCGCGAGGTCTTCGCCATCGCCCTGAAGAGCCTGGGCTACTCCCTGAACGACACCGACCCGGCCCATCTGGAGCAGGCTTACCAGAAGCTCAAGGCCCTGATGCCCTATGTCCGGGTCTTCGACTCCGACTCCCCCAAGCAGGCCCTGCTGTCCGGCGAGGTCTCGGTGGGCGTGATCTGGAACGGCGAGGCCTACATCGCCAACCAGGAGAACCCGGAGATCCAGTACGTCTACCCCAAGGAGGGCTTCTCCATGTGGATGGACTCCCTGTGCATCCCCAAGGGGGCCAAGAACCTGGATGAGGCTCACGCCTTCCTGAACTACCTGCTGCGCCCGGACGTGGCCGCGGCCATCTCCACCGAGATGGGCTATTCCACCCCCAACGCCAAGGCCGCCGAGTTCCTCGAACCCGAAGTGGCCGGCAACCCCATCGTCTACCCCGACGCGGCCACCGCCGCGCACGGCGAGTTCCAGGACGACATCGGCGAGGCCATGAAGCTCTACGAGGACTACTGGGTCAAGCTCAAGGGTTCCAACGACTAGGGAGCGTCCCTCCCGACGAGAAGGATCAAGGCCGGACGCGCGTCCGGCCTTTTTTTATGGCCCGTCCCTCCCCGCTGCCCCGCCCTTCCCCTCCATCCCGGTCCGGGGCCTGCGGGCGCTCCGTCGGATTCCGGCACGCGCCTACTATTTAAACAAACGTTTGACAAAAACAGTGGGCCGGGAATATGATTTGGCCTTTCCCTTAATCGATTTTCACCCCACGGAGGGAATCATGAGCGATGGAAAGCGCACATCCCGCAGACGGGCCCAGGGCGAGGAAACCCGGGCCACGCTGCTGCATACGGGCGCGGAGTTGTTCGCCAAAAACGGATACAACGGCGTGTCCATGCGCACCCTTGCGTCCGAGGCCGGGGTCAACCTGGCCACGGTCGGCTACCATTTCGGCGGCAAGGCCGGGCTGTACGAGGCCATCATCCGGGAAATCGCCAACGTCCGCGACCAGATCTTCCCGCCCATCGAGGCGGTCAGGGCCCGCCTGGCCGAGGCCGGGGACACGCCCGAGGAAAAGGCCAGGGTGGTGGACTGGTTCATGCGCTCCCTGATCGACGGACTGCTGGTCCGCTCCGACTACCTCTGGGGCGTGGTCATCGTCTCCCGCGAACTGGTCCATCCGACCGAGCTCTTCCCCCGGCTGGAGACCTCCTTTTTCAACCCCAACCTGGAATCCCTGTCCATCCTGGTCAAGGGGACCGCCGCCCACTGCCGCGGCGAGACGGACGCCCTCATGACCGGGCACCTGATCATCAGTGTCATCATCAAGCTGCTGGAAAGCCACGCCCTGATCTGCAAACGCCTTGGCTGGGATTCCTACGCGGGCCACCACGAAACCATCGAAGCCATTATAAAGACCCGAATCCGGGGGCTCCTCGGCCTCCCCATGGAGAACGCACAATGAACCGTTTTCTCTTTCCCGCCGCCTTGCTCTGCCTGACCCTGCTCGGTGCCTGCGACCGCTCGCCCGAGCCCGTGCCCGAGCCCGTGCGCCCGGTTAAGACCACCCGGGCGGTGCGGGCCGACAGCAGCAAGATGTGGTCGTTCGCGGGCACGGCCGAGGACGCCCTGGCCACCAGCCTTTCCTTCCGCGTGCGCGGCAAGATCGTCGAGTTCCCGGGCAACCAGATCGGCCGCAAATTTTCCGAGGGCCAGGTCATCGCCCGCCTGGACCCGTCCGACTACGAGCTGGAGCTGAGGCAGGCCAAGGCCAACATGGAGCAGGTCCGGGCCAACTACGTCCGGGCCAAGGCGGACATGGAGCGCAACTCCCGGCTGTTCGCGGGCCGGGTCATCTCGCGCGGCGAACTGGACCAGGTGGAGGCGGACTTCAAGTCCTACGAGGCCCAGCTCAGCGCCTCGGCCAAACAGCTGGACATCGCCCGCAAGCGGCTGGGCTACACCACCCTGCAGGCGCCTTTCGACGGCTGGATCGGCGAGGTCGAGGCCGACGTGCACCAGAACGTCGAGGCGGGCCAGGCCATCGCCACCTACAACGCGGGCCGCCAGATGAAGATGTACATCTCCGTGCCCGACACCCTCATCTCCCAGGTCAGCGAAGGGGACGAGGTGGCCGTGGTCTTCGACGCCCTGCCGGGCCGGACCATGCGGGGCAAGGTGGAGGAGATCGGCGTGGAGTCCGGCACCGGCTCAACCTACCCGGTCAAAGTCTACCTGAACAACGCGGACCGGTCCGTGCGCAGCGGCATGTCCGGGCACGTGAACTTCACCGGCCTGGGCCACGCCGGGGCCGCCTTCTACCTGCCCCCGGCCGCGGTCGTAGGCGAGCCCGACGGCTCCCACGCGATCTGGGTGGTGGACCCGAAGAGCTCCACCGTGACCCGCCGCGACGTCACCGTGGGCCCGCTCACCCCGGGCGGGCTCGAGATCGTCGGGGGCGTGAACGAGGGCGACGTCGTCGTCATCCGGGGCGTGCACAGCCTGGAGGAGGGCCGCAAGGTCAGGCTGATCAACAACGGGGCGGAGGGCTGACCATGAACCTGGCCAAGTGGTGCATCACCAACAACCGCACCTCCCTCGTCCTGTTCCTGCTCATCGCGGTCAGCGGGGTGATGACCTTCTTCTCCATACCCAAGAGCGAGGACCCGGACTTCACCATTCGCACCGGGGTCATCTCCACGGTCTTTCCCGGCGCCTCTCCGCAACGGGTGGAGGAGCTGGTCACCGACAAGCTCGAGGAACGCATCCGCGAGATCGACGGGGTCAAGACCGTCAAATCCCAGTCCATGACCGGCCTGTCCATCATCGAGGTGGAGTTCGAGGACTCCATCATGGACATGCAGCCCTACTGGCAGAAGCTGCGCAACAAGGTGGACGACGCAGCCCCGGACCTGCCCGAGGAGGCGCGCACCCCGCAGGTCGACGACGAGTTCGGCGACGTCTACGGCATCGTCATCGCCCTGACCGGCGACGGGTTTTCCTACCGCGAGCTCAAGGACGCGGCCGACGACATGCGTGACGAGCTGCTCAAGATCAAGGGCGTGGGCAAGGTCGAACGCTGGGGCGTGCAGGACGAGCGAATCTTCGTGGACTTCACCAACTCGCGCATGGCCGCTGCCGGGGTCAGCCCGTTTGTCCTGGCCCAGATGATCGATCGCCAGAACACGCTCCAGCCCAGCGGCTCGAGCATGGTCGGCCCGGAACGCATCGTCATCGAGCCCACCGGCGAGTTCAAGGGCGTGCAGGACATCTATTCCCTGTCCATCCGCCCGCCCGGAAGAAGGACCTCGGTCCGGCTGGCCGACGTGGCCGACATCTCGCGCGGCTTCTCGGACCCGCCGTCCACCATGGCCCGGTACAACGGCAAGCAGTGCCTGATGCTGGCCGTGTCCATGGCCGACGGGGGCAACATCACCGAACTGGGCCAGCGGGTCGCCGAGCGCCTCGAGGGACTCAAGGCCAACATGTACGTCGGCCTTGACACCAGCCTGGTCGTGTTCCAGCCCGACTACGTCAACAAGGCCATCAGCGACTTCATGATCAACCTGATCGAGTCGTTCGCCTTCGTGGTGGTCATCATCCTGCTCTTCGCGGGGCTGCGCACGGGCGTCATCGCCGGGTCCCTGGTGCCCATGGCCATGCTCGGCTGCATCGCGCTCATGCCCTACCTCGGCGTGGGGCTGCAGCGCATCTCCATCGCCTCGCTGATCATCTCGCTGGGCATCCTGGTGGACAACGGCGTGGTCGTGTCCGAGGCCATCCTGGTCCGCCTGGCCGCGGGCGAGGACCGGCTCAAGGCCGCCACCGAAGCGGTCGGCGAACTATGGATGCCGCTGCTGGCCGCGTCGCTGACGACCATTTTCGCCTTCCTGCCCATCCCTCTGGCCACCACCCACCCGGTGGGCGAGTTCTGCGAATCCCTGTTCATCGTGGTCACCCTGACCCTGGCCTGCTCCTGGGGGCTGTCCATGTCCATGGTCCCGATGATGTGCTACTACCTGCTCAAGCCCAAGCTGACCGTCCAGACCTTTTCCAGCCGGCTGTACCGGGGCTACCGGGGGCTGCTGCTGTGGTCCCTGCGCCACCGGACCGTGTTCGTGTGCGGCATCCTGCTGTGCTGCGCGGCCTCGGGCTGGGCCTTCCAGTTCGTGCCCAAGATGTTCTTCCCGCCCAACGAGCGGGCTCAGTTCACCATCGACTTCTGGCAGCCCTACGGCACGGACATCACCGCCACGCAGCGGCGCGTGGAGCGGCTGGAAAAGGTTCTGCTGGCCGACGAGGGCGTGACCGGCGTGGGCGTGTTCGTGGGCCACGGCGGACCGCGCTGGTACCTGCCCCTGAACCTCGAACAGCGTAACGACAACCTGGCCACCTTCGTGGTCAACACCACGTCCATCGAGGCCGTTGATCCTGTCATCAGGCGCACCCGACAGGCCCTGGAAAAGGGGTTCCCGGACGCCGAATACAGCCTGAACAAGTTGATGAACGGCCCGCCGGTGGGGGCCAAGCTCCAGATCCGCCTGTCCGGCCCGGACATCAAGACCCTCTATGCCCTGCGCGACCAGATCGCGCCCATCGTGGAGGGCCAGGAGGGCGTAACCCGCGTCTGGGACGACTGGGGCCAGTGGACCAAGAAGATGATCGTCCACGTGGACCAGGACAAGGCCCGCGAGGCCGGGCTGTCCAGCTTCGACGTGGCCGTGTCCCTGCAGGCCGCCATGTCCGGGCTGCCCGCCTCGAACTACCGCGAGGGCGACACCATCATCCCCATCCTGTTGCGCAACGACGAGGGGTTCCGCAACCACCTGGACAAGATCGACAGCCTGAACGTCTACTCCTACGATACCGGGGCGAGCGTGCCCCTGTCACAGGTGGCCTCGACCAGGCTCGACTGGCAACCGTCCGACATCCGCCGCCGCGACCAGGGCCGGACCATGACCATCAAGGCGGACGTGGCCGACGGCTACTTCGCCCTGTCCATCCTGAACCGGGTCCGCCCGGCCGTGCAGAAACTCATGGCCGGGGGCGACTGGCCTCTGGGCTACAACGTGGAGTACGGCGGCGAGTTCGAGGAGAGCGCCGAGGCGCAGGAGGCCATCAACGCCAACATGCCCCTGGCCATGGGGCTGCTCGTGCTGGTGCTCATCTTCCAGTTCAACTCCCTGCGCCGCCCGCTGATCATCCTGCTGACCCTGCCGCCCATGTTCATCGGCATCTCCACGGGCATGCTGGCCACCAACTCGCCCTTCGGGTTCATGCCCATGCTCGGCATGATCTCCCTGCTCGGCATCATCGTGAACAACGCCATCATGCTCATCGACCGCATCGAGATACAGCGCGGCCGGGGGCTGGCCCTGGCCGACGCCATCGTGCTCTCGTCCATGGAGCGCGCCAGGCCGATCATCATGACCGCCACCACGACGATCATCGGCATGGTCCCGCTCTCGCTCCAGGGCGGCGAGATGTGGCGGCCCATGGCCAACCTGATCATGTCCGGCCTGACCGTGGCCACGGTCCTGACCCTGGTTCTCTGCCCGGTCCTCTACTCCTTCTTCTTCCGCCAGCGGTTCAAGGACTATGTCTGGGACCAGCGGATCGTGGAACGGGGCAGCGACCTCCACGTGGACCCGGCCGCCGAATAGGCCCGGACCCCGACGAAAAAAGGGCGGCCCGCTTCGGCGGGCCGCCCTTCTCCTTTTTTCTCGGAAAACCGTCACTGCGCCGCGATGGCCCGCATTCGCTCGGCCGCCTCGCGCACGGCCCGTTCGGGCGTGGCCCTGCCCGCCAGCGTCTCCTCGATCATCCGGCCGATGACGCCGTCCGCCGAAACCCGGGCCGCCTCGGGGATGAGCCTGCCGTCCTCGAACTCGAAACTCTGCAGGGAGTCGAAACCGGCCAGGATGGATTCCAGCCGCCTGCGCCGGTACTTCTGGAAGCCCCCCTGGGCGTCGCGGTAGAAAACCGGGGAATCGGTGATGTCCTCGAGCACGGGCATCATCCCGCCCGGGACCATGTGCAGCCAGGTGATGTAGGCGTCCTCGCGGAAGAGGAAAAGGGCGAACCGCCTGGCCGCCTCGCTGCGGGCCGGGTCCTTGCCCCTGACCAGTCCCAGGGCGTGCAGCACCCCGTATCCGGCCGTGCGCGTCCCGGTCAGGCCGGAGACCATGGCCGTGTTTTCCGGGAGCCGGAAGTCGTAGGGCGCGCCCGTGAGCTCCTCGAAATTGTGGCCGGTCAGGGAATCGGCGGCCACCGAGGCCACGGCCAGGTCGTCCATGATGAAGGTTGAATAAAACATCATGGCCAGCCTGCCCTGGAAATAGTAGTCCCTGCCGCGCCACCACTGCGGGCCGGGCGGGGTGTAACGGGCCAGCTCGGCGTAGAACCTGAGCGTTTTGACCGTGGCCGGGGAATCGAAGGCCACCCTGCCGTCCGGGGTGAACTCGCGCACGCCCGCGGACTTGGCCAGGTGGGTGAAGACCTGCTCGGCGTAGACGTCGTTGCGGGTCCCCAGCAGGATGCCGTACCGCCCGTGGGCCGGGTCGTGCAGGGTTCTGGCCGCCTTGAGCAGGGCGTCCCAGGTATCGGGCGGAGCTAGAGCGGCCTCGTCGAACCAGTCCTTGCGGTACCATATACCCTGAATCCAGCCGTTGAACGGGACGCCGCACGGTCGGCCGTCCGGCAGGCTGACCCGGCTCAGCGCCCCGGCGAAGAAACGCTTGCGGCCCACGGCGTCGATCACCCGGGCCGCGCCCTCGTTGTCCATCCAGCCCCGGTTGCAGAAGGCCACCACCAGGTTGGAGGCGCAGCCGACGATGTCCGGCCCGCGCCCGTCGCGCATGGCCGTGGCCAGGGTCTCGGCCATGGCGTTCTCCTCCACGCCGACCACCCGGACCTCCACGTCCGGGTTGAAGACCGTGAAGGTCTGGGCCAGATACTCGATGACCGTCTGGCGGTCCTTGCCGACCTCGGTGGACCAGAAGACCACGGGCGTGGCCGCCCGGGCCGCCGGGACCCAGGCGAGCAGGATCGCGGCCGCCAGCAGGGCCGTAAGCAATTTCGGGCGCGTTCTCCTATTTGGCATCGAAGATCTGCTCCCCCTTCCAGTCGGCCGCCGGGGGCCGGGAAGTGAAGGTCCGGGCCAATTCCAGGAAATGCCCGGCCAGCCGGTCCGGGCCGTGACCGGCGAGATAGCGTTCAAAGGCGTCGGCCGCCGCCGCGAACTCCCTGGCCAAAAGAAGATCGAAACAGGCGTCCCACTCCGCAAGCCGCGCCTCGGCGCCCTCATCCACGGCCAGGGGAGCGTACACCCCGGTCGAGCCGTGCCGGGTGCCGAGCAACTCGTACACGCCCACCCCGGCCGAGGTGCCCTTGGGCACGACCCGCCCGGCGAAGCGGAAAACGAAGGACTCTCCGGCCGCGAGCCGGGTGGTCTCGCTGACCAGGATGGACGAGCCCAGGTACTTGTTCAGTCCCTCCAGGCGGGAGGCCATGTTCACGCTCGCGCCGATGGCCGTGTAGGCCATGCGGTCCGCGGAACCGATGTTGCCGACCACGGCCTCGCCGGTGTGGATGCCCATGCGCGTCTTGAACTCGGGCAGGCCCGTTTTCCGCCGCCCCCGGTTGAACACGCGCAGGGCGGACCGGCAGCGCAGGGCCGCCAAGCAGGCGTCGTGGGCGTGGGCGGGGTTGCGCACCGGGGCGTTCCAGAAGGCCATGACCGCGTCGCCGATGTATTTGTCCACCGTGCCGTTGGTGCGCAGGATGACCTGGCTGACCCGCTTGAAATACTCGGTGATCTCGGCTGTCAGCGCCTCGGGCGACAACCCCTCGGACAGGCCGGTGAACCCCTCGATGTCGCTGAACAGCAGGGTCAGTTCCCGCCGGTCCCCGCCCAGGGCCGGGGTGATGTCGTTGGTGATCATGCGCTCGACCAGGGGCCGGGGCACGTAGCTGCCGAAGGCGTTCAACGAGCTGCGCATGGTCTCCAGGGCGGCGGCCAGGTCGCGGATCTCCAGGATGAAGGTCTTGATGCGCACCGGGACGCGCAGGTTGAAGGCGCGGATGTTCTCCACCGACCCGGTCAGCAGGATGAGCGGACGGCTGATCAGCTTGGCCACGCCGTAAATGATGGGCAGGGTCAGGATCAGCAACGCCAGGGAGACGAGCAGGGTCTTCTTGCCGATGGCGGCGATGGGTCCGGTGAACCGTTCCTCGGGCACGGCCACGGCCACGAACAGCCCCTTGCCGTATTCGGCGGGCAGCGGATCCACACGGTACAGGTAGCGGACCGCGTCCACGGACAGTTCCCCGGACTCGGTGCCCCGGCCCCCGTGAGCCCCGTACTCCCGCACCAGCGCGGACAGGGACGGGACCCCCAGCCGGTCAATCTCGGTTTCACCCGACGCTTCGGTGTCCGCCGCTTCGGGGGGAGGCGAGAGGCTCCGCGCCAGCCGCTCCAGGTCCGAATAGGCGTAGACCTTGCCCGCGCCGTCGAAGATGGCGATCTCGCTGTTGTCGCCCAGGGACTGCCGCCTGACGAAGCGGCAGAGATTGGCCAGGGACAAGTCCACGCCGAACACCCCGGAGACCCGGCCCTCGAACCGGTGCGAGACCGTGATGCCCGGCTCGCCGGACAGGGAGAACGCGTAGACGTCGCTCAGGTTCGGCCCGTCGCGTTTCTCGGCCGACTCGTACCAGCAGCGCCCCCTGGGGTCGTAGTTCACCCCGCGCGTCACCGAGGAGCCCACGGTGACGAACCCCGGGTCCAGGTACTTCTTCAGCTCGTACCGGGTGCCGTCCTCCAGGTGGCCGATGTTCTGGGTGTACCAGACCGCGTCGGCCGGGATGCCCAGCCGACGCTTCATGCCCTCGCGCCCGTGCAGGGTGGAGACCAGGTAGAAATCGCCGTCGTCAAAGCCGATGTATAGGGAGGTGAAGTCCGGGTGCTGCTCCAGGAACCGGAAGAAGACGTGGCTCATGGGGTGGGAGTGGATCGACCCCTTTTCGGCGATACCCGGGAAATCCACGTAGATGTCCGTGGTGTTGAAGGCCGTGTCGAAGAGCAGCCTGGAGCGCTCGGAGACCGAGTCCCCGGCCCGCGCGAGCAGCTGGCGGGCAGAGACCAGAGCGGCCGAGGAATTGCCCAGGTACCCGTACAGGACCACTGCCGAGACGATGGCGACGATCAGGATGGAGAACACCGTGACGATGTTCAGGTAAAAGGGAAAACACCGCTTCATTCCGCCTTACCCCGGGACTGTTGCATCGGCCCGAACCGGGCCGGACAGGGCCATATCCTGGTCTATTCAGTACACCAGAATCCCTTTTCAGTTCAACAACAATACATAATTCCTGTATAAATATATAACACATCGTCACAAACCGGAGCGTCAGGGCCGGATTCCCGGCTTAGCGGCGGAAGGTGATGCGCAGGGTGGTGCCGGTTTCCTCGCCGGTGTTCATGGTGATGTCCGCGCCGTGGGTCCGGACGATGAGGGCGGCGAAGTAGGTACCCAGCCCGGTGCCGTTCTCCTTGCCGTGGGTGACGTATTTCTCGAAGAACCGTTCGCGGATCTGAGCGGGCACGGGCGCGGGGTTGGCCACGGTCAGGCAGGGCCGCCCGGCGTGGTCGAACTCCAGGGACACGGTCACCTCGTCGCCGGACCGCGAGGCCTCGACCGCGTTCTGGACCAGGTTGCGGCACATGGTCCGCAAGAGCGGACCCTCGCCGGACACGGTGAAGGTCTCGTCGCCGACCACATCCCGGCCGTGCAGGCGGATGGTCAGGCGCACGCCGCCGCTCGTCAGCTGGGGAGCGAGTTCCTCCTCCAGGTCGCAGAGGGTCTGGACCAGGTCCGTGGGCAGCCTGTTCAGGGCGTAGACCCCCTTTTCCATCTTGAACATGTCCAGATGATTGCGGATCATGTCGAGCATGCGGTAGCCGGCGGCCCGGATGCGCTTGATGAGCTTGACCTGCTCCGGGGAGAGATCGCCCTGCTGAAGGAGCAGCTCCGGGTAGCCGATGACCAGGCTGAGGCCGGACTTGAGGTCGTGGCGATTGATGCGCTCGACCTCCTCGCGGATCATCTCGGCCTGGGCCCGGCGCTCGATCTCGCTGTGCAGGCGGCGGTTGTACTTGAGCAGTTCCAGCTGATTGACCTTGAGCTGGAGGGTGCGCTCCTCCACGCGCTGCTCAAGCATCTCGCGGTGGCGGCCCAGGCGCGCGTCGCGGTCCTCGATGCGCCCGAGCATGGCGTTGAACTCGGCCACGAGCACGCCCAGTTCGTCGTCGCTGACGTAGTCCACCCGGCGGGAGTAGTCGCGGCTGCCGGAGATGTCGCCGATGACCTCGGTCAGTTCGCCCAGGGGGTCGCCCAGCCTGCGCCGGAACCGGCCCGCCAGCTTGAGGCTGACCACGAACACGCAGAGCAGGACGAGCGCCCCGCTGAAAAGGTAGGATTTGAGAAAACCCCACTGCCCGGCCAGGGAGACGTTCACGGCGACCAGGCACCCCTTGTTCCCGGACGGGACCTCGGCGGCCACGGTCAGGGAGGACAGGGCCGTGGACACGCCCGGCCCGGCCAGATCGGCGAAGTCCGGGGGCGCGCCGTAGGCGGCGAACACCGTGCCGTCGCCGAGATAGACCGCCGCGCCCGTGACCCCGGGGGTGAGGGACAGGGTGCGGAGGTTCTCGCCAGCGGCCTCGGGATCGTCGAAATCCACGGGCGCGGCCAGGGACGCGGCCATGAGTTCGGCCAGGGAGCGGGCCTTGTCCGCGCCGTCCTGGCGGTAGGCGTGGATCATGGGCACGGCGTTGAGCAGAAAGCTCAGGGCCAGGGCCGCCAGGGTGGTCCCCAGGATGGCCGCCGCGATCTTCCGCCCGAGCGGGGTCATCCTGGCGTCACTCACGAGGCCCTCCTCCATGCACGCGGGCCAGCTGCAGCAGCCGGGAACTGACCGACAATCCGGCGCGCCGGGCCGCTCCAAGGCCGACCTCGAGCTTGAGCCTGCCGCCCCGCATGTAGAAATTGACGACCGCGCCCAGTGCCGGGCCGTCCGGGTCCTGGGTGATGGTCAGCACGGGTTTGTCCGCCACCCGCTTGAGGATGGCCGCCGCCTCGCGCCGGGACGCCCCGGCCAGGACGAGCACGTCGCAGTCGGCGGGCCACCGGACCAGGCGGAAATGGGGCCCCGCGCCCTGGTCCGTGGCCGGGAAATAGGGACGCAGCCGGGCCGGGTCCGTGGCCGCGACGATAAACGGTTCGCCCGGGGCCGGGCCCGCGCCGTCCGGCCAGGCCACGTACTTGACCAGCCGCTGCACGTACAGGGCGCGCAGCTGGTCCGGGGTGGCGGTCAGGCGGTCTTCTGCCGGGGCCGGGCGAGCCGGGCACAGAACCGCCCAGGCGAGGAAGGCGAGGAGAAGCGGGCGCAGCATGCCCATCAGAAATCCCAGGTGATCCGGCAATCCACGCTCGGCCCCACCGCAAGGTCGGAGAACTGCTTGTGGGAGCCGCCCAGGTTGCGGCCGATGAGCTCGAGCAGGAGCGTGTCCGAGGCCCGCCAGGAGGCGTGCGCGTCCACGCTGAAATAGGCGGGCAGGTGGAGCTGGTCCGGGCTGTCCAGGTAGCCGAAAAAGAGGTCCAGCCCCACGTCCTCGCGCGGCTTGGTCAGGATCTGCAGCTTCATCTCGCTGCCCATCCCCTCCTCGGGCATGGAGTCGCCCACCGGGCCGGAGTCCAGGCCGTAGATGTTCTGGTAGATGAGGCTGACCGACGGCTTCAGGGTCAGCCAGTCGGCGGCGGTCCATTCGAACATGGCCTCCAGGCCGTAGGCCGTGCCCTTGAGGGAATTGGTCACCCTGGCCGTGTTCGTGGCCTGGTCCAGTTCGAGCATGAGCAGCTCGGAGTAGTCGTTGACGTACAGGGAGAGGTCGAATCGGGCGTCCGGGGTCAGGGCCTGGCGGTACCCGGCCTCGTAGGAGATGAGCTTTTCGGTCTCGAGGCTGTCCGGGGCCAGGATCCGGTAGTCCGTGCCCCTGACGTTGATCCGGTAGTCGCGGCTGCGCTGGTAGCGGGTATCGGCCCGCACCCCGCGCGAGACCGCCAGCCAGTACTCGGCGTCGTCCCGGGTGTGCAGCAGGCGGACCGTGGGCTGGAGTTCCACGTCCCCGCCGCCGAGCACGTCCGTCTTCAACCCCGCGATGAGGTAGAGGGATTCGGGCAGCAGGGTGATGCGGTCGCGGAGAAAGCCGCTCCCGGTCCAGTTGTAGATGTGCCCCTGGTCGAAATTGCCCAGGTCCTCGCCGTGCACGTCGTCCCAGATGTACTGGGTGCCCGCGCCCCAGGTCAGGTAATGGCGGCCCATCTGTTCCATGGCCGAGGTCAGTTCCGCGTCCAGGGCGTTCACCCCGCCCTCCAGGTCGGCGAGCATGGCCGTGTCCCGGGTGTAGGAGGTCCGAAAGCGCAGGTTGGAGTCCAGGCCGGTGGCCCGGTCCCAGACGAACTGGGCGTAGCCGTTGACGTCGCTCCTCGATTTGCTCTCCGGGGGGCCGCCCGGGCCGCCCGGCATATCCTCCTCGGTCTGGGACCGGACCAGGTCGGACTGCACGGACAGGGCGTCGGTAAAGGCGTTCTCCCAGTCGGCGCGCAGGCCGCCCTGGACCTTGGACCACTCGTGGCCGTCGCGCTCCCCGCGCCGGTCGTTGAGCCAGTCGCCGTTGAGGTACTCGCCCGTGCCGTAGACCGCCACGGCCGCGTTCTCCCCGGCGTCCCAGCCCTTGCGCACGGTCTGGGACGCGCCACGGGTGCCCGCCGTGGTCACGGTCTGCCCGCCTTGCAGCTCATAGGCGTTCTTGGTGATGATGTTGATGACCCCGGTAAACGACTCCGCGCCCCACAGGCTGGTGCGGGTGCCGCGCACCACCTCGATGCGCTTGACCATGCTGATGGGCACGATGTTGTCCCACTGCACCCCGGTAATGACCGGCGAGGTCACCGGCCTGCCATCCACCAGGACCAGGTGCTTGTTGCTCAAAAGCCCGTTGAAGCCCCGCACGCCCACGGCCCAGCGGTCGGTGTTCATCTGGGCCACGTGCACGCCGGGCACCAGTTGCAGGGCCTCGGGCACGTTGGTCGCCCCGGAGCGGAAGATGTCCTCCTCGGTCAGGACCGTGACCGCCGCGGGAATCCGCGACAGGGGCTCGGCCCGGCGGGTGGCGCTGGCCACCTCCACCTGCATGAGCTCCTCCAGGCCGAGGCCGGACAGGTCGTCCTCGGCCCGCGCGGCCGGAGAAAGGAAAAACAGGATCGCGAGGCTCAGAAAAACCGGCCGCCACCGGTCGAGCCCCATCTACACCGCCTCTTCCTGCGGAACGGCCAGGAGGTAGCCCCGACCCCGGATGGTCTTGATGCAGACGTGGCGGTCCAGCTTCTTGCGCAGGTTGCTCATGTGCACGTTGAGCACGTAGTCGTCGAAGTCCTCGCCACGGCCCAATGCCCTTTCCATGAGGTCGGTGCGCTCCACCACGTTGCCCATGTTCAGGGCGAGCATCTCCAGGATGTCGAATTCGGTGGAGGTCAGGTGCACGGGCTCGCCGCCGATGGTCATGTTCCGGGCATTGCGGTTGAGATGGACCTCGCCGATCCCGATGCCCGGCTTGGCCTTGGCCATGGCCGGTTCGCCGCCCTCCCCGGCCCCCCTGCCGTAACGCCGCAGCACAGCGTGGATGCGGGCCAGCAGTTCGCGGAGCTGGAACGGTTTGGACACGTAGTCGTCCGCGCCCATCTCCAGGCCGATGACGCGGTCGATCTCCTCGCCCCGTCCGGTCAGCATGATGACCGGCACCCCGGACACGGCGCGCAGCTTGGTCAGCACGTTGAACCCGCTGGTATCCGGCAGCATGACGTCCAGGATGACCAGTTCGTAATCCCCGGCCCTGGCCATCTCCAGACCGGCGCTCCCGGAAACGGCGGCGTCGAGGCCGATGCCCTCGCCGCCGAGATAGGCCCGCAGCAGTTCGGCCAGTTCCGGGTCGTCGTCGATCAGCAACAGATCTTTCATCAGCATGCTCCTTTTGAATGCATCATAAAGATTCAGAAGAAATTATGACATAAAATCAGCGTTAATTAATGTTAAGAACATTAAGAAATATCCATTTACTATTCAGAAAACGACATACTACCGCGCAAAACGGCACGCGGAATTTTTTTCCTCCATGAACGATATCCATATTGCATCCGTATACATGGGGCAGTTTTGGTTCTCCGATCATCGTGACGGAGAAAATGCATGGAAGCATAACCATTCAAGGAGGAATCATGTCTCTCGTAGTCAACAACAACCTCATGGCGAATGCCGCGGCCCGGAACCTGAACAGCGCCTACACCAAGCTGGGCACGTCCACGGAAAGGCTGTCCTCGGGCCTGCGCGTCAACTCGTCGGCCGACGACGCCGCCGGGCTGGCCGTGCGCGAACTGATGCGCTCGGACATCTCCACCCTCAACCAGGGCATCCGCAACGCCAACGACGGCATCTCGATGATCGAGACCGCCGACGGCGCGCTGTCCGTCATCGATGAGAAGCTCATCCGCATGAAGGAATTGGCCGAGCAGTCCGCCACCGGCACCTACACGGACGCCCAGCGGCTGATCATCGACTCCGAGTACCAGGCCATGGCCTCGGAAATCACCCGCATCGCCAGCGCCACGGACTTCAACGGCATCTACCTGCTCAACGGCAACCTCTCGGCCGAAGGCGTGACCATCCACTTCGGCACGGGCAACGACGCGGCCGAGGACAAGTACGCCGTGACCATAGGCAGCACGACCGCCTCGTCCCTGGGCGTGGGGCTGTCCGCCGGAGCGGACAAGGCCGGCGCCGTGGTCTCCACCCAGGAGGCCGCCCAGAACGCCCTTGCGGCCCTGAACTCGGCCATCGTCTCCAAGGACAACATCCGCGCCAACCTGGGCTCCATGCAGAACAGGCTGACCGCGACCATCTCCAACCTCGAAATCCAGGCCGAGAACCTGCAGGCCTCGGAATCGCGCATCTCCGACGTGGATGTGGCCACCGAAATGACCGAGTACACCAAGGAGCAGATCATAACCCAGTCTGCCGTGGCGATGCTCTCGCAGGCCAACTCGCTCCCGCAAATGGCCCTGTCGCTCATCGGCGGCTAGTCCGCACCTTCTCACCGGGGGCCGGTTCCGAACCTTCGGGGCCGGTCCCCCATTGGTACTATCGCCCGGCACCCCCGGGCGGTTGCACTTTTCCCGCATGAGAAGGCAAAAAACTCCCCCCTCCCGCCGCGCGCCCGGTCCGGGCCGCCCCGCGCCCCTTCACGCGCCGACCCGCCTTAAATTTTCTTCAGTTTCTCAGGCAAAAACCGTTGCCCGGCGAAAAATCTTTATCTCCCGCCAACATTTCATGAACAAAAAACAATCCAAATTGACGTAATCTTGATGTCGAACGGCACCTGCGTTGCTCAACAGCATTGCAGGAGGTTCACAATGAGCAGCACAATAATGGAGATTCAAAAACGGTATGATGAGATATCCTATGACAGCCTGTTCAAGGAACATTCGAGGCTCATATATAAACTCATTATCAACTTCGTAAAATCAAGGAACATCCATCTCCATAGTTCGGAGATAGATGACATATACCAGGAAATCGCACTGAAGATTTTCAAGAATGACTACATCTCGCGTTACAACGACGAGAAGAGTTCCTTCATCACCTGGCTCAACATCATCTGCCGCACCACGGCCATCGACTACTACAGAAAGAATTTGCGCTGGATGGAGTCCGTGCTTTCGGACGTTCCCGCGCGCGGCGCGGAGGACGGCCCCGAGGCCGCCCTGTTCAGCCTGCCCGCCGGCGTGCTGACCGACCGCCAGGCCGAGGTGATCACCCTCTTCTACAAGGAGGGTCTGGTCGCAGGGGAGATCGCCCGCAGGCTGGGCATCACCCCGCCCACGGTGCGCAGCATCAAGTTCCAGGCCCTGGACCGGCTGCGCGCCCACTACGGGGCCTCGGCCCCCGCGCCCGAAACCAACACACCGGATCACCCGGAAAGGAGGAAGGTCTCATGAGCATCGAAACCACCAGCTACTACGAGTCCCTGCTCGCCTCGACGAACACCGCGACCGCGACCGCGTCGAGCTCCACGTCCCTGACCTCGGACGACTTCATCAGCCTGCTGTGCACCGAGCTCCAGTACCAGGACCCCACCGAGCCCATGGACAACAGCCAGATGGTCGACCAGATGACCCAATATTCCCAGCTCGAACAGCTGACCGAGATGAACGGGAAGATGGACACCCTGACCGACAGCATCTCCTCGATGAGCGCCTCCTACGGCCTGGACTACATCGGCAAGGACGTGGAGGCCGAAGGCTACACCATCCGCAAGGACGGCGACGACATCTCCACCCTGTACCTGACCCTGGACGACGACGCCGCCGAAGTGACCCTGAACATCTACGACTCGAACGGGTCCATCGTGGACTCCCAGACCTACGCCGGCATCGACGCGGGCACCGTGTCCTTCACCTGGGACGGCACCGACTACGACGGCGACGAGGCGGGCGACGGCTACTACTACGTCCTGGCCTCGGCCACCGACGCGGACGGAGACGACGTGGGCTGCACCACCACGACCACCGGCACCGTGACCGGCGTGAGCAACACCGACGACGGCGTGATCCTGACTCTGGACGACGGCCGGACCGTGAACCTGGCCGACGTGACCTACGCCACCCAGTAACCCCGACCGAACCCTTCAAGGAGCGACATCATGAGCATCAGCGGATCCATGTACACCGGCATCTCCGGACTGCAGGCCCAGAGCCAGGCGACCTCCGTGGTCAGCAACAACCTGGCCAACTCGACCACCACGGGCTACAAGTCCGTGTCCATCGCCTTCGAGGACGTCTTCTACTCCACGGTCTACGCCGGGGGGACCATCGGCCAGGTGGGCAACGGCGTGACCACCTCGTCGCTGACCACGGACTTCTCGCAGGGGGCCTACGAGTCCACCAACACGGTCACGAACGTGGCCATCAACGGCGACGGCTTCTACATCGTGGTCGACCCGGACACGGACACCACCTACTACACCCGTGACGGCGGCTTCACCTTCGACACCAACGGCTATCTGGTGGACTCCCACGGCAACCGGGTCCAGGGCTGGGAGACCGTGGACGGCTCCATCACCGGCGGGCTGGTGGACATCCAGCTGGACAACTCCCAGTCCCCGCCTCAGGCCACCAGCGAAGTGGCCATCCAGGTCAACCTGGACTCCACCGAGACGGACAATACCGCCTCCTCCACCAACCCCTACGCCTCCCTGTTCGAGATCTACGACGGCACCTCGGACCCCGCTCTGGACGACTCGCGCTACGCCTACCAGACGACCATCTCGGTCTACGACGAGAACGGCGCGGCCCACGACCTGACCGTGTACTACGACCCGGTGACCACCGACGACGGTTCCATCGTCTGGGAATACACGGTCTGCTGCGACGCGGACGAGGACATGCGCGACTTCGCGGGCACGGACATGGCCGACACCAGCGGCGCGGGCATGCTCGTCACCGGCACCCTGACCTTCTCGTCCTCGGGCGACCTGCAGTCCATGACCGCCTTCACCCTGTCCGATACCCCGACCGACACCACCGATCCCCTGGCAGCCGAGAACTGGGTCCTGGCCGAATTCGACGACAACGGGCTGCCCGTGTTCGAGGCCAACTTCACCGGCGCGGCCGAGAACCAGGAGATATCGTTGGATTTCGGCATCTCCAACTCGGACTTCGCCACGGGCACGGGCTGGGACACCTCGGGCGGGATCGACTCCCTGGACGACTTCACCGCGACGACCACCCCGGACCAGCTGCCCGCGTTCAACACCGGGGTCCTGTCCACCCGGGCCACCACCAGCACCACGTCCAGCTCGGCCACCTACACCTTGAGCCAGGACGGCTACGCGCCCGGCGAGTTGACCGACATCACCATCAGCGAGAACGGCGTCATCGAGGGCAGCTACACCAACGGCCAGAGCCAGGAGCTGTACACCTTCGCCCTGGCCGACTTCACCAACAACCAGGGGCTCTACTCCGAGGGCGGCAACCTCTACTCCGCCACCACGGACTCCGGCCAGGCGATCATCGGCACGCCGGGCTCGGCCGGGTTCGGGACCCTGGCCTCCAACTCCCTGGAGCAGTCCAACGTGGACACGGCCACCGAGCTGACCAACCTGATCATCATCCAGGCGGCCTACCAGGCCAACTCGAAGATCATCACCACGGCCGACACCCTGCTGTCCACGGCCATCGGCCTGAAGCGCTAGGCGCGGGCCTGACAGGAGGACGTGATGATCAACAATCTCTACAACATAGGGAAGACCGCCCTGCAAAACGCGCAGGTCTCGGTCAACAACGCGTCCAACAACATCGCCAACGCGGACACCACCGGCTACCAACGCACCTCGGTGGTCTACGAGAGTTCGGGCTCCATCACCGCCCTGGGGCTGACCGTGGGCACGGGCGCGGACGTCACGGCCATCCAGTCCGAGTGGGACAAGTTCGTGGAGACCCAGTACCTGGACGCCCTGGCCGACCTGGCCGCCCAGTCAAGCTCCCTGGACTACCTGAACCAGCTCGACTCCCTGCTGAACCAGTCCGAGGGCGGCCTGTCCGACGTCATGGAGGAGTTCTTCGACGCCTGGAACGAGCTGGTCACGGACCCGGACTCCCTGTCCGCCCGCGAGGACCTGCTCGGCCAGACCGAAACCCTGGTCTACGCCCTGAACTCCACCTCCTCCACCCTGGACGCCATGGTCGAGGCCATCAACGCGGACATTCAGGACCAGGTGGACGAGGCCAACCAGCTGATCGACGACCTGGCCAAGGCCAACGCGGCCGTGGCCGCCAACCCGGGCGACAACCAGGCCGTGGCCGACCGCGACCAGATGATCCGGGAACTGGACGCCCTCATCGGCGTGGACGTCCTCTACCATTCCGACAGCACGGTCACCATCCTGACCGAGGAGGGCTACACGCTCGTGGACGGCACCGACACCCACAACCTGGTCTACGCCGACGCCCGGACCGGCGCATCCCTGGTGCGCGGCTCGGACTACGACGGGACCCTGGCCTACTCCGGCGAATCCGGCGAGGAACTGCTCATCGAGTTCGTCACCCCGGGCGCGGACGGCACGGCCCAGTTCAAGGTCTCCACCGACGGCGGCAACACATGGCTGACCGACGAGGACGGCGACGTCATGCTCTACACCGCCGATGGCGAGGACGGCGCGGTGGAAATCGAGGGCGTCACCCTGTGGTTCGAGGACGGCACCATGGACCACGCCCAGGGCGACCGCTACACGGTCATGGCCAAGTCCGGCCTGTACTGGGAATCCGGCGACGGGGAGCTGAAGAACATCACCCCCCTGACCGATGACGGCGGGGACACCGTGTCCGGGCGCACGCAGAGCGGCAGCCTGGCAGGGCTGTTCACCACCCGCGACGACACGGTCTACGACACCATGGACGGGCTCGACGCCCTGGCCGAGTCGATCATCTGGGAGGTCAACTCGGCCCACTCCCAGGGCGCGGGGCTGGCGCATCACACGTCCCTGAACGCGAGCTACGCGGCGGATGACACCTCGGCCGCGCTGGCCGACAGCGGCCTGTACTTCGCGGACAACATCCAGGCGGGCGAGCTGGCCCTGATCACCTACGACGCGGACGGCAACGTCTCGACCTCGTCCATCCTGTCCGTGGACCCGGCGGCCGACTCCCTGGACGACCTGGCCGCCGACATCAACGCGGCCTTCGGCGGTGAGCTGACGGCCACGGTCACTGCCGACGGGCAACTTCAGCTCACGGCGGGCACGGACATGGAGTTCGAGATCGCGGGCGACACCTCGGGCGTCCTGGCCGCCCTGGGGGTGAACACCTACTTCACCGGCACGGACGCCGGGAACATCGGCATCGACGAATACGTGGCCACGGACACCACGCACCTGAACACCGGCGCGGTGGGCGAGGACGGCCTGGTGGCCACAGGCTCCAATGACACGGCCACCATCCTGGCCGGGCTGGGCGACGAGACCGTGACCGTGGGCGGGACCGAGACCACCCTGACCTCGGCCCTGGCCGCCCTGGTGGCCTCGGTGGGCTCGGCCGCGTCCGCCGCCGAGCTCAAACAAACCTACGCCCAGACCTCGGTGGACTACCTTTACGAGCAGCAGGCCTCGACCACCGAGGTCAACGTGGACGAGGAGCTCATCGCTCTGACCAAGTACCAGCAGGCCTACGAGGCCGCCGCACAGATCATCAGCGTGACCAGGGAAATGATGGACACCGTCCTGGACCTGGTCTGACTCAAAGGAGACCGACATGCGCATCAGCACGGCACAAATATTCTCGCTGTCCCTGAACCAGATCAACTCGTCGCTCAACGACGTCACCGAGCTGACGATCATGAACTCCAGCCAGAAGAAGGTGAACAGCCCGTCCGACGACCCGGCGGGCATGGGCAGGATGGTCGAGTTGAGCGGCTTCCAGCAGTCCCTGACCGGCTACCTCGACAACTGCGGCGTGGCCCTGGACTACCTGGATACCGCAGATCAGGTCCTGTCCACGGCCAGCGAGACCATCACCGCGGCCCTGGAACTGGCCGAGCAGGCCTCCACCGAGACTTACACCGACGAGGAAATGCGGATGATGGCCCTGGAGATGCGGGGCTACCTGGACGCGCTCTACGCCATCGCCAACACCCAGATGGGCTCGGACTCGATCTTTGCCGGGGACGATACCGAGGACAACGCCTACGAGATGGGACTGGGCGTGACCCTGCAGGGCGACTCCCCGAGCCGGACGGACTTCGTGAACCTGACCGGCGAGGTGGACGGCACCGTGGCCGTGCGCTTCACCTCGGACGGCGCGGTGGGCACGGACGCCCTGGATTACGAATACTCCACGGACGGCGGCGAGACCTGGACTTCGGCCGTTCTGGCCTCGGGCGACACGGTCCTGGACCTGGCCGACGCGCAGGTCGAGCTGGCCTCGGGCACGGCCGTCACGGCGGCCGACGATGACGGGGGCGGCTCGCGGTTCTCACTGCGCCAGGCCTGCGTCTATACCGGCAGCGACAAGGCCATGTCCGTGGCCGTGTCCGAGAGCACGTCCGAGGACATGACCACCGTGGGCAGCGACATCTTCGGCGGGGTGGACCAGGCCACGGGCCAGCCCTATGGCTCGCCCAACCTGTTCGAGACCCTGTCCGACTGCATCGTCCACATGGAAAGCGGCGATTCCGGCGCGGTGGCCCAATGCCTGGAAGACCTGGGCGACTGCCACGAGACCGTGGAGGCGGGAGCGGCCGGTGTGGGCGCCAGGGAGAACAAGATCACCTACACCCAGACCTCCCAGTCCCTGGTCAAGAGCTTGGCCGCCAACGCCGCAAGCTCCATCGAGGACGCGGACGCCGCCCAGCTCGTGGTCGAGCTGGAACAGGCCAACTACGTGTACCAGGCGGTCCTGTCCACCGCGTCCAGCGTCATGAGCATGTCCCTGCTCGACTACATATAGGAGGCCGCCATGGGCTACGTCTCATCCCTTTCCAGCTCCGTCGAGGCCTACGAACCGCTGACCACCTCGGGCGACGTGTCCTTCTCCGGGCTGGGCAACGGCACGGACTTCTCCGAAATCATCGACGCCACCATCGACGCAGAGAGCTACCAGCTCGAATCCTACCAGGACAAGAAGGAGGAGTACGAGTACGTCATCGACCTCATGGAGCAGCTCTCGGACGAGATCGACGAATTCAACGACATCCTGGACGACATGGACGAGCCCGACGAGTTCTACTCCATGACCGCCGAGGTCAGCGACGACCAGGTGGAGGTGGACGCGGACGGCGGCGCCGAGGCGGGCATCCACACCATCGTGGTCGACCAGCTGGCACTGAACGATGTCTGGGTCAACACCGGGACCGGGTACGACTCCGGGGACTCGGTGGTGGCCGCCTCGGCCACCACCCTGACGGTGGAGTTCGGCGGCGAGGCGGTCGCCATCGACGTGGCCGCCGGGACCACCCTGGAGGGGCTGGTCTCGACCATCAACGGCTCGGTGGACGCCCGCGACAAGTTCGAGGCCTCGATCATGGACGACGGCGACGGGGCCTACCTGGTGCTCAAGAGCTGCGACGCGGGCAGCGACAACACCCTGGCCGTGACCGGCACGGGCACCCTGACCGGCATGAGCGCGGCCGGGTTCGTCAACACCCAGGCCGGACAGAATTCCCGGATCAAGGTGGACGGCTTCCCGCCGGGCGAGGACGACTGGATCGAGCGCGACTCCAACTCCATCGACGACGTGATCGACGGCCTGACCTTCGAGCTCAAGGACACCACGGACGGCGATACCCTGCAGGTTTCGGTGGGCTACGACACGGACGACATGTTCGACAAGATCGTGGAGTTCCAGGAGGCGCTCAACGCGGTCATCGAGGACTTCCAGATCCTGACCGGGCGGGTGACCGAGGAGGAGGACTCGGACGAGGAGACCTACACCGTGGACAGCTACGCCCTGGACATCGTCTACAACAACATCAAATCCATCCTGTCCTCGTCCGCCCTGGGGTTCACGCGCTACGACGAGGAGACCGGCGGCGACTACTACAACGCCCTGTCCCAGATCGGCTTTTCCACGGACACGGACGAGGACTCGGCCACCTACGGCCAGCTGCTCCTGGACGAGGACGACCTGGAGGAGGCCCTGGACAACGACGCCGAGGCCGTGGCCTCCCTGTTCGCGGCCCGGGCCGAGGGCGAGTCGGACAGCGAGGACTTCCAGGTCATTTCGGTCATCGACGGGGTCACCGGGGCCGGGGAGCACAGCGTGGAATACACCGTGTCCGGCGGGCAGCTGGTCTCGGCGTACATCGACGGCGAGGAGGCCACGGTGGACGGCTGGACCATCCTGGCCGGTTCGGGCGACGCCAGGGGGCTGTATATCTCCGTGGGCACGGCCGCGGACGGCGACTACTCGGGCACGGCCCGGGTCAAGCAGGGCAAGATCGGCGAGCTGTCCGACTCCCTGGACACGGTGACCAACGCGGAGACCGGCTCCCTGACCATCCTCATCAACCACTACGAGGAGAACGTCACCAGCCTGGACAACCAGATATACAACGAGGAAAAGCGGCTCGACGCCATGGAAACGTCGCTTGAGCGCAAGTACGCCGCCCTGGACGCCCTGCTCGCCACCTACGACTCCCAGAGCACCGCCCTGACCTCGCTGATCGAGGCCTTGTAGCCGGGGCCGGCCGAACCGGTCCCGGCGTGTTCCTGTTCCCCAAAAAACGGCCGCCCCGAGGGGCGGCCGGGGGCCTTGGCCCCTCAGAGGAAGGTCTGCCGGAACCGGCTACGCGCTCAGGCTCAGGGCCGAGGCGTACGCGCTCGTGTCGAACCCGCCCCCCTGCATCTGTCCGTAGGCCTCCGCGCCGGACGCCTGGTCCGTCGAAGAGGAGCCCATCATGTCCAGCAACTGCTGGAGCTGCTCGCCGTCGCCGGTCTGCTTGATGCCGGAGAACATGCCTCCGGACTGGAGCTTTGCCGCCATCGAGTCGATCCTGGACCGGGCGTCGGCCTCGAGCTCCTCCTGGGAGACGAACCCGTCCTGGTTGGTGTCCAGGGCGTCGAAGGCCTCGGTGTCGATGGTCTCGCCATCCCCCACCGCAAACTCCGACTGGCTGAGTTGGCCGTCGCCGTCCGAATCCATGGCGTCGAGGAAATCGGAGGCCATCTGCCCGGCATCCGGCTTCTCCGGAGGCCGCATCATGCCGCCCTGCATCCCCATCACGCCGCTCATGGAACTCACGGATTGAATATCCATAGGCATCTCCTGGTTGTTCCGCCTGTCCCGCCGCCCGGCAACTGCCGGAGGACAGCCTCCCCTTCCCGTGGGCGGGCAGGCGGGCCAAAGCGGACCGTTCACCAACTGTATCGGGCCGGGCGCCCGTCCGGATACCCGGCGGGCCATCAAGAATTATTAAGGTCGCCGCACGGGTGTGAGAGTCAGGGGTAAATGGCCGGGCTTGCCCACCGCCCGTGGAGGAATATAGAGAGGGGCCAGGAAGGGATGCCGGGACCCGGCACGGAGGCGGAAATGAGCCCTGAATCATACGAATACGACGTCCACGAATACAAGCGGGGGTTCACCCGCAAGCGGATCAGCTCCATCCGGGAGGTGCCGCTGACCATCATGCTCAACGGGCGCGAGGTGGTCACCCTGCTGTGCACCGCCAAATACCCGGAGTACCTGGCCGTGGGCTTTCTCAAGTCCGACGCCTTCATCTCCAGCCCGGCCCAGCTCACGGACCTGACCGTGCGCGACGAGGGCGACCGGCTGGTGGCCGAGGTGGAGGTCTGCCACGACCCGTGGAAGGACCGGATCATGGAGCGGTCCATCACCTCGGGCTGCGGCAAGGGGACCAACTTCGGGCGCAACGTGGCGACCATCTCCAAGCGCAAGGTGGGCGGCGACGTGCACGTCGCCCCGGACCAGATCCTGGCCCTGGCCAGGGAGCTCCACGAGCGCTCGACCCTGTACAAGCACACGCGCGGCTGCCACAACTCCTCCCTGTGCACCCCCGACGAGATGCTCCTGTTCCGCGAGGACATCGGGCGGCACAACGCCATCGACATGCTCTGCGGCCAGTGCTTCCTGGACGACGTGGCCGTGGACGACAAGATGATCGTCTCCACCGGGCGCATCGCCTCGGAGATCCTGCTCAAGGTGGTCCGCATCGGCGTCCCGGTCCTGGCCTCCACGGCCGTGGCCACCAGCTTCTCCGTGGAGCTGGCCAGGAAGACCGGCATCACCCTCATCGGCAACATCCGCGACGACAGCTTCTGGGTCTACAACGACAACGGGCGGATCACCGGCTTCTGATTCCGGGTCCCGGGCCCGGGACGCATGATTTTTTTCGCCGTTGTAACCGACCTGTTTTATTGATCCATTCTATTCAAAATATGCCTATTTTGGCATAATTCATTAAACAAATGCATTGTATTTCAAGTAGATATATAAAATAGTGCCAAAGCTTGAGTAAGTGCAAGACCTTTGGCAAGATAGCGTTCCCCTCCGATACTGTTTTTCAAGATCGGAAAACACTCTGGAGAACCACATGGAACGCAACATGGCCCTTGAGACGAGCAGGCTCGACCGGAAGCTGGCCCAGCTTCGCAAAAAGTCGTACATCTCCGCCGAACTCATCGACTTGCTCGATGCGGTGACGCACCTCCAACTGGCCGCCCTGCCCGAGGCCGAGGTGACCCTGCCTCCGGACGGCGAGCTCACCCCGCCCGAGGCCGTGCTCCAGGGCGTGTCCCTGATCAACCGCGAGAACTTTCCCTATGACGCGGCCCAGGCCGAGGAACTCCTCGGCAGGCTGGTCGACCTGGTCGGCAAGTCCGAAGGCCCTCTGGGCGAGGGCGCGAAAATCTTGGCCCAAGCCCTGGACAAGGGCGACCTGACCCCGGCCGAGCTGTTCCGGCGCGTCCTGGACGACGACACCACTTTTTTCGCGACCTGGGCCGAACGCATGCCCGACGCGCCCCGGACCCTGCCCTTCCTGGCCCTGGCGGCCATGGGGCCGTCCATCGAGGCCGCGGCCGGGATGCTGGCCGAAAAGCTGCCCGAGATGAAGGTCACGCCCGTGGGCACCTGCCCGGTCTGCGGGTCCATGCCGCTGATCTCCTCCCTGGAGCAGAAGGAGGGGTTTAGGCACGCCACCTGCTCGTTCTGCCGCCACCACTACCGGATCAAGCGCATAGCCTGCCCGGTCTGCGGCGAGGACGACCACAAGAAACTGACCTTTTTCACCGTGGACGAGGAGCCCGGCTTCAGGGTGGACGTCTGCGATTCCTGCAAGAGTTATGTGAAGACCATAGACTTCCGGGACCTGGACCGCGTGGCGCTCCCGGTGCTGGACGACCTGGATTCCCTGGCCCTGGACTACGTGGCCGCGAACCAGGGTTACCGGCGGGCCACCCTGTCCGCCTGGGGGTTCTAACAGCCGGAGGGGCCATGCCCGAAACGCAACGGGACGTCATGTCGAAGAATTCGCACATCCTGCCGGTCATACCGCCGCCGGACAACACCGCCTCCTTCGAGGCGCTGCTCCGCGACGAGGACAAGGCCAGGGACTATTTCCTGGAGCTGGCCTGGCCCACGGGCGATCCCTTCTGCCCGCGCTGCGGGCACCGCAAGGTCTACACCCTGTCCGGCGAGCGGCTGCGCTGCGCCTCGTGCAAGTATACCTTCCAGCCCTTCTCGGGCCGGTGGATCAACAACGGGGCGCTCACCCCGGGCGAGTGGCTGCGGCTCATCGTCCTGTTCGTGGAGGAACGCTCGGTCCACCAGATGAAGGAGGAGCTGGGCCTGTCCTACAACACGGTCTACAAGGCGCTGACCGCCATCCGCTTCGCCATCCTGGCCAACGCCCTGGACGCCCGGCAGCTGATCAGCCCGGCCACGGGCCTGGACTCCTACCTCAAGGGCAACCGGCTGACCGGCGGCCCGCGCGAGATGCGCATGGACACCATTCCGGTCTACGGCATCCTGCGCCGCGACGACCTGGTCTTCATCGATCTGGTGCCCGGATTCCAGGCCGAGACCCTGTTCCACTTTCACATGAACTTCCACCTCAAGCTCATCCGCTCGGGCAACCTGGTCTACACGGACCGCTACAAGGAGTATGACGCGCTCATGTTCTGCGGCAACGACTCCCTGCCCTACGAGGTCATCCGCCGCTACGACGAGCCCCCGCACATCGACGCGGTGGACGACGAGTTCTGGGAGTACGCCCAGTCGCGCATCAAGAAGTTCCGGGGCATCTCCTGCCAGCGCTTCCCCCTGTACATGAAGGAGCTGGAATTCCGCTTCAACAACCGCCACAAGCCCCTGGGCGAGATCCTGGCCGCCTATCTCTGCGCCCTGGTGCCGAACACGGACTAGCCCGCCGCCCGGCCATGACGAAAAACGGCCCGGTCCGATGGTTCGGAACCGGGCCCTTTCGCGCGGGCCGCCCGCCGATTTCGCCCGCTTTCACCCGGTGTCAAACCGTGGGGCGGAAATCCATTTATGCCAAATCCGACATAAAGTAGATGCAGCAATAGCGCCATCCGGTTAAAAAAAACATATTTTTCGCTGTGTGAAAAAGGTTGTAAGAACGCTCCCTTTGCCCGCTCGCCCCGGATTCATCATAAAGGGGATAACAGTAGAAATGGGAGAGGTATGCGCATGCGCATGAACAACCAACATTTGCCGGCTGCCGCCGCCGTGATCCCCATGCCCTTCGCCGGGCTGGGATTCGCCGTGGCCGAGGTCCGACAAGCGGCCCGGGAGATGACCCCGGCGGTCCATCGCCACACGGGCGAGCCCGCCGTCCTTCCGGCCGGTTGCGGCCCCGTCGCGCAGTCCGGCGGCTACAGGCTTCTCGTGGCGCTCGGCCGCGAGATCCGCGGGCGCTGACCCGCACCAACACAGGAGGTATAATGCACACCAACCGTAGAAACTTCCTCAAGCTCTCCGCTGTCGCGGCCACGGCCACGGCGTTCGGCGGGCTGGGGCTCGGCTGCAAGGCCAAGACGGCGACATTGCCGGATCACGCCGCCGCCCTGGACCCGAAATGGAGCAAGCAGACCACGTCCGTATGCTGCTACTGCGCAGTGGGCTGTGGCCTGGTCGTGAACACGTCCCTCAAGGACATGAAGGCCGTCAACGTCGAAGGCGACCCGGACCATCCGATCAACGAAGGCGCCCTGTGCGCCAAGGGCGCCTCCATCTGGCAGCTGGGCGACAACGACCGCCGTCCGGACTCCGTCCTGTACCGGGCTCCCTATTCCAAGGGATTCAAAAAGGTCTCCCTGTCCTGGGCGCTGGAAACCATCGCCGAGAGGATCAAGGAAACCCGCGACAAGACCTGGACCGAGAAGAACGCCAAGGGCCAGGTGGTCAACCGCTGCGACGGCATCGCCTCCCTGGGGTCCGCCGCTCTCGACAACGAGGAGTGCTGGGCCTACCAGACCATGCTCCGCAGCCTCGGCCTGGTGTACATAGAACATCAGGCGCGTATCTGACACAGCGCGACTGTTGCGGCTCTGGCAGAGTCGTTCGGACGCGGCGCGATGACCAACCACTGGATCGACATCCAGAATTCCGATTGTGTTCTCATCATGGGCAGCAACGCTGCCGAAAACCATCCCATTTCCTTCAAGTGGGTGACCAAGGCGCAGGAAAAGGGCGCGACCCTGATCCACGTCGACCCCCGTTTCACCAGGACCTCGGCCAAGGCCGACTTCTACGCGGGCATCCGCTCGGGCGCCGACATCGCCGTCCTGGGCGGCATGATCAAGTACATCCTGGACAATGACCTGATCTTCCGGGACTACGTGGTCAACTACACCAACGCCTCCTTCATCGTCGGCGACAAGTTCTCCTTCGACGACGGCATGTTCTCCGGCTACAACGAGGCCACCCGGTCCTACGACAAGTCCACCTGGGCATTCGCCATGGACGCCGAGGGCAACCCCAAAAAGGACCCGACCCTGGCCGATCCCCGCTGCGTGTACCAGCTGCTCAGGCAGCACTACGCGCGCTACGACATGGACAAGGTCTCCTCCATCTCGGGCATGCCCAAGGAAGCCCTGGCCAAGCTGTACGAGACCTACGCGGCCACCGGCAAAAAGGACAAGGCCGGAACCATCATGTACGCCATGGGCTGGACCCAGCACTCCGTGGGTGTGCAGAACATCCGCTCCATGGCCATGATCCAGCTTTTGCTGGGCAACATCGGCGTGGCCGGCGGCGGCGTCAACGCCCTGCGCGGCGAATCCAACGTCCAGGGGTCCACGGACCACTGCCTGCTGTTCCACATCCTTCCCGGCTACCTCGCGACCCCGCAGGGTTCCGAGCCCACCCTGGAAGCGTACAACAAGGCCCACACCCCGGTCTCCCATGATCCGAAATCGGCCAACTGGTGGGGCAACTTCCCGAAGTACTCCGCCTCGCTGATCAAGTCCATGTGGCAGGACGACGATCCCGCGACGGCCTACAACTACCTGCCCAGGCTCGACTCGCTGTCGGCCCGGGAATACTCCTGGCTGTCCCTGTTCGACAAGATGGACGAGGGCCAGTTCAAGGGTCTGCTGGCCTGGGGCATGAACCCGGCCTGTTCCGGCGCCAACTCCAACAAGACCAGGCAGGCCCTGACCAAACTGGACTGGCTGGTGAACGTCAACATCTTCCCCAACGAGACCGGCTGGTTCTGGGAAGGACCGGGCATGGATCCGTCCAAGATCAAGACCGAGGTCTTCTTCCTGCCCTGCGCCGTGTCCATCGAAAAGGAAGGTTCCATCACCAACTCCGGCCGCTGGATGCAGTGGCGCTACAAGGGCCCGGACGCGCCCAACGGCCAGAAGCCGGACGGCGACCTCATCTATGAACTGATGAAGGAGATCCAGCACCTGTACCAAAAGGAAGGCGGCGTGTACCCCGAGCCCATCACCCGGCTCACCTGGGACGCCATCGCCACCGACGGGGTCTTCGATCCCCACAAGACGGCCAAGCTGATCAACGGCCAGTTCACCCGCGACATCGAGATCAAGGGGACGATGTACAAGAAGGGCCAGCAGGTTCCCAGCTTCGCCTTCCTGCAGGCCGACGGCTCGACCACCTCGGGCAACTGGCTGTACTGCCACTCCTACACGGAGAAGGGCAACATGGCCGCCCGGCGCGACCTGACCCAGACCCCGGAGCAGGCCAACATCGGCCTGTATCCGAACTTCTCCTGGTGCTGGCCCGTCAACCGCCGCGTGCTCTACAACCGCGCCTCGGTGGACCTCAAGGGCAAGCCCTACAACCCGGAGAAGGCGGTCATCGCCTGGAACGGCGAGAAGTGGATCGGCGACGTGCCCGACGGCGGCTGGGCCCCGGGCACCAAGTACGCCTTCATCATGCGCAAGAACGGATTCGGCCAGCTCTTCGGCCCCGGCCGCGCTGACGGTCCGTTCCCCGAATACTACGAACCGCTGGAATGCCCGGTGAAGTCCCATCCCTTCTCGAGCACCCTGCACAACCCGACCGCCCTCAAGTTCGACGACGAGGAAAAGGCCGTGTGCGATCCCAGGTATCCCCTGGTGGGCACCACCTACCGCGTCACCGAGCACTGGCAGACCGGCCTGATGACCCGAAACTGCCCGTGGCTGGTCGAGGCCGAACCGCAGGTCTTCGTGGAGATGAGCCGGGAACTGGCGCAGCTTCGCGGCATCGAGAACGGCGAAAGGGTCATGGTCGATTCCGTGCGCGGCTCCATCTGGGCCAAGGCCATCGTGACCGGACGGCTCAAGCCGTTCACGGTCCAGGGCACCACCGTCCATCAGGTCGGCCTGCCCTGGCACTTCGGCTGGACCTGGCCCAACGACGGCGGCGACTCCGCCAACATCCTGACCCCGTCCGTGGGCGACCCGAACACGGGCATCCCCGAAACCAAGGCCTTCATGGTCAACGTCCGCAAGGCGTAAGGGAGGAATGACACATGAGTAAGACATTCTTCATCGACCTGACCAAGTGTACGGCCTGCCGTGGTTGCCAGGTTGCCTGCAAGCAATGGAAGAAACTGCCCGCCGAGAAAACCGAAAACTGGGGCTCCCACCAGAACCCCAAGGACCTCTCGGGCTCGACCCTCAAACTGGTCCGCTTCGAGGAAGTGGAGACCGAAAACGGCATGCAGTGGCTGTTCTTCCCGGAACAATGCCGCCACTGCGTGGAGCCGCCCTGCCTGGATGCCATGACCATTCCCGGTTCCATCATCCATGACCAGGAGACCGGCGCCGTGGTCTACACCGAGCTGACCGCCGACGAACCCGACAAGGACGCCTTCTCCATGGCCTGTCCCTACGACATCCCGCGCGTGGACGAGAAGTCCGGCCGGGTGGTCAAGTGCGACATGTGCGTGGACCGCGTCAAGGTCGGGATGCTGCCCGCCTGCGTCAAGACCTGTCCCACCGGCGCCATGAACTTCGGCGACCGGGACGAGATGCTGGCCCTGGCGGAGGAGCGTCTGGCGGCCGCAGCCGAGAAGTATCCCGACGCGGAACTGGTTGACGCCGATTCGGTGCGGGTCATCTACCTGGTGCAGACCGATCCGGACAGCTACTACGAGTCCCTGTCCGCCGACGCCTCGGGCGTCCGGCGCGGGCCCATGTCCAGGAAGCAGTTCCTGGCCGCCCTGGGCCGCCCGGTCAAACGCATGTCCTCCTAACGATCCCCTCCCCCGGCGCGGGCTCCCCCGCGCCGGGGTCCTCCATCTCGAACGCTCAATGCGGGAACACCTCCGTAAGCCACACCGTCCGGCGGCCTCATGGGCAACCGGGGCAAGCGGAGTTTCTTATGACCCCGGCAGGCATGTTCTGCCGGGGTCTTTTCCCCCGAATACGGGAGGACGGACGATGTTGCTTTGTGGGGAAAAGGGTCTTTCTTGTCTTTTGACCGGCGAGACGGTAACGGGTAGTGGCGATCCCTGGCCGCCGCCCCCAACATGGAGCCGAACCGTGCGAAACGTCCCGCTTATCTGCATCCTCATCTGCCTGGCGCTGGCCCTCGGGGGGTGCGACCGATCACGGAGGACCGCCGAGGAGAAAGGCGGAACCCCGGGGGTGACCGACGATCTGATAACCCTGGGCTCCTCCCTGACCCTGTCCGGCCACGCGGGCTACCTCGGCACGCAGACCCTGCGGGGCGCGCGGGCCTACATCCGTCACGTCAACGAACAGGGCGGCGTACACGGCCGCAAAATCCGGATCGAGGTCGAGGACGACTCCTACGACCCGCCCCAGTGCCTGGCCAACACCCAGCGGTTCATCGTCGACAGGGACGTCTTCGCCCTGTTCTGCTACGTGGGCACTCCGACCACCATCAAGGCCCTGCCCCTGGTGGAGGACGCGCGCATTCCGCTCATCGGCATGTTCACCGGGGCCAACGCGCTCAGGCAGCCGCCCAACCGCTACGTCATCAACATCCGGGCCTCCTACTACCAGGAGACCATGGCCGCTGTCCGGCACATGGTCGAGGACCTGGGGCTGACCAAGATCGCGGTCTTCTACCAATATGACGCCTACGGCTTCGACGGCCTGATCGGCACCGAGCTGGCGCTCAAGAGATTCGAGCTGGAGCCCGTGGCGCGCGGCTCCTACATCCGGGGCACCCTGGACGTTCAGGACGGCCTGGACCGCATCCGCAGGTCCGGGGCCGAGGCCATTGTCATGATCGGCACCTACGGGGCCTGCGCGAGGTTCATCAACCTGTCCGAGGAGGAGGGCTACAACCCGATCTTCTACACGGTCTCCTTTGTCGGCGCCGAGGAACTGGCCTGGCGCGTGGGCAGGGCCTCCCCGGCCCACGTGTTCATGTCCCAGGTGGTCCCCCAGCCCGAGGAGTCGGACGACAAAAACGACTCGGCCTCCAACTACGTCAAGCTGCTTCGGCGCTACTACCCGGACGACACCCCGAGCTTCGTCGGGCTGGAGGGGTTCCTCAACGCCGAGATCCTGGTCGAGGGGCTGCGCCGGGCGGGCCGCGACCTGACCCGGGAAGGATTCATCCGGGCCATCGAGTCCATCAAGGACTTCAAGCTCGGGCCGAACCTGACCATTACCTACGGCCCCTACGACCGGCAGGGGCTGGACGCCATCCATTTCACCAAGCTGTACGACGGAAAGTTCATCCCGTTCACGGACTGGGCCGAATTCAAGCGCGAGCTGGGGGGCCCGCAATGACCCTGGGCGAACGCATAACCGCCCGGTTCACCCGCATCGGCCTGCGCGAGAAACTGCTCTTCTCCATGCTGGCCGCGGTCCTGTTCATCTCCGTGGCCATCGCCCTGATCTCGCGCTGGATCCTGGTCTCCTCCCTGACCAACGAGTTGGAGATGCGCGGCTTCGCCATCGCCCACTCCGTGGCCGAGCGCGGCGGCTCCTACCTTTTGGACAACGACATCCCCAGGCTGCTGGTGCTCATCTTCGACGAGGCCCGGCTCAGGCAACGCAAGGATCTGGTGGCCTACATCTTCATCGAGGACCAGGCGGGCAACATCCTGGCCCACACCCTGACCCACAGGCTGCCCGACAACCTGCGCGCCAACACCCTGCCGCCGGGGAAACCCGACTCCATCAAGCTCATGGAGCTGGGCGACCAGGAGGTCTACGATCTGGCCGCGGCCATCAACGAGGGACTGTACCGCATCGGCACGGTCCACGTGGGGCTGAACAAGCGGCACATCGACGCCCTGGTGGGCAAGCTGCGCGTGGCCTTCCTCGGCTTCATCTCGGCCGTGGTGATCATCACCATCATCCTGTCCTCCTGGCTGTCCAAGTACATCACCAAGCCGGTCTCGGACCTGACCCGGCTGTCCGACGAGATCAGCCGGGGCAACTTCGACATCCCGCTCAAGCTCGGCTCGGGCGAGGACTGGGACTCGGCCGAATGCCCGGCCTTTTCCAACACGGACCTGCCCTGCTGGCACTTCGACCAGTCGCGCAGCGGCCAGACGCCCGCCGAAACCCACCGCAAGTGCGCTGACTGCGCCTTCTACCGCAAGCATACGGGCGACGAGGTGGTCCAGCTCGGCGACTCCTTCCGAAACATGGTCTGGTCCATCAAGCTGTACCGCCGCAGGCTGCGCGAGTCCGAGGAGAAGTACCGCTCCCTGTTCGATTCGGGCCCGGACCCGATCTTCGTGGTGGACTGCGCCAGCGGGACCATCCGCGACGCCAACCCCCGGACCACCGAGCTCTACGGCTACCCCCGCGAGCAGCTCATGGACATGCCCTTCCTGGCCCTCGGCCCGGAGCACAACGCGGCCTGCCTGGACTTCTTCACCGAGGGCGGCGGCGGGTGCGTCTACTACCCCAAGCGGCTGCACTACAAGAACGGCGGCGAGCCCTTCTTCGTGAACATGCACGCCTGCCCCATCTCCTACCGGGGCAGGCAGGCGATCATCATCGCGGTCACGGACATCACCGAACTCATCGAGAAGGACGCCCAGCTCATCCAGGCGGCCAAGATGAAGTCTCTGGGCGAGATGTCCGCGGGCGTGGCCCACGAGATCAACCAGCCCCTCAACGCCATCAAGGTGGGCAGCGAATTCCTGTCCATGATGTGGGAGGAGGACCTGGAGATACCCAAGGAGCATTTCGGGGAGGTGGTCAACGAGATATCGTCCCAGGTGGACCGGGCCGCCGAGATCATCGACACCCTGCGCTCCTTCGGCCGCAAGTCCGACCTGATCGAGGAGTCCGTGGACCTGAACCAGCCGGTGCGCGCGGTCCTGTCCATGGTCCGGCGGCAGTTCGAGCTGGAGAACATCCGCTTCGAGCTGGAACTGGTCGCCGGATTGTCCCCGGTGCGGGCCCACTCCAACCGGCTGCAGCAGGTCCTCTTCAACCTGGTGACCAACGCCCGCGACGCCATCAACGACGTGTCCAACGCCGACACCGGCGGCGACCGGCGGATCATCATCCGCACGGGCAACCGCGAGGACAAGGTATTCATTGAGGTGGAGGACACGGGCGGCGGCATCGACGAGATGGACCAGCAGAAGATATTCGAACCGTTTTTCACCACCAAGGAAGCGGGCCAGGGCATGGGCCTGGGCCTGGCGATCACCTACGGCATCATCAAGGATTACGGCGGGGAAATCCGCATAGACAGCACCAAGGGGCGCGGCACGGTCTTCCGCATGGAGTTCCCGGCCGCCGCGCGAGGAGAGACCAAGGCATGAGCGATAAAGTACTGGTCATAGACGACGAACGGCCCACCCTGAAGATGTTCACCCTCCTGCTCTCGGCCTACGGCTACGAGGTGCTGACCGCCGAGAACGGCCTGGAGGGGGTCGAGACCTTCCGGCGCGAGTCCCCGGACCTGGTGCTGACGGACATCAAGATGCCGATCATGGACGGCATAGAGGCCCTGAAGGCGATCAAGAAGCTCAACCCGGCCACCGAGGTCATCGTCATCACCGGGCACGGCGACATGGACCTGGCCATCCAGGCCCTGAACCTCGACGCCACGGACTTCATCAACAAGCCGCTCAAGCGCGAGGCCCTGGAAAAGGCCCTGACCCGCGCGAAGGAGCGCATGACCATCGCGCGCAACAGCGAGGGACAGGTGGTCCTGGAGGAGAAGAACCGGGCCGCGGTCATAGGCGTGCGCGGCAACGTCTCGGCCATGACAATGCCCCGGCTGACAGAGGCCTTTGAAAAGGCCATGGCCATGGACAAGGAGGCCGTGCTCATCGAGTTCGAGAAGAACGCCTCGATCAACGGCGCGGGCATCACCGGCCTGACCGAACTGCTGCGCGGCAACGCGGGTTCGGGAACGCGGGTCTACCTGGCCGGGCTGTCGAGCAACTTCCGGTCCGTGTTCGAGGCCCTGGGCATCACCCGGTACGCCGAGCTGTTCGACCAGGGCCGGGAGACGCTGACGGACGCCTAGTCCTACGGGGCGAGCTTTTCCAGTTCGTGGATGATGGTCCCCAGATCGGGGCGCGAATTGATGTCGTGGACGTCGATGTAGCGGATCACACCCTGTTTATCGACGATCACGATGGCCCGCTCGGCCATGCCGTCCGAGCGCAGGATGCCCAGGGCCCCGGCCACCTTGCCGTGGGGCCAGAAATCCGACAGCACCGGGAAGCCGAGCCCGTGCATGGCCTTGACCCACATGGCCTGTGACGGGGTGTTGTCCTCGCTGATGCCGAGTATCTCGGCATCCAGCGCGCGGAACATGTCCAGGGCCAGGTTGTAGCCCGGCCACTGGTCCGAGCAGACCGGGGTCCAGGCCGCCGGGACAAAGGACAGGACCACGTTCTTCTTGCCGCGATAGTCGCTCAGGGTGACCGTCCCTCCTTGGATCGCGGGCAGGGTGAAGTCCGGTGCCGCGTCGCCGACTTTGACCTTGAGGGTCGAATCCGTGGGTTTGAGACGGCCTGGGTCGAAGGTCTCCAGGTCATCCGCCAGGGCCACGGAAGCCAGCAGACTCCAAGCCAGCAAGCCGCAGGCGAACAGGGAGAAAAGCGGCGCGCGTCTCATAACTCCCCCTACTTCCCGGCCAGCTCCAGCATGTTCTTCAAAAACGCTTCCTTGTCCTTGATCTCTCCCTCGTGGAAGACCAGGACGGCCCGCTTGCGGTCGCGCAGGTCCACCAGGTAGTAGGCCGGGGTGCCCACGTTGCCCACGGCCTTGTGGGCCGTGTAGTCCGGGTCCTCGAAGAGCGGGAACTGGACGTCGAACTTCTTGCGGTAGAAGGCCACCTCGAAGGGCGTGTTGCCCGCCCCGATGCCCACGAACCGGACCTTGCCCGCCTGGTCCGAGGCCAGGGTCCGGGCGAACATGTCGTTCACCCCGGGCGCGTCGTGCTGGCAGATGGGGCAGTACATGCTGAAGACCTCCACAAGCACGAAGTCCGCGTTGATGTCCGAAAGCCGGATGTCGCCGTCCGGGACGCCCAGGTACTGGCGCTGCTCCGGGCTGATCTTGCCCTGAAGCGCCACGTCGGGGAAAACGTCTAGGGCCATGGCGGGCGCGGCCAGTACGGCGGCCAGCGCGATCAGGCAGGCGGCCAGGGTGAGGGAGTATTTTTTCATGTGCTTTCCTCTTCGGTTGCGGTGCGTTGCCCCTGGGGTGTCGATGCACTCATGTTTTCCTCCGCTGCAATTCACCACTGGATCGGTTTGCCAAAGCGGTCGAGGTAGCGCAGGCCTTTTTCTCCTTGCCGGGAAACCATTGTATTCACGATGTCGGGGATGACATCTTCGATGGAGAATGCGGCTTCCGATCCACCCATATCCGTTTTTACCCAGCCCGGCGCAAGCAGCAGCAACGCCTGCTGGGGATGGCGCGAGGCAAAACTTCGCATCAGCATGTTGAGAGCCGCCTTGCTTGCCCGATAAACGTCGTTCCCGCCTCTCTCGTTATCCGCAACGCTGCCCTGCCCGGAGGACATGGCACCGATAACGCCGCCGGAGCGGGCCATGCCGGAAAATGCCTCCAGCACTTTCATGGGCCAAAGGGCGTTTATGGTCATGACCCGGACAAACTCTTCGGCCGTGATTTCGCCGATCGTTTCGCTCATCCCGTTTTTATTCGCAACACCGGCGTTGACGAAAAGCAGGTCGAAATCCCTACCCTGCAATCGCGTTTTCAGGCCCGCGATTTGATCGGCGTCCGTAATATCGAGATATTCAATTTCAAGCGCTTTGGGGAATGTCTCCGCAAGCGTGTGCAACCCGGTTTTTCCACTGCGAACCGTTGCGGCCACGTTCCAACCGCGCTCCAGCAGTTCCCGCGCTATTGCAAGACCAAGCCCTCTTGACGCTCCGATAATGAGAGCGGATTTGCCTTCCGGCATTTTCTTCATCGTTTATTTTCCCTCTGGTCATAGCTGGTTTCCCGGCTTTTTTCTTGTCGAAATCAACAAGACAAAACTATTCTTTCTTTATAGATGTATATAGCGTAAACACGTTCCGCTCTCAAGTTTTTTAAATAACCGGCACTCCTCATCGAAGATCGTGCACCGCACTCGCCCGCTTCCGCACCTTGCCTGGCCCGGACGAACGCGGTAGGGTTTAAAACTGGACGGCATCCCCAACCAAAAGGAAGCATCATGGAAAACAGACCCCTCGTCCCCTCCCTGTTGACCGGCATCATCCTGGCCGTCGGCTTCGTGGCCGGTTGCTGGGTCCTGGCCGGGGCCCTGGTCGATTTCAAGGCCATGGACCGCTACGTCTCGGTCAAGGGACTGGCCGAGCGCGAGGTGCCCGCCGACCTGGCCATGTGGCCCATCAGCTTCAGCGTGGCCGCCGACACCCTGCCCGACCTGGACGCGGCCCTGGCCGCCTCCCGCAAGGAGGTCCTGGCCTTCCTGAACGAGCAGGGACTGGGCCAGGCCGAGATCATGAACGCGGCCCCCCGCGTGCAGGAGAACCAGTATAACTCGCCCAACCAGCGCCCCACCCACCGTTACACGGCCCAGGCGGTCGTCACCGTGCGCTCGAACGACATAGCCAAAGTCAAGCAGGGCATGTCCGTGGCCGGGGAACTGGTCTCGCGCGGCGTGCTCCTGGTCCAGAACTACGAGTTCCGGCCGACCTTCGCCTTCACCGGCCTGAACGGCATCAAGCCGGACATGATCGCCGAGGCCACGCGCAACGCCCGGGACGCGGCCAGACAGTTCGCCGAGGACTCCGGCTCCCGCGTGGGCGGCATCCGGCGGGCCTCCCAGGGATACTTCTCCCTCCAGGACCGCGACCAGTACACCCCGGAGATCAAAAAGGTCCGGGTGGTCACCAGCGTGGACTATTTCCTGGAAGACTGACGGACAACAGGCGCAAAAAAACGGCCGCTTCCCGTCGGAGGCGGCCGTTTTTTCGCGGCGTTCGCCCAGAGCGGCTAGAGCAGGAGCAACCGTACGGCCTCCACCCCGGACCAGGTCTGGTACAGGGCCAGGACAAAGGCGCACAGGTTGGCCGCGCCGTGGAACAGGGCCAGGCCGGGACGCTTGCCGCTCGGCTTTTGCAGCAGATAACCGGTGACCAGGCCAACCAGGACGAACGGCCACATGAGCATCCCCGCCGTATAGTGCGGCCCGGTCAGGGCCAGCGCCCCCCAGGTATGCTGGGCCATGTACAGGCCGAGCACCAGCCCGGCCATCCACAGCCAGGCCGCGATCTTGCCCTGCTTGACGTGTCCCTTCCAGTTGAAGGCGCACTTCTGCTTGAGGTGCTGGAAACGGAACCGGTTGAAGCCCATGAACAGGACCCGGACGGCGATGAGCAGGGCCGCGAGTTGGAGGATGGGGTGGAGCCAGAGCATGATCGTCCTTGGATGGTTATACGGTGGCGAACAGGAGCGGGGCAAGCCCCAGGGGCAGGGACAGGTGCATGGCCGCCAGGGCGGGCTTGTACCGGTCGGCGGCGGCCAGCCAGGCGGCCCCCCCTCCGGCCAGAAGCAGTCCGGGCAGGACGATGCAGCGCAGGGAAGCCGGTCCGGCCAGGCCCGCGAAGCAGCCCAGCCCCACGAAATAGGCGGCCACCCAGACACCCATGAGCCGGGCGCGGAAGGCCGGGGGCAGGCCGGTGTCGAGCACGGCGAACCCGGCGCGCCCGTAATCCTCGCGGTGCTTTTCGGCCAGCAGCCAGAAATGGGGCACCTGCCAGAGGTAGAAGATCACGGCCACCCCGAGGATGTGCGGATCGGAAAGAGGCCCTCCGGCGGCCAGCCAGCCGGTCACGGGCGGCGCGGCCCCGGCCACGCCCCCGGCCAGCAGGGCCATGGGCGTGACCCGTTTCAGCGGGGTGTACAGGCCGTTGTACACGGCCACCACGCCGAGCCCGGCGAGCAGCGTCGGCCATCCTCCGGACAGGAAAAACAGTATCAGACCGGCCAGGCCGAACAGCCCGGCCCACGAAAGCCCGAGGGCGGGGGGCATCCGCCCCGAGGCCAGGGGCCGGTTGCGGGTGCGCTCCATGCGCGCGTCGCGCCCGCGCTCCTGGACCTGGTTCAGGGCCGAGCATCCGCCGCAGAGCAGAAAGGCCCCTGCCGCCGCCGTGAAGGCGTGGCCCGGGCCGCCGTACAGATGGCCGTGATAGAGCGCGCCGAACAGGCTGCCGGCGGCCACGGCCAGGCTGACCCTGGGCCGAATGAGACTGGAAACGGACGCGAGACGTTCCGGGATCATTCGCCGTCCTTTTTCGCCAGGGACTTGATGTAGCCGATGAGCCGGTCCACCGACCCCTCGTCCAGGTCGTCAAAGGCGGGCATCTGGTCCTCGTATCCCTCGGGCACGTCGGCCGACGGTTCGAGAATGGCCTTGCGGATGTACTCGTCGTCCGCCTTGAGCTCGTAGGGCTTGCCGTCCGAGGTCCTGCCCTTGCGCTCGCTGCCGTACAGGCCGAGGAAGGTCGGGCCCACGTCGTCCGTGCCGTCGTCCGTGTGGCAGCCCAGGCAGCCGAGCTCGTCGGCCAGGGCCGCTCCCTTGTCCTTGCCCTGCCCGCCCTTGAGCAGATAGGAGGCCATGACGCCCAGCTGGGCGTCGGACAGCTCGTCGCCGTAGGGCGGCATCTCGTCGCCCCAGCCCTTGACCAGGACCGCGCCGGGTTCGCGCACGGACTGGCGGATGTACGCCTCGTCGGGCTTGATCTTCCTTTCCGTGCCGTCGGGCAGGATCACGGTCTCCTCGCGGCTGCCCAGGTCGAGCAGGCTCGGGGCCGCATCGGCCGAAAGGTCCATGGAGTGGCAGTCGAAGCAGCCGAACTCCTCGAGCAGGGACATGCCCAGATCCTCTTCGGCGGGCTCCTCCTTGCCGTTCAGCCAGGCGTCGAAGTCGTCCTGGTCCACCACCCGCAGGATGGTGATCATGTCCGCGTGCTTGAGCCCGCAGTACTCGGCGCAGAAAATGTCATAGTCGCCCACGGTGTCGGACTCTATCCAGGCGTTGGTGTCCATGCCGGGAACCAGGTCCCACTTCACGCGCATGGCCGGGACGTAGAAGGAATGGATCACGTCGCGGGTGGTCAGGTCCAGCTTGACCGGGGTGTCCACCGGGATGACCAGTTCCTTGGAGGTCCTGCCGTTGCCGTAGGTGAACCGCCAGGACCACATGCGCCCTTCCACGGCCACGGTCATGGCCCCTTCCGGGATGGTGCGCATGGCCTTGAACGAGGTCCAGCCGGTCCAGAACAGGCCGAGCACGATGAGCGTGGGCAGGACGGTCCAGAGAATCTCCAGGCTGATGGATCCCTTGATGTCCGTGGGCTGCGGGTTGCGCGTGTAGTGGTAGCGCCACAGAAAGTAGAGCATGGTCACGGTCACGGCCACCAGGATGAAAACGGCGAATCCGAGGATGATCAGAAAGGCCTGGTCCACTCCCTGGGCGGCGGTGAAAATCTGCGGATACATCGTTCCCTGTCCCTGTATGCGTTCCTCCGGCGATCCGCCGGGTTACCGGTTTGCGGTGTCGAAAAAGGTGAATCCGATGAAGATGGCCAGGATGACGAAGGCCACCAGGACCATGGTCTTGAGCGTCCGGTTCTCATACTTGAGGTGCATGAAGAAAAATACCACCAGGGACGCCTTGACCGAGGCGATGGCCATGGCCGCGACCACGTTGAGGAAGCCGAGATGGATGGTCGAGACTTCCACGGTCACGGCCGTCAGGACCATCAGCCCGGCCCACACGGCGATGAACAGGCCGTAGCCCGGTCCGTGGTGTTTCGTCTGTTCGTGCTCGTTCATGCCGTTGCCCGCCTAGGTGATGAGGTAATAGAGCGGAAAGAGGTAGATCCAGATCAGGTCCACCAGGTGCCAGTACAGCCCGGCGTTCTCCAGGGCCACGAAATGGGCCGGGGTACACGTCCCGGCCGCGATGCGGGTCCAGACCCACAGGAACACGCCCATGCCGATGATCACGTGCAGCCCGTGCAGCCCGGTCATGGTGTAGTACAGGGAGAAGAAGGCCTGCCTGCCCGGTTCCCATTGGACCAGGGTCTCGCCCCCGGGGTAGAGGCCCGCGTGGATCTTGTGGGACCATTCGAAATACTTGATGACCAGGAAGCAGCAGGCCAGGCCCAGGGTCAGGAGGATGAACCCCTTGGCCGCCCTGGGGTTGCCCCGCTGCAGGCCAACCACGGACAGGGCCGCGAACAGGCTCGAGGTGATCAGGACCACGGTGTTGGTGGTCCCCATGGTCACGTCCAGAAGCTTGCTCGCCTCATGGAACTCCGTGGGATAGCGGCCCAGGGTCACCGAGTAGAGCACGAACAGGCCGCCGAAGAGCAGGATCTCCGTGAACAGGAAGATCCACATGCCCATCTTGGCGCCCTGGTAGTCCCTATGCTCCGTCATCGTCCCTCACTTGGCTGAAGTCGTAGGGCCCGTGGGTGACCACCGGCTCGGTGTCGAAGTTGTGCGTGGGCGGCGGGGACGGCAGGGTCCACTCCAGGGTGGCCGCCTTCCACGGGTTGCGGCCCACGGGCTCGCCCCGGTAGCGCGAGCGGATCAGGTTCCAGAGCATCAGCGCGAGCCCCACGAAGGTGATCCAGGAGCCGTAGGTCGACAGCTGATGCAGGGAGGTGAACTGCGGCAGATAGTCGTAGTAGCGCCGAGGCATGCCCTCCAGCCCGAGGAGGTACATGGGGAAATACAGCCCGTTCAGCCCGACGACCAGGATGAGGGCCGCGGCGATGGCCTGTTTGCGGTTGTACATCCTGCCGTACATCTTGGGGAACCAGTAGTGGATGGCCGCGAACATGCCGAACCCGGTGCCGCCGAAGATGACGTAGTGGAAATGGCCGACCACGAAGTAGGTGTCGTGGACGTGCATGTCCGTGCCGGCGGAGCCCAGGACCAGCCCGGTGATGCCGCCCATGGCGAAGAGGAAGATGAAGCCCAGCGCGTAGATCAACGGCGGCTCCAGCCGGATGGACCCCTTGTACATGGTCGACAGCCAGTTGAAGACCTTGACCGCCGAGGGCACGGCCACGATGAAGGTCAGGAACGAAAAGACCATGACCGCCGTGTCGGACATGCCGGACACGAACATGTGGTGCGCCCAGACCAGGGAGCCGGCGAAGGCGATGGCCAGGCTCGATCCCACGATGGTCTTGTAGCCGAAGATGGACTTGCGGCAGAAGACCGGGATGATGTCCGAGATGACCCCCATGGCGGGCAGGATCATGATGTACACCGCCGGGTGGGAATAAATCCAGAACAGGTGCTGGTAGAGGATCGGGTCCCCGCCCCGGGCCGGGTCGAAGATGCCCAGGCCGAGCACCCGTTCGACGACGATCAGAAGCACGGTGATGGACAGGATGGGCGTGGCCAGGACCTGAATCCAGGCCGTGGCGTAGAGCGCCCAGGCGAACAGGGTCAGCCGGGTCCAGGTCAGGCCGGGCGCGCGCAGCCGGTGGATGGTGACGATGAAGTTCAACCCCGTGAGGATGGACGAGAAACCGAGGATGAAGACCGCGGCCACGGCCACGGACACGTTGGTCGTGGTCGCGGCCGAGAACGGCACGTAGAAGGTCCAGCCCGTGTCGGGCGCACCCCCGCCGGTGAACAGCGAGATCAGCGCCGTGGCCCCGCCGATGGCGTACAGCCAGAACGAGAACGTGTTCAGCCTGGGAAAGGCAACGTCCTCGGCCCCCAGTTGCAGGGGCAGAAAGAGGTTGCCGAATGCCGCCGGGATGGACGGTATGACCACGATGAAGATCATGATCACCCCGTGCATGGTGAAGATGGCATTGTAGGCCTGCTGTCCGATGAAATCCTTGCCCGGCCAGAAGAGCTCCATGCGGATGACCAGGCCCAGCAGCACGCCGACAGCGAAAAAGGCGGTGATGCACCACAGGTAGAGCATGCCGATGCGCTTGTGGTCCAGGGTGAACAACCACTCGCGGACCCAGGACTTGCCGCCCGAAGCCATGAAGCCGGGACTCACCGCGTCCGTCGTCATCTAACGCCTCTTCTTTTTCTTGCCGCCGAGCAGCAGCCAGGCCAGGAATATGGCCACGAACCCGACGATGGTGAACCCGGAAACGCGCAGGATGTCGAAGACGTATCGCCGTCCCTGGGGATCGTAGTTGTAGCAGAAGGAAAGCAGCCGCTTCACGGACATTCCGGTCTGGCCCCGGGCCGCCTCGGTGCCCGCCATGGTGATGTCGAACGGCAGGAAGCTGGTCCCGTAGAGATAGCGGACCACCTTGCCGCCGGGCGCCACCGCGATGGCCGCCACCGGATGGGCCCACAGCCCGCCCTGCTTCTGGACCGTGTAGCCGACGGCCTTGAGCACGGCGTCGATGGACGCCTGGTCACCGGTCAGGAAGGTCCAGTATTCGGCCGGGAAGGCGTCGCCCGCGATGGCCGCGTAGTTGCGCTTGGCCCGGGCCGCGTCCTTGGGGGTCTCGCGGGCGTCGAAGCTCAGGGAAACCACCTTGAGTTCCTTGCCGGGCGCGAGCTTGACCTCGGGCAGGATGGAGGCCACCGAGCCCTGAAGCAGACTGCACACGTCCGGGCAGCGGTAGTAGATGGGCAGCAGCAGGACCGGCACATCGGCCAGTTCCGGCAGGGTCACCTCGTTGCCCTCGGAGTCGGTGAAGACCGCGTCCGGGAGCTGGGCCCCGAGATGCTCCTCGATACCCACCGGGAGGTCGGCCTGTTCGGCCTCCTCCATCATCTTGGCGTGGTCATGATCCGTATCCATGGGCTGGTCGCCCATATCGTGGCCGCCCATATCGTGGCCGCCCGTGTCCTGTCCATTCATGGCCGGACCGCCGCCGTCATGGCCATCCTGTTCCGGGGCCGATTGCGCCGTCCCGGCGCCCATGTCCATGCCGTCGGTCCCGCCGGTCGCCCCGCATGGGGCGGCCAGCAGGACGACGAGGCCGAGCGTCGCGATCAGGTACCGCATCCGCTCTTCCTAGAGGGAGCCGATGTAGTCGGCCAGGGCCTGGATTTCCTCCGGGGCCAGCTTGCCGGCCACGCGCTCCATGGTCCGCTTCTTGGCTCCGCCGTAGGTGCCGTCCTTGTAGCCCGTGAGCTTCATTTCAATTTCCTTGGCGGTCTGGCCCTTCAGGACCACGTCACCGCCGGCCTTGGAAGACTCGCTCCCGTCGCGATGGCAGGCCGCGCAATGTTTCTTGTAGTATTCCCCGCCGTCCACGGCAAAGGCGGCGGTCACGCCGAAGCAACACACGATGGTCAACACTGCCAGCAATTTTTTCATAGCGTCCTCAGATGGTTGAGATAATGATTTGAACTCGCTTCCTATCCGCCACAATAACCACTTTTCATTTTTTTTCAAACCACCCCCACACAAAAATAACGTTCCGCTCCGAATACGCCCCTCGCAAAAAGTAACCGCCTTCTCAATATTCTAATAGCTTATTTTACCTGACACGTCGTATGGTGACGTGAACCCGGGGCTCTGCGGCCCGGCAAAGAAGCTTTGGAGGGACTCTATGGGCATCAAATGGAAATTGCTGTTGATCACCGGTCTGCCGGTTTCCGCCATCCTGATCATCTTCGCTGTGGGGATCACCAGTTTCAACATACTTGACGCGAACATGGTCTCGGTGAACGGCCTGCACATGGACCGGGCCACCATGATCGACGCCGATCGCGACGCGTACCAGGCGCAGGTGGCGGTCATGAAGGCCGAGTCCGCGGCCTCGGTGGAAGCCCTGAACGCGGACAAGGCGGACTGCGCCGAAAACATGCGGCAGACCTGGGAGCGGATCACCGGCCCGGCCAAGGGGTTCAGCCCGGAGATGGACGGTGACTTCAACACGTTCAAGACCGATTTCAAGGCCTGGGAAAAGGCCAACAACACCATCCTGCAGCTGACCGACGAGACCCTGGCCGCCAACCTGGCCCGCGACGAGGAGGAAAAGGCGGCCCTGGCCTCCTTCGGCTCCATGCGCGAGATCATCAACCAGGTGGGCGAGACCGCCGACGAACGGCTGAAGAGTTCCCTGCTGTCCGACGAGGAGCGCAGGCGCACAGAGGAGGCTCTCTCCCTGATCCTCAACGCCGACCGCGACGCCTACCAGGCCTATGTGGCCCAGCTGTTGATCATCCGCACCCTCGACATCGAGGTGATCAAGAAGGAGGCCGGATCCTTTGCCGAGAACCTGGGACAGACCCGTGACCGTGTGACCAAGGGAGCGAGGCTCCTCGGCCCCGAGGGCCGGAAGTTCGAAAACGACTTCACGGCCCTGCTGGACACCTGGGCCGCGCACAGCCAGAAGGTGGTCGACCTGTCCTCGGCCAACGCGGACAAGAATCTCAGGCGGATCTCCCTGCTGGGCGAGAGCGAAAAGACCTTCGAGGCCATGCGCGCGTCCATCGACCGCCTGGGCCAGGCCCAGGTGAAGCGGGTCGAGACGAACATGACCCACCTCGGCGAGGTGGTCAGCCGGACCATCTGGACCTACGTGCTCATCTCGCTGCTGTTCACCCTGGCCTCGGTGGCGGTCACCCTGATCTTCTCCTCCCGGATGGCCGCGGTCATGAAGCGGGCGGCGGGCGTGGCCGAAGCCCTGTCCGGCGGCGACTTCACCGTGCGCCTGGACGTGGACCGCAAGGATGAGATCGGCCAGTTGGCCCAGGCCATCGGCGCCATGATCGAAAAACTCCGGTCCATCGTCTTCGAGGTCCAGGACTCGGCCTCCAACGTGGCCTCCATTTCCGAGGAGCTGGCCGGCTCCTCCCAGACCATGAGCCAGGGGGCCACCGAACAGGCCGCCGCCGTGGAAGAGGTCTCGGCCTCCATGGAGGAGATGTCCTCGAGCATCAGCCAGAACTCCGAAAGCTCCGGCAAGACCGGCGCGATCGCCGTGCGCACCGCCGACGAGGCCCGCAAGGGCGGCGAGGCCGTGCGCCAGACCGTGGAGGCCATGACCCAGATCGCGGAAAAGATCTCGATCATCGAGGAGATCGCCCGGCAGACCAACCTGCTGGCCCTGAACGCGGCCATCGAGGCGGCCCGGGCCGGCGAGCAGGGCAAGGGGTTCGCCGTGGTCGCGGCCGAGGTGCGCAAGCTGGCCGAACGCAGCGGCACCGCCGCCGCCGAGATCGGCGAGCTGTCCGCCTCCAGCGTGGAGGTGGCCGCCCGGGCCGGGAAGATGCTCGACTCCATCGTGCCGAACATCGAGGAGACCGCCGAACTGATCCAGGAGATATCCGCGGCCAGCAACGAGCAGAACGCGGGCGCCACCGAGATCAACAGCGCCCTGCAGCAGCTGGATTCCGTGGTCCAGACCAACGCCAGCTCCTCGGAGGAGATCGCCTCCACGGCCGAGGAACTGGCTTCCCACGCCGTGCAGCTCGAAGCGACCATGGCTTTCTTCAACCTCGGACACGGCTCCACCGGAGCCCTGCCCGCCGGATCGGGCAAGGGCAAGGCCAAGGCCAAGCCCGCCATGCTCCCCCCGGGCACGGCCAAGCGCCCGGCCCCGGAACCCGAGGGCGGCATGGACCTCGACCTGGACGAAGGGGACGACGCCTTCGAGCGGTTCTGATCCCCATGGCCCAGCTCTCCATACAGGGCGGCTCCGAGACAGGGGCCGCCCTTTTTCGCACCCGCTTCGAGAAACGCCCCCTGGCCTGCGCTCCAGAAGGCCAGGCCCACCAGGCAATAGCGCAAAGCCGCCTCATCGCGATCGGCCAGGCCGCTTTCGGTCCGACGGCGCTCGATTGAAGCAGTCAATGCCCTCGACGATCCGCCCCCCAAAAGGATGCCGGTCGACAGGCCCGACGCCCCAGCCTCTAACCGGACAAAACCTCCCGATCCGGGAGGAAAACGCCCCTCAACCCCGCCGTAGAGCCAAATCCGGGGTTCGTTTGGTTATTTTACTGGAAAATAACGAACTCAACAGGTCGGAAATACTCATTTAACTCTGAAAAGAATGGACTATTTTCTTGCCATGTGCTTATACATAGCTCTGTCTCAGGCCAAGAGGTTGCGGACGGTAGGTAACCAAAGGGAATGTTTGGGCATTCCCTGTCAAGCCATGTCTTGAGTCCGAGATTTCAGCTGGTATCAGCAATGGAATCGGGGGTGCACTTCGGGAAGGGATGCACATTCCGGTTCGGACGGCGCAGGCCGCCGGACCGCCTCGGATCCTTGGGAGTCGAAAGCGTCGGGTGCGGCGATCCCGGACGGATCGCTCATGGAGGGGTTCACCGCCCGTTGCGGGTCATTCCTGGATTCAGACACATCAGCCGGGCCGCGCGTGACGGGTCCGGCGGGCGGCTGCGATCCGATGAACCTGCCGGGACGGCCCGAAGCGACCGCCGCCGGATGCACACGACCCCGCGTTGAATGAACGATCTCGCCTCTCGGGCGGGATGATTTTTTGCCGCTCCCCTGCGGGGCGGTGTCACAACACAAGGGGGTGCTATGGGAAAAATCTCCTCATGGGATTGGGAACCCGGCCAAAAAACGGTCGTGAAATCCCTGTCCCTCCTCGAAGGACACGAATGGCAGGAAGAGCCTTACGTCTCGCCCGACGGCGAGACCCTTGTCGCGATCGTCAAGGTCGGCGACGGCGAATTCTCCGTTCGAACCAACGACTCGGTCTGGGAAGCCACGTTCGAAAAGATCTGGTATCCGAAATTCTCCCCTGACGGCCGCCTGACCGCCATCTGCCAGCAGGACATGGAATGGGTCCTGACCGTGGACGGCGAAGCCATGGGCGAGACCACCGACTACATCTGGGACACCATGTTCAGCGGGGACGGTTCCGTCATCGCCACCATGTACAAGTCCATGGAACAGTACGGCATGTGCGTCAACGGCGAGCCCTGGGAAACCCTGTATGAAAACGCCAGCATGCCCGTTCTGTCCAAGGACGGCGCGCACACCGCCGCCGTGGTCCAGGCCGAGGGTCTGGCCGCCGCCGACCTCGAAGGGTTCAAGCGCGGCGTGTACACCGTGGCCGTGGACGGCGAGGCCTGGCAGGGGCGTTACGTCAACGTCTGGAACCCGGTCTTCAACGGCGCCGGCGATTCCGTGGCGGCCACCTGCCGGACCACGGTGTACGACCACACCGTCGTGGTCGACGACAAGCCCTGGCCCGTGTCCTACAACCAGGTCTGGGAGCCGGTCTTCTGTCCCAAGGACGGCGGCGTGGCCGCTCCGGTCCGCGTGGCCGGCAAGTGGGGCGTGGCCAAGGACGGGCAGACCCTGTGGGAGCCCCGCTACGTCCAGTGTTTCTACCTGCAGTACGACGCCTCCGGCGAGAAGCTGTGGTCCGTGGTGGCCACCAGCTACGGCCAGTTCACCGCCTGCGTGAACAACGCCGCCTGGAACGAGACCTGGCCCACCGTGTCCGACCTGGTGGTCAGCCCCGACGGCGAGCGCGCCGCCATCCTGGCCTCGGACAGCAACGAGAACTTCCGCATCGTGGTGGACGGCACTCCCTGGTCCGGCACCTACGACATGGCCTGGCCCGCGGTCTTCTCTTCCGATTCCAAGGCCGTTGCCGCCAAGGTGGAAAAAAACGGCAGATTCCGGATTCTGGTCAACGGCAAGTCCTTTGAACGGGACTTCGACGCCGTGTGGCCCCCGATCTTCAGCGAGGACGGCGCCAAGGTGCTCATCCGCGCCATCGAGAACAACAGCTACGTCCGCATCGTCGCGGAAGTATGCGACTTCTAAGGGGGAGCAGATATGACTGATTTCTATGTCTTCGCCACCGGCCCCCTCGCCTGGATCGCCTTCGGCATCTTCATCCTGGGCGCCATCTACCGGTTGGTCAGCATGTATTCGCTGGCCAAGGCCAAGGACGGCTCCTCCATCGCCTACATGAGCTGGTACTACGGGCTCCGCTCCATCCTGGTGTGGATGATCCCGTTCAAGTCCATGGGCTGGAAGTCCGATCCCCTGATGACCGTGACCACCTTCGTCTTCCACCTCTGCTTCCTGTTGGTGGCCGTGTTCCTGGGCGCGCACGCGGTCCTGTGGGACACCGCGTTCGGCATCTCCATCCCGAGCCTGCCCGCGCACCTCGGCGACACCGTCAGCTTCGTGGCCCTGGCCTGCTGCCTGGTCTTCGCGTACCGGCGCTTCGCGCTGCCGCACGTCAAGGGCGTCACCCGCTGCCAGGACTGGTTCGCCCTGATCCTCGTGGCCCTGCCGTTCATCACCGGCGTGCTGGCCTACCATCAGGTGGGCTCGCCCCTGGTCATGACCACCCTGCACGTACTCTCCGGGGAACTGCTGCTCGCCCTGATCCCGTTCACCCGCCTGAGCCACGCGCTGTTCGTCCTGTTCACCAGGGCGTACATGGGTTCCGAGTTCGGCGGCGTCCGCCATGCCAATGACTGGTAGGCCAAACCATCACAGTAACGCGAGGTACGAATAATGAGTCACATAGCTGACAGAATCATATCCGATGTCGGCCTTGAAGCCGGCGTCGCCGCGTTGACCGCCGACAAGATCGAGAAGGTGGTCAACCAGGTGCTCAAAGGTGAGACCGGGGCCAAACTCCGGGCGTACAGGGAGACGTGCATGCGCTGCGGCCTCTGTTCGCAGGGCTGCCACTACTACATGTCCCACGACGCCGACCCGAGCTACTCGCCCGTGAACAAGGCCACCGAGACCATGTACGAACTGATGGACAAGAAGGGCAAGGTCTCGCCCCAGCGGATCTACCAGATGGCCCAGATGGCCTACACCGAGTGCAACCTCTGCAAGCGTTGCGCCCACTACTGTCCCATCGGCATCGACACCGGCTACATCATGTCCATGGTGCGCCGCATCTGCTACCTGCTGGACGTGGTCCCGCAGTACATCCGCGACACCGCCCACTCCCACGCCTCGACCATGAACCAGATGTGGGTCAAGGACGACGAGTGGATCGACTCCCTGCAGTGGCAGGAGGACGAGGCCCGCGACGAGTTCCCGGACCTGCGCATCCCGTTGGACAAGGAAGGGGCCGAGGTCTACTACTCGGTCATCGCCCCGGAGCCCAAGTTCCGGACCCAGCTGATCTACCAGGCCGCGGCCATCATGAACGCGGCCGGCATCGACTGGACCATGCCGTCGCATCCGGGCTGGGACAACTCGGACATGTGCATGTTCGTGGGCGACTACGAAAACATGGGCCGCCTCAAGCGCGCCCACTACGAATCGGCCCAGAAGCTGCGCGTCAAGCGCATCGTCATGGGCGAGTGCGGCCACGCCTTCCGCTCGGTCTACGACATGGGCAACCGCTGGCTCGGCCACAAGAAGATGCCGGTCCCGGTCAACCACGCCATCGAGTTCTACTGGGAGCTGATCAACGAGGGCAAGATCAAGATCACCCACCAGTACGAAAACCCGGTGACCATCCAGGACCCGTGCAACATCATCCGCGGCAAGGGCCTCATGGACAAGCTGCGCGACGTGGTCCACTTCCTGTGCAAGGAAGTGGTCGAGATGACCCCCAACCGCGAGCACAACTACTGCTGCTGCGCGGGCGGCGGCGTGATCAACTGCGGGCCGCCGTTCAAGAACACCCGCATGACCGGCAACCGCATCAAGGCAGAACAGCTCAAGGCGACCGGCGTGCACGACGTGGTCATCCCCTGCCACAACTGCCACGGCGGCATCGAAGACCTGATCGGCTACTACGATCTCGGAATGCACGGCAAGTTCGTCAGTGACCTCATTTACGAACTGATGGAAAAACCGGAAGTCTAGGAGGACGCCATGAAAAAGAACACCTTCACGCTCGCGGCCTCCCTGCTGACCGTCATCCTGCTGGTCGTCGCGTACATGGCCCCCGCGGCCTTTTCCCAGGACGACATGACCCAGGTGCCCGCGGACGGCTTCGCCAAGCTCGAACGCCCCCGCGTGCCCTTCATGCATGACGCGCACAACGAAAAGGCCGGCCTGGAAGACTGCGTCGTCTGCCACCATTCGAAGAACGACGACGGCACCCGCAACATGGAGGAATCCTCCGAGGGCGAGCCGTGCAGCTCCTGCCACGCGGAAAAACGCGACGACGGCGGCACCCCGCTCATGCGCGCCTACCACCTCCAGTGCCAGGGCTGCCACAAGGAACAAGGCAAGGGCCCCGTAGCCTGTGCCGAATGCCATCCCAAATCCTAACGGATTTGGATAGACCCCCGAAAACAAGGCGGCTCCACAAGGGAGCCGCCTTTTTTCTTGGGTCTGGTGGGGGGCGGCTTCCGATAGCGGGCCGTCTGCACATTTTTTCCGGCCGCGCCAATCCTCACGTAGACGGCTACGCTGCGGTTGTCGCGGCCGGAAGAAAATGCACAGCCGACCCACTCTCGAAAGCCTTGTGCGAGCGCGGGGGAAAGAGCCGCTGTCGGGTGCTGCGCACCCGAATCGCTCCAAAGGGAGGAGGGGCGCGTTGGGAGAGTGTTTTTGGGTGGGCGCTGTTTGGGTGCCGGAGCATCCAAAGGCGCTTTTGTCAATCTGATGGTGAGCCTACCCCGCGAAGCGGATAGAAAAAGTTTAGGAGGGTGAGGGGGATGGGGGGTCCGGGGGAAGGGGGAGAGGGAAGCCCTTTTCAAAGGGTTCCCTCTCCCCCTTCCCCGGCCGCCGGAGGCGCTAATCGAACAGCTTGAAGTCGTTGAGGAAGCGTTCCTTGCGGCGGGCGACGGCGGCGTCGTCGGACATGATCATGTCGAGTTGGCGGGTGTGGGTGATGAGGTAGCCGATGATCTTGAGGCGGTTGCCCATGGTGTCGTGGTCCAGGCCTTCGACGCGGGCGAACATGTTGTCCTGGCGCACGCGCACGCGGAAGTCGAACATCTCCAGGAGGTCGCCCACGAACCGGGCGCGGCGGATGCGGCGCTCCATGTTGGCGGCCCCGCCCTTGAACTGGAAGGAGGCGTAGTTCTCGCTGATCCGGTCGCCCACCAGGGCCTCGACCCCGCAGAAGTGGAAGCCGAAACGGGACTGAAGCGAGCAGTAGTTCCTCGAGACCATGAAGTAGTTCTTCTGGGTGTAGCGGGTGTTTGCGGACGGGACCAGGTCCGGGTTCATGGTGGCCTCGAACATGACCGACATGAGCCCCCGGCCGTGGACCGGCGGCGGGCCTTCCCAGGGCACGGCCTGCATGCCCTCCCAGAGCATCCGCATGGGGTAGGAGACGATGTGTTCCAGCAGGATGCAGCGGTCCTTGCGCTCCTGGCCCTCGGGCGAGAACCCGTCGTCCAGGTTGAGGATCCAGAACTGCTTGGGCACGTCGCAGATGAGCTGGCGGCTGGCGGCCTCGATGTAGTCGTCGTGGGTGCCGAACTCGAACATGACGTTCACGGCCCGCTCGTGGCAGTAGCGCATGACGTCGTGCAGGGTCCGGCAGTTGGCGGGCTTGAACTCCGGGGACTCCGGGTTGGTCAGGTTCAGACGGACGATGTGGCGGGCGGCCTTGCGCAGGGCGCCCTGAACCGGGCTGCCGCGCATGATCCGCTGCCGGGGATGCTCCTTGAGCAGGGCTTCCACAGCGCCGTCGTAGACCGCCCTGCCCTCGGCGTCCACGGTCAGGATGCGGCCGTTCTCGAACCGGCCGACCGCGTCCTTGACCCCGAACAGGGCCGGGACGCCGAACTCGCGGGCCACGTTGGCCAGGTGCCCGGCCATGCCGCCCTGCTCGGAGATGAGCGCGCTGGCGCGGTCCAGCAGCGCCGCCCGGCTGGGCAGGGCCTGGCGCAGGATCAGCACGCCGCCGTCCGGGAAGGACAAGGCGTCCACGTCCTTGCGCAGGGTGAAGGCCGGGCCCACGCCCACACCCGGGCTGGCGGTCCGTCCGCCGGTCAGCACGGGCTCGGGCAGGTTGGCGGCGGGCGCGGAATCCTCCCCCGAAGAGACGCGCATGAGCGGGCGGCACTGCAGCAGGTGGAATATCCCGTCCCGGGTCATGGCCCACTCGATGTCCTGGGGCGTGCCGAAATGCTCCTCGATGCGCACGGTCTCGCGGGCCACGAGCAGGGCCTGCTCCTCGGTCAGTGACGGCTGCGCCCCCATGTCCCCGGTCAGCTCCTCGCGGCAGACTCCCTCGTGCTGGCTGCACACGTACATGTCGGCCTTGTCGGCCACGTGGACCTCCTCCAGGCGCAGGGGCTCGCGGGCCACGATGAATTCGTCGGTCCCGGCCGTGCCGTCCACCACGGGCTTGGGCAGCCCCCAGACAGAACTGATGGACACGCGGTCGTCGCGCACGTTGACCGGGTTGCCGGAGTAGGCCACGCCCCCGGCCACGGCCTCGACCATGGTCATGCAGCCCACGGACATGGCCACGTCGTCGTCGCGGATGCCGTGGCTCAACCGGTAGGCCATGGCCTGACGGGAATACTTGGAGGCGACCACCTCCTTGTAGGCGTCGAGCAGGGAGGAGCGGTCCACGTTGAGCACGGACCGGTACTGGCCCGCAAAGGAGGAGCCCTCGATGTCCTCGCCGAGCGCGCTGGAACGCACGGCCAGATCCGGGGATGAGCCGAGCCGCTCGGACAGCCGGTCGTAGGCGGCCAGGATGGCCGAGGCCAGGTCGTCCGGCAGGCTCGCCTCCATGACCAGCTGCATGATGCTGGATGAGGCCTGGAACACGGATTCGCGGTCGTCGCCCGCCATGGTCTGGATGAGCCGGTCGATCTCCGCGCCGAGCCCCTGGCTCTTGGCGAACCGCTGGAAGGCCGCAACGGTGACGACGAAGCCGGACGGAATGCTCAGACCCAGGCTGGTCCCGGCCTCGCCGAGCATGGCCATCTTGGGGCCGCACAGGTCGGCGTGGTCGCGGTTGACCTCGGCGAGATCGATGACCAGTTCGCCGCCCACCCCGTGGGCCTCGGGCTCCAGCTCCTCCATGATCCGCTCGTTGATGGCCTGCATGGCCGCGACCAGGTCGTCGTGGCCCTGGGTCTCGAGCTCGCCCAGGTGGCGGACCATCTGATAGATGGAGGTGGTGATGCGCGTGCACAGGGTGCGCACGAAATGCATGCCGTAGGGGGTGAAGCCGCGCAGGGCCTCCTCCAGCTCGCCCATGAGTTCGTGGGCGCGGGTGTTGGCCTGGATGAGCAGCCGGAAATGGTCGTAGCGCGTGGCAAAGACGCGGCGCATCTCGGCCCGCTCCTCGGGAGTCTTTTCCTTCTTGCGGAAGCGCAGCCAGTCGAACAGGCCCATGGGGTGTCGTCCTTCGCAAGCAGCCTAGATCAGGGTCGCAGGGTTCATGGGGAAAGGCGCGGAAGGGATCGCGGTCACTCGCCGCCGGTCCGGGCCGCGATGCGGTCCTCGTGGTACTTCTTGCGCTTGTAGGCGTCCTCGAGCTTGTAGAGCAGCTCCTCGAACTCCACGGGCTTCATCAGGTAGTCGAAGGCCCCGAGCTCCATGCCCCGGATGGCTATCTCCATGCTGGCGTGGCCCGTGAGCATGACCACCTCGATGAGCGGGTCCACCTCCTTGATCTTGTGCAGGGCGGTCAGCCCGTCCATGCCGGGCATCTTCACGTCGAGCAGGACCACGTCCGGTCGGCTGGCCGCCAACCGTTCCAGGGCCTCCTCGCCCGAGCCCGCCTGGTCCACGTCCATGCCCCGGCGCTTGAGCCGCTTGCACAGGGTGTTTCGGAAGGATTCCTCGTCGTCCACGAGGAGCGCTTTTATGTCGGCCATGGGCCACTCCCGTCTCGTTGTCGTTTACCGCCGCCCGGCCACGGCTTCCCCGACCTTTTCGAGGAGGTCGTCCAGGTCGCACGGCTTGAGCAGATAGTCGAAGGCGCCGGACCGGACGCCCTCTCTGGCCGCCTGCTCCGAGCCGTGGCCGGTGAGCATGATGACCGGCATGTCCGGCACCATCTTCTTCATTATCTGCAAGACCTCTATGCCGTCCATATCATCCAGCTTGAGATCGAGCACGGCCACGTCGAAATCATTGTTCCGGAGCACCCGGACGGACTCCGCGCCGCTGCCCGCCGTGGTCACGAGGTAGCCGCGCTTGCCCATGCGCTTGGCCAGCACGTCGAGAAAGCCGAGCTCGTCGTCGACCAGGAGCACGCGGATGAGGGCATCAGACATGGCGGCCCCCCTAATCGCCCCGGCGCAGGACGATGTGCCTGGCCCGGGCCTCGAGGATCTTGTTCTCGTGGGCCTCCTTCCTGCCCTGGGCCTCGCCGATCTTGGCCGTCAGGCTTTCCAGGTCGCACGGCTTCATCAGGTAATCGAAAGCCCCGGACTTCATGCCCTCGATGGCCGACTCCACGGTGGCGTGGCCGGTCAGCATGATCACCTCCACCAGGGGGTGGGCGGCCTTGATCCGCTTCAGGGCCTCGTTGCCGTCCATGCCCGGCATCTTGACGTCCAGGACGACCACGTCGAAGAAGATGTCGCCCTTGTCCAGGGCGTCAAGCGCCTGCGGGCCGTCGTAGGCCACGCCCACGGTGTAGCCCCGGTTCTCCAACCGCTTGGCCATGGTGTCCACAAAACCCTTTTCATCGTCCACGAGCAATACTCTGGCAGGCATGTCGTCCTCCCGTTGGTCGCCTTCGGGTTACGCCTCCGGGGTCCCGGCCCCGTCGGGCGCGTCCCCGCCGCCGTTTTTTCCGGCGGGCAGGCTGATGGTGAAGGTGGTGCCCCGGCCCACGGCGGAATCCACGGTGATGGTCCCGCCCAACTTGTTGATGATCCCGTAGATGATGGACAGGCCGAGCCCGGTCCCCTTGCCCACGGGCTTGGTGGTGAAAAACGGATCGAAGATGCGCGACAGGTTGGCCTCGGGGATGCCGGAGCCGGTGTCCGAGACCAGGGCCAGGACCGTGTCGCCCTCCTGGCGGGTGATGATGTCCAGGTCGCCGCCGCCCGGGTCCATGGCGTCGATGGCGTTGTTGACCAGGTTGAGGAAGACCTGCTGCATCTCGGACGGGCTGGCCTCGATGGGCGCGATGTTGTCACCCAGGCTGGTCTCGATGACCACGTTGGCGTACTTGGCCCGCTGTCCGGACAGCTCGGCGATCTCCCGGACCAGCTCGTTGAGGTCGAACGACATGACCGTGGGGTCGATCTTACGGGCGAAGGACAGCAGCTTGTGGGTGATCTCCTTGCAGCGCCCGCCCTGGGTGCGGATCTGGTTCAACGCCCGCTGGACCTCGCGCTCGTTGTCGTCCCTGGACAACCCCTCCTCCAGGAGGTCCTGAATCCAGCCCGCCTCCTCGACCATGATGGCCACCGGGTTGTTGATCTCGTGGGCGATGCCCGCGGCCAGTTCGCCGACGCTGGCCAGCTTGCCCGCTTCGATGACCTGCTCGTTCAAGATCTCCTTGGCCGCGTCCGCCCGCTCCACCTTGCGGGCCATGCGGCGACTCATGAGAAAGGCCATGACCGTGATGGCCAGGCCGCCCAGAAACAGGATGCCGATGGCCAGATCGCGGCTGCGGTTCAGGGTGGCGAAGGCGTCGGCCGTGTCCTGCTGGTAGACCATCAGCCAGTCCCCGCCCTTGATCGGGCTGGTCACGAAGATGGTCTCGCGGCCGGTGGCCGGGTTGTCCATGACCGCCATGGCCGCCCGGCCGTGCACCTGGTCGGCGCTTCCGGTCAGGGACCGGGCCAGCTCGCGCAGGAACGGGGCCTCGGCGGTCATGTCACGGCGCGGGGTTGTCTGGAACTCGCCCTCGCGGTTGACGATGTAGGCCATGCCGGTCTCGCCGATGCGGATGTCCTCCACCAGCCGGTTGAAGGCGATGAAATCCAGGGTGGAGCGCAGGACCCACTCGCGGCCTTCGGCGCGCATGCGCAGGGCGATGATGAAGTGCGGCACGCCGCGCATGCCCAGCCCCACGTCGCTGACGTGAACCGTCTTCTCGCGCACGGCCTTGAACCACGGCTCGCGGGAGTAATCCAGCCCCTGCAGCCTGAACGGGCCGGAATAGGCCACCTGGATGCCGTGCTCGTCGATCAGCCCGAGATCCACGAAATCGGTGCCGTGTCCCAGGGTCAGGGCGTCGTGCAGGGCCCTGATGCCCTCGGGCGTGGCCAGACGCCCAAGGTCGATGACCTTGGCCAGGACCCTGATCTCGGCCATTTTCTCGTCCAGGTAGGAGTCGATGGTCTGGTCGTGTTTGAGGACCAGCTCGCGCAGGTGCGCCTCGACCTTCTCCTCGTAGGCCACGCTGTACTGGTATCCGGCGATGAGCACCACCACGAGCAAGGGGGCGAAGGAGACCAGGATGATGGTGAACATCATGCTCTTGGCCAGACCCTGGTAATAGTGCGCATCGGACATGAACCCGCTCCATTCGGCGTTGGGCGCGCCCCGGACCGTCTGTCCGGCAGGCACGCTTCGATTCAGCCCCAACGTACACCGGGATTCAATAATATGGCAACAAAATCCGCATTTTCCATAGCGGAAAGAGCATACCCCCGACCAAAAGCCACAACGCCGTACATATAGATTCCATTGATTCTTCGGCGATTCCGTGGTTATCTGGCCCCATAGCCCCAATTCCCTTGAACAACCCAAGACCGGATACCGACATGCGCAGCCCCCTGACCGCCCTTCTCCTGATCATGGCCCTTGTCTCCGGGTGCGTCTCCTCCAGGGGAATGACGCAACGGACCGCCCCCATGTTCTATTCCATGAGCTCCTCCCAGGCTGCCGCGGACAACAAGGCGGCGGCCGTGGAGGGCATGGGCCCGCTGGAGCTCCAGGCGGCGGTCATGGCGTTCGCCGACACGACCAACTCGCGCATGGACGAGGCCGCGGCCATCCTCGAGGACATAGGCACGCCCCAGGCGCGGCTGACCGCCGCCCGCATGCAGGTTTACAACAAGGCCAGCAACGTGGAGATCGCGGCCGGGCCCTATCCCGGCATCGCCCTGCTCGACCTGATCGTGGCCGTCAGCCTGCGGCGCACCGTATGGGAGGAATACTGGGTGCCCAAGGTCTTCGGCGACGCCGCCCTGCCCGTGCTGGACATCTTCAGGGAGGTGGAGCGGGACGTCTGGCAGTTGGCCGACCGGATCATGACCCCCGAGCAGGAGGGGGAGCTCATCCGCATCATCAAGCAGTGGCGGGAGAAATACCCGGACTCCGTCTCGGTCAGCTACGTGCGCTTCGAGGACTTCGGCGAACTCGGCCTGAAGCCGTCCATGAGCCGGTTGCAGGCCCCGGGCGGGCTGTTCGCCAGCGTCGAGAAGGCGGCCCTGGTCGCCGAGGACATGAAGGTGGCCATCGACCGGGCCTTCTATCTGGTCTCGCGCATGCAGCTGCAGGTCAACGCCCAGATCAAGCTGGCCTATCTGGAGATGGTCTTCCAGCCCGAGATCGACGGCATCATCCGCGATACCGACAAGATGACCGGGCTGAGCGAGCGCTACGCCGAGATCGCCGAGAAGCTTCCGGCCGAGGTCGGCGGCCAGGCCTCCCTGCTGATCACCCAGCTCTTCGACAATCTCAACACCCAGCGGGACAGGACCATGAACCAGGCCATGGAAGGACTGTTCAAGCTGCAGACCGAGACCGTGTCCGGCGTCATGACCAACGTCTCCAGGGAGCGTCAGGCGGCCCTCGACCAGGCCCTCAAGGGGCTTGAAACGCAGCAGCAGGCCCTGTTCCAACGCATGGACGGGCTGGTGGCCCGGAGCCAGGCCAACCTCGAGGCCACTCTGGACCACGCCTTCCTCCTCGGGCTGATGCTCATCGGAGCCTTCTTCGCCGGGCTGATCCTCTACCGGCTCGTGGCCGGGCCGAGAAGAAAGCGAACCGACTAGGCGTTCCTAATGGATTGACCATGGATTCCGCGGCCGAATTGCTCTAACATGGTTCGGGTCGGAACAACTTCACAGCAAGCGGGGGCTTCATGCTTTCCTTTCTCGATAAGATCAACATAGGCACGCCAAGGCTCCGCCGCGTTGCATTCTGGCTGCTGGCCGCCTTCATCGCCTACACCCTGTTCGGCTTCCTCGCCGCGCCCGCGATCATGAAATCCGTGCTGGTCAGCCAGGTCACGGAGGCCACCAAGCGCGAAACCTCGGTGGGGGACATCTATTTCAACCCGCTGACCTTCCGCCTGGAACTGTCCGGCCTGCGCATCAAGAACCTCAAGGAGGAGGGCGACCTTCTCTCCCTGAACCACATGGAGGTCGCGCCCGGCGTCTCCACGGTCTGGGAGCTGGCCCCGGTGGTCAGCTATCTCAAGCTCGACGGGCTCAACGTCGACGTGACCTTCTACGGCGACGGCAAGTACTCCATCTCCGACCTGCTCGGCACCCCGGACAGCGTCAACCAGAAGGACGCCGAAAAGAAACCCGAGGAGAAAAAGGGCGCGGTCTTTCCCTTTGCCCTGTACGGCTTCGAGCTGACCAATTCCGCCATCACCTTCGACGACCGGCCCCGCCAAAAGAAGCACGTCATCTCCGACATCCATCTGCGCGTGCCGTTCACCTCGAGCATCGAGGACAAGGTCAAGGAATTCACCCAGCCGATGTTCACGGCCGTGGTCAACGGCGACCCGGTGGAGCTCAAGGGCAAGACCCTGCCCTTCGACAAGACCCTCCTGACCGAGTTCGAGCTGGGCGCGGTGGACGTGGACCTGCACCAGTACTGGAAATACGTGCCCATCAAGACCCCGCTCGAGCTCAAGACCGGACGGTTCACCTCGGACATCTCCCTGTTTTTCGAGCGGCCCGACGCCCAGCGGATCAACCTCTTTCTGGGCGGCGGCGGGACCCTGACCAACCTGGAACTGACCGCGCCCGGAGACGGCCCGGTCTTCTCCTTGAAGAAGCTGGCCTTTGAGATGGAGCGCTTCTCCCTGGGCGACAACGCCCTGATCGTCAAGCGGGTGTCCATGGACCAGCCGTTCTTCAAGGTCGTGCGCCGGGCGGGCGGGGAAATCAATTGGACGGACTATTTCCCGGGCTCCGAGCCCGGGACCACCGGCCCCAAGGTCAAGACCGAGGCGGACACCGATTCGGCCTTTGTCCTGGACGTGCGCAAATTCGAACTCAACGACGGGACCATGGATTTCCGCGACGACCTGGTCAAAGGCGGGTTCAAGCGGACCTTTTCCAAGCTCGACCTGTCCGTGGAAAACCTGTCCACCCGCGAGGCCCAGACCAGCATCTTCAAGGGCTCCTTCGGTGCCGAGGGATTCGTCTACCTCAACGGCGAGACCACCCTGGACCCGCTCGCGGTCAAGGCCACCGTGGCGGGCAAGGACCTGAACGTGCCTGCCTACGGCCCGTACATCAACGAGGCCCAGCCGCTGGTGGTGGACTCCGGCAAGCTCGGCTTTTCCGTGGACATCGCCTATCGTGACCAGGACGGCGAGCCGCGGGTGACCGCGCAAAACGGGACCCTGAACCTGGCCGGGCTGGCCGTGCGCAAGCCCGAGGCCAAGGCGCCGAGCTTCACCCTGGGCGCCCTGGACGTGTCCGGCGCGGCCCTGGACCTGGCCGCCCGGCGGGTGGACGTGGCCGAGGTCAAGCTGACCGGCCCCTCGGCCGAGATCACCCGCGAGAAGGACGGCCGCCTGGATCTGCAGCGGGTCATGGACGAGGCCGCGAAGGCGGGAGACGAAATCGAGACCGGGCAACCGGCCGAGACCGAACCGGAGCAATCCCCCGCCGCCGACGATGCGCCCGAAACGCCCTGGACCGCGACCGTGAAACACTTCGTGGTCGAGGACGGTTCCGCCGACTTCCGCGACCTGGCGCTGAAGGACCCGGCCCGGCTCGGAATCCGCGATTTCAAGCTCGACTCCACCGACATCACCACGGAAAAGGGCGCGGACATACCCTTTGCCCTGAGCGGCGGCTGGACCGGCGGCGGCTGGTTCTCGGTGCGCGGCAAGGCCGCCTTGGAACCGCTGGCCTCCACCGGCTCCATCCGGGTCGAGAAATTCGGGCTGCGCCCCTTGGACGGCTATCTGGCCGAGGACACCGACCTGCTCGTCGCCGACGGCCAGGCCTTCGCCTACCTGGGCTACACCTTCTCCGGCGGCGAGACCCCGAAGTTCACGCTCAAGGGCAGCACCGGGCTGACCGGTCTCAAGGTCAAGACCACTTTCGACGACGCCGAGATGGCGGGCATCGACCGGCTGGACGTCAAGGGCATCGACTTTGCGAGCGAACCCATGACCCTGGCCCTGGGCGAGATCAACCTGGACGGGCCGCGCGCCCTGATCCACCTGGACAAGGACGGCAGGCTGAACGTCCGGCGCGCCCTGCGCCTGCCCGAGCCCGCGCCGCCCGCCGAGGAACGGACGGCCGAGGGCGAGCAGCCCGTGCCCGTGCCCGCGGCCGAGGTCAAAAAGGTCGAGGAGCAAACCGAGGAAAAGGCCGCCGAGGAGAAGCCGTTCTTCGAGACCCTGACCGTGGGCAAGATCGGCATGCAGAATGGCCAGGTCGCCTTCCGCGACGAAAGCGTGCACCCGGCCTTCGCCACCGAGGTCACGGACATGGCCCTGTCCCTGACCGACATCGGCCAGACCGAAGAAGCCCGGCCCAAGGTGGATTTCAAGGCAAAAGTCGGGCCCACGCCCGTGTCCGTGACCGGCGTGGTCAATCCGCTGATCACGCCCATCTATTCGGACCTGGCCATCTCGGTGAACGGCATGGAGCTGGTGCCCCTGACCCCGTACACCCTCAAGAACCTGGCCTATCCCATCCAGAAGGGGCGGCTCTACGCGGACGTGACCTTCAAGACCGACGACTGGGTCCTGGACGCCAAGAACAAGTTCTTCATCGAACAGTTGCAGCTGGGCAAGAAGGACAAGCGGCCCGACGCGCCGAACATCCCGGTGGAGTTCGGCCTGTCCCTGCTCCAGGACTCCAACGGCGACATGCAGCTCAACCTGCCCATCACCGGGCGGCTGGACGACCCCAACTTCCGCATCGGCGGCATCGTGTTCAAGGCCATCATCAACCTGTTGTTCAAGGCCCTGACCTCGCCGTTCTCCCTGATCGGCTCCATGTTCGGCGGCGGGGAAAACATGGACTTCGTGGTCTTCGAGCCCGGCCGGGCGGCGCTCGGCGCCCAGGGCGAGGAGAAGCTCGACACGGTCATCAAGGCCCTGACCGAACGCCGGAAGCTCAAGCTCGAAGTGGACGGCGTCACGGACCCGGCGGCCGACACGAACGGCCTCATCCAGGCCATCCTGGAACGCAAGATCCGGCAGGCCAAGTACGACGACCTGCCCCGGTCCAAGCGGGCCGAAACCTCGGTGGACCAGGTCACGGTCGCGCCCGACGAGTACGAGGACATGCTCTACGAGGCCTATGCCGACGAGCCGGACGAGGAGGACGTCAAGCCCACCACCCTGTTCGTCACCGACCGCCAGCCCGTGGAGGTCATGGAGAAATTCATCCGCGACCGCATCCAGGTCACCGACGAGATGCTCCATCAACTGGCCATGGAGCGTGCGAATGCGGTCAAGGCGTACATCATCGCAAAGAACCCCGAGCTGACGGATCGCGTCTTCCTCCTGGACAAGGACGACAAGTCCGCAGGCAAGACCGGCGTGCCCAAGCATAGAGCCGACCTAGGCATCAACTAGCGGCTTGCGATAGCGGGCCATCTGCGCCGCTTTCGGGGTTGGCGGCCTGTCCTCGCCGTACGGGGGTACGGCTGCGGTAGCCGCGAACCCCGAAATCGACACATCTGACCCACTCTCCCAAGCCTATTCCGGGCACGAGGGTATCGACAAAAAAGGGCCTCATCGATGATGAGGCCCTTTTCCAATGTGACTCTGAAACGCGTTACTTGAGGACGATCTCGTCCAGGGACTTGCGGTTGCGGGGCGGGACGGACGGTTCGTCGGGATGGCCCACGGCCAGGAGGCAGACCACGCGCTGGTCCGGGGTCAGGCCGAAGCGCTCCTTGAGCGGCCCCTCGTTGAACATGCCCACCCAGCAGGTGCCCAGGCCGAGTTCCACCGCCCGAAGCATGATGAAGGACACGGCCAGGGCCACGTTCATGGCCGACGCGCCGAACCGGGCGGTCTCGGACGCCTTTTCCTCGCGCTCGGCGTAATCCAGGACGCCCTGGGTCGGCTCCTCGTCCATTATCTTGTTTTCCTTGTAGAAGAAGGCGCTCGCCTGGGTGTCGCGGACATACCCTTCCAGGTCCGCGCAGCAGACCAGGATGGCCGGAGCGCCCGCCAGCCAGCGCTGTTTCCTGGACACCTCGCTGGACGCTATCCACTCGCGGGTCGCCTCGTCGGTGACCGGGATGAACCGCCACGGCTGGGAATTCAGGCTGGACGGGGCCTGCCGGGCCGCCTCCAGCAACTCTTCGAGCGCCGCCTCGGACACGGGCTCCCCGGTAAACGAACGCACGCTGTGCCGCGCGGCAATGGCTTCCTTGACGGTCATGGTCATGGCTTCACTCTCTTGTTTCGGTATTGCGATCGCGCCCCGCGGGATGGGACGGTTCCTTTCCTGCCCGCGATACTACCGCACAACCGGCCAAGGTCAACGTCCTTCCCGCAAAAAAAGAAACCGCGCCGCAAAAGCGGCGCGGTAAAAAATATGAATCCCACAATCCCAATTTGTTAGAATCGCCCTTATCTCCCGCACTCCATTGGCGGGTAGGTGCCGGAGACGCGAGGCGACGGAGGTACAGCCGTAACCTTTACGGCAAACCTACGGCAACGAAGCGGATCAGGCGCCTACCCGCCAATGGAGGCCATGCGGGTCTTGCAGACGCCGTGGTCCGAGGCGCGCATGCGGCGCAGCAGCTCGTTGCCGATGGGCTTGTTCTTCCCGGCCAGACGGATGATCTTCTCGACCTGGGCCATGCCCAGGGCGGGATGGCGCAGGGCCGGGCGCAGCCGGTAGACCCTGTCCGAGAAAAGACAGGTCCGCAGATTGCCGTCCGAGGTGATGCGCAGCCGATTGCAGGTGGAACAGAAATGGTCGGTGTAGGGGGAGATCAGCCCGATGCGGCCCCGGCCGCCCTCGATGTCGAACATGCGGGCCGGGCCGTGGCGGCGCTCGCCGGATTTCGTCACCGGAACCAGTTCGGCAAAGGCGCGGGCCTCGGACAAAATCTCGGCGGCGGTCCAGACGCGTCCGTCCTCCCAGCCGGTCTCCGTGCCCACGGGCATGAACTCGATGAACCGGAAATCCACGGGATGGGTGCGGGCGAACTCGATGAAATCGCCCAACTCGTCGTCGTTGACGCCCTTCATGGCCACGGCGTTGACCTTCAGGGCCATGCCCGCGTCCAGGCAGCGGTCGATGTTCTCCCGGACCGCGGCGAAATGGTCGCGGCCGGTGATGGTCACGAATTTCTCCGGGTTCAGGGTGTCCAGGGAGATGTTCACCCGCCGGATGCCCGCCTCGGCCAGCCGCTTCACGTCCGGGCCGATGAGGGTGGCGTTGGTGGTCACGCACAAATCCATGTCGGTGAAGCGCCTGGCCGCGTTGATCATGAAGTCCGCAAATCCCTTGCGCACAAAGGGCTCGCCCCCGGTGAAGCGGATTTTGCGCACGCCGAGGTTGCGGGCCATGGCCATCAGCTCCATGATCTCCTCGTAACGCAGGATGTCCGGGTGGGGGATGAACTCCAGGCCCTCGCCCGCGCAGTAGGTGCAGCGCAGGTTGCAGCGGTCGGTCACGCTGATGCGCATGTAGCTGACCTCGCGGCCGTGCTTGTCCTCCAGGTGCTCGTGCATGCCCGTACCTACGCGAAAATCTCTTTCTTGGTCACGGCCTCGGACTTGACCCGGTCCAGAAAGTCGGCCAGCGCGGGCTTGACGTTCTCGCGGATATCGCCGGCCACGATCAGGAACAGCACGTCGTCGCCGGGCTGCATATGGCCGGAATTGGCGTGGCACCAGGCTCGGAAGATGCCCTCGCGTCCCTCGATTTCCTGGCGGATTTCCTCCATCTTTTCGAAATCGGGCGTGATCTCGATGGCGGTGACCTCCTCGTGGCCTTTGCGGGACCAGCCGCGCACCACGCCGTTGTGCACCAGGACCATGCCCACGTTCTCCACGAAACCGGGTTCCTTCTTCAGATCGGCCAAGGCCTTGTTGATGTCCATATCCGACTCCTTGTTGTCACATTTCGTACCGGGTGAGGGTATGCCCTAGGCCCGAAGCAGACAACCATTTTGTTTTTCCCCCGGATCAGGCACCCGGAAGAGGCGAAAAATAATACCACGGCCCGGGGAATAGGCTATGCTTGACAAAACGGCCGCACAGGCCGCCCAAAATCGGCACTCCTCCCATAGCTGACGGTTCCAAGGCATCGTACCAGGAGAGGCCGCGTTCCCCGGATCCAGGCCCTCCACTGTGGCCGGCGGTACCTGCAACGCGGCTTTGATGCCCGAACCGTCCTGAGCGGGGCCAGGGTCAGCTCCCGGTCAAACCCGGTCCGGGACCGCCTGGCCCCTTTTGGCGGCCAAGGGATGCCTCCGGCGGCAGGGGCGCCGCCCCGGACCCCGCTCAAGAACCTTTTGAAAAAGGTTCTTGAGAATCTCCA